>JAIEOM010000109.1 GCA_019750455.1 Sphingomonadales bacterium | reverse complement strand
GTTCGGCTGCCGTTCATCTCCAAAACGCACACAGCGGCCTTTGCAGCGATTCCCCGCTAGGCTAGGTGACGCCAGATGACCTCTCCCAATCCTCCCGGCGGCATCCTTGATGGTGCACGGCATCTCTATGCCGTGCGCGTCTATTACGAGGATACCGACCTGTCGGGGATCACCTACCACGCCAATTACCTGCGCTGGTTCGAGCGGGCGCGGTCCGATCTGCTGCGACTGCTCGGGATCGACCAGCGCGCGGCGATCGAAACGGGCGAGGGCGCCTATGCGCTGAGCGAGGTGAACCTCAAATACCTGCGACCCGCCAGGCTTGACGATGATGTGGTGATCGAGACCCGTTGCACCGAACTGGGCGCCGCCTCCTGCCGGATGCACCAGATCGCGCGGCGGGGAGATGACGTGCTCTGCGAAGCCAGTCTGCGCGTCGGCTTCATCACTCTCGACGGCCGCCCGCGCCGCCAGCCCGCCGAATGGCGCGCTGCCTTCCAGACTTTCATGAACAAGGACACCTGACCCCGTGACGCTCGCCCTGCTTGCCGCCGCCGTCCCTGCCACCGCTCCGACCCGTCTCGATCCGGTGGAGCTGTTCATTCAGGCCGATATCATCGTGCAGGCGGTGATGGTGGGCCTCATTCTGGCGAGCGTGTGGGTATGGATGATCATCGTCTCGTTCTCGATGCGGATCGGCGGATTGTCGAAGAAGTCGCAGGAATACGAGGCCGAGTTCTGGGAGCAGCGCGACCGTGAGGCGCTGCTGACCAAGGCTGTCCGCAAGGAAGTCCCCGCAGCCCGCATCGCTGCCGCCGGGCTTGATGAATGGCGCAAGTCCACCGCCAAGCAGCCGGTTGACCGAGAGGCTGCGCGCCAGCGGATTGCTGCCGTCATGGAGAGCCAGATCGCCGAGGAATCCGACGCGCTCGCAGGGCGGCTGAACTTCCTCGCGACGGTCGGCTCGGTTGCGCCCTTCGTGGGTCTGTTCGGCACCGTGTGGGGGATCATGAACTCGTTCTTCCAGATCGGCGCGCAGCAGAGCGCATCGCTGGCCGTGGTTGCCCCCGGCATCGCCGAGGCGCTGTTCGCGACCGCCATCGGCCTGTTTGCCGCTATCCCCGCGGTGATCGCCTATAACCGCTTCGGCGGATCGGTGGACCGTTACGAGGCGGAGCTCCAGCGCTTCGCCGACAAGCTCCACACCGGCCTCAGCCGCGAGTTGGATCGCGCGTGATGGGGATGGGTGTTTCCTCCTCGCGGGATCGCCGCGGCAAACGCACCCGCCGGGCCGCAATGGCCGAGATCAACGTCACGCCGCTGGTCGACGTGATGTTGGTGCTGCTCATCATCTTCATGGTCACGGTTACGCTGCCTGCCGTGGGCGTCCCTGTAGAACTCCCCGAAAGCCGAGCCGCGCCGGTCGAGGAGAAGCCTGACCAGATTACCGTCTCGATCGACGCTGCGGGCACAATCTATATCGAGGATGCACTCGTTGCCGCGGGCGAACTCCCAGCCGCGCTTGCGGCGCTGGATCGCGGCGGCGAACAGCCGCTGGTCGTGCTGCGCGGTGACCGCAGCCTCGATTATGGCAGAGTGATGCAGGTTATGGGCGAGTTGGGCCGCGCAGGCTTCACATCGATCTCGCTGGTCACCGACGGTTCAGTTTCTGCCCCATAGCGAGAGGACGTGATGGGAACGCTGGCATTGCAGAGCGACGAGAAGATCGGCCTCGGGGCCGCTGTCGTGCTGCATGCCGCGCTCGTCGGAGTGCTGGCGATGCAGACCATGCGCAGCGAGGTTTCGGTGTTTCCCGAGCGGATCAATGTAAGCCTCGCGACCGAGGTGGGGCTCGAAGCGGCCTCACCCGAGCCGGTGAGCGAAAGCCGCGCCGCGATAGCGCCGACCTTGTCGGACGAGCCTGCCCCCGCTCCGGAAGTCGCCAAGCCCGAGCCTGCCGCGCGTGTCGCACCGACCCCGCCCAAGCCCACGCCCAGAACCGCCGCGCAGCAGCCCGCGCCCACCCGTGACCGCTCGCGCCCGGATCGCACCCCGCCCAAGCAGGCCGCCACCACACCGCCCAGACAGACCGCTGCCAAGAGCGGCGGCGGCAGCCGGATCGGTGACGATTTCCTCGAAGGCAAGGGCAGTTCCACGACCACCACCGAAACCCGCGCGCCTGCGGCCACCTTCGGTGCCAAGGAGGCTGCGGACCTGCGCTCGGCGATCTCGCGGCAGATCAAGCGCAACTGGTCTGCGCCGAATGGTGTAGAAGCCGAGCTGCTGGTTTCCGTGGTGCGTTGGCAGCTCAATCAGGACGGGACCCTCAAGGGTCGACCCACCTGCCGCACCAACCCGAACAGCATTACCGAAAGCAACCGCCCGCAATCCTCCCTGCACTGCGAGCGGGCAATCCGCGCGGTGCAGCTCGCCGCGCCTTTCAAGCTTCCCGAGCAGTTCTATAGTCGCTGGGACGATCTCGAATGGCAATTCGACCGAAGGCTCTGACATGACCAAAAAGTTTCTCCTGCTTCTCACTGCCGCGCTCGTCGCTGTGCCTGCCGCCGCGCAGGATCTCGGCGCGCCGATCCCGCAGGATCAGCAGGTCGAAAGCGTCGCGATCGAAGGCGATGACGATGGCCCGCTGCGCGGCACCGTCACCGACGAAAGTGCATGGTCCGACATCGGCATCGCCATCCCCGCCTTCGCCACCGACCGTGATCGCCCCACCCCCGCCAACGAGGCGGGCACCGGGGCATTGGGGCGCGAGGTCGCCCGCGTCATCACGGCCAACCTGCGCAATAACGGATTGTTCAAGCCGGTCGGCCCCGACAGCCTGCCGCAGCCGGCCTTCGCGCAGGTGCGCGCGCCCGCTTACGGCACTTGGAGCGGGCAGGGCGCCGAGATGCTGGTGCAGGGCTATGTTACCGCGCGCGACGACGGCCGGCTGGTGGTCGGCTGCTACCTCTACGACGTCCAGCTCCAGCAGCAGCTGGTGCGCGAGGGCTGGGTGGTCGCGCCCGGCGACTGGCGGCGCGCGGCGCACAAGTGTTCGGACCTCATCTTCAGCCGCCTGACCGGCGAGAGCCCGTTCTTCGACAGCCGCATCGCCTATATCGCCGAGACCGGCCCCAAGGACCGCCGCGTCAAGCGGCTTGCGGTGATGGATAGCGACGGGGCTAACCACCGCTTCCTGACGCTCGGCAGCGCCACCGCGCTGACCCCGCGCTATTCGCCCGACTATTCGAAGATCCTCTATCTCAGCTATGTCGACGGCAATCCGCGCATCTATGTCTACGACATCGGCACGGGCAAGCAGACGTTGGTGACCGAAAACCGCAACCCCACCATCGCCCCGCGCTGGTCGCCCGATGGCAAGTACATCCTTTATTCGATGGCCGTCGCGGGCAATACCGACATCTACCGCGTGCCTGCCACGGGCGGGACGAGCATCAAGCTGACCGACAATCCGGGGATCGACGTGGGCGGATCCTATTCGCCCGATGGCAGCAAGATCGTGTTCGAAAGCGACCGTTCGGGCAGCCAGCAGTGCTACGTGATGAATGCCGACGGTTCGAACCAGAAGCGCATCAGCTTCTTTGGCGGGCGCTGCGCGACGCCCGAATGGAGCCCGCGCGGCGACCAGATCGCCTTCACGCGGATCGCCGGCGATTTCAACGTCGCGGTGATGAACACCGGCGGCGGCGGGATGCGCGTGCTTACCAAGGGCTGGCAGGACGAAGCCCCGACCTGGGCTCCCAATGGCCGCATCATCCAGTTTTTCCGCACCGAAAGGAACACCGGTCGCTCGGGCATCTGGCAGGTGGACCTCACCGGCCAGAACGAACGCCGCCTCCCCACGCCGGTCGATGCCTCAGACCCCGCCTGGGGCCCGATCCGTCCCTGATAATCACAAGAAGAAAGGAACAAGAGCGATGAACACGAAGATTGCCACGATCCTGCTGCTGTCCTCGGCCATGGGCCTTGCGGCGTGCTCCAAGAAGGCACCCGCCGACATTCCCCCTCCGCCTGTCGACACCACCCGCCCGACTACGCAGCCGACCCCGCAGGTCCAGCCGACTGGCCCCGCCGTAGGCACGCAGGCGCACTTCGCACAGGCCGTCGGTTCGTCGACCACGATCTACTTCGAAACCGATCGCTACAATGTCGACACGCAGGATGCCGCGGCGCTGCAAGCGCAGGCGCAGTATTTCGCGCGCTTCCCGCAGGTCACCTTCACCATCGAAGGTCATGCGGACGAACGCGGCACCCGCGAATACAACCTTGCGCTGGGTGAGCGCCGCGCCAATGCGGCCAAGGCGTACCTCGTCAGCCTCGGCGTCGATGCCAACCGCATTTCGGTGGTGAGCTACGGCAAGGAGCGCCCGGTTGCGCTGGCTTCGAACGAAAGCGCGTGGGCGCAGAACCGCCGCGCCGCCAGCGTCATCATCAATTGATCAGCCTTGGTGCAGGCCGGACGAAAGTTCGGCCTGCACCGCAACCGGCACCGGCGTGCCGGCCAGATCGCGGACACCCGTAACAACGCACAGCCCCGCGAGCGCTAGCACGCAGAACAGGCTGGAGAGGGTCAGTTGCTGGCTCATGACGTGCGATCCTTTTGCAATGCAACATTTCACATTGCAACCGGTTCCCGTGTTCTCACGCCTTCCCATTTGCAGCCAGCGCGCCTAGATTGACGGCGTGACCCAATCGACCAACGACATCATGCCCGGGGCAGCCCGGTGAGCCGCGCGCGCCGGTCGATGGATTGGGGCTTCCCGCGCTGGCGGCCCTATGGCTCGTCGCAGGAGGCGGCCAATGTCCGCATCTGCGACCGTCACGGTTGCGACGAGCCGGGCGATTGCCCCGCACCCAAGGCGCCCAACAGCCGCGACCGCTGGTATTTTTGCCAGAAGCACGCGGCCGAATACAATTCGAAGTGGGATTACTTCGAAGGCCTTGAACAGGCAGAGAAAGAGGAACGCGCCCGCGCGGAACGGCAGGAAAGCGCGGGTTACGCCGAAAGCGCGCATTATGGCTGGGCCGGATCGGGCGATGGCTCGCGTTCGGCGGATGAAATGCGCGCTCTCGAGGTGCTCGGGCTGGAGGCGGACGCCGATTTCAACGCGGTGAAGAAGGCCTACCGCGCCCGCGCCAAGGAAGTGCACCCCGATGTGAAGCCGGGCGATGCCGAAGCGGCCAAGCAGTTCCAGCTGATCCAGACCAGCTACGAAGTCCTGCGCGCAGCCGAAGAGCGGCGCGAGTGGCGGGGCTGAACACCTAGGTCTTCGGTCCCGCGAAGCCCTTGCCCGTGGAATCGATCTGCGGATCGGGGTTGTCGTTCCACCACGGCACATCGGTCCAGGGGCGCACGTCGACTTCGTGGCTCCAGCAATTGCGGGGCTGGTGGGCAAGGTGCCAGTAGGTTTCGGCCAGGGCCGCGGGGTCGATCACGCCGTCCGCGCCCTTGTTCGCCTTGAAGGTATCGAACTTGTCGCCCAGCAGCTTGCCCAGCGTGTCGGGGGCATCCACCGGGCCATCGACGATCACGTGGGCGACATGGATGCCCTTGGGCGCGAATTCGCCGTTGAGTGTCTGGCACAGCATTCGCCGTCCGCCCATCGCCGCCGCATGGCTGTGCTGCCCGGCATTGCCGCGCACGGCTGCGGTGGCCGAGGTGACCAGCAGCGTGCCGTGCGGACCACCATTCGCCGCGCGCTCGACCATCGCCGGGAATAGCGCATGGGCAAGGCGGAAGACGCCGTAGGTGCCCAGCCGCCAGCCCAGTTCGACGATCCGGTGCGGGGTCTGGTCCAGCGTCCGGTTCCCGATCTGCGCGCCAAGATTGTAGAGCGCGGCGCGGATCGGGCCCACATCGGCTTCAATCCGCGCCACAAGTTCCTCGATGCTGCCATCCTCGGCGGCGTTGAGGAGGGTGCCGCTGGCCGAGCCGCCTGCCGCTTCGATCTGCGCGACCATGCGCGCCAGCCCCTCCTCGTCCGACCGCCGCGCGAGAACCGCGTGATAGCCACCGGCGGCAAAGCGCATCGCGGCATTGCCGCCGATCCCGGCCCCTGCACCGATAACGAGGAACACGGGCTTGCGGCTGTCGGTCATGCTGGTTTCTCCCCTCGGCAGGGTTGTGGCCTAGCAGATGAGGGGAGGAAACTCACACATGTTCCAGCGCCTGCGCGAAGTCGGCGATCAGATCGTCGGCATCCTCGATCCCGACGCTGATGCGCACGAGGTTGTCGGTGATGCCGAGCAGGTCCTTGCGGGCCTGGGGCACCGAGAGGTGGGTCATCGAGGCGGGGTGGCTCGCCAGCGTCTCGGTCCCGCCGAGGCTGACCGCGAGCTTGGCGATGGTGAGATTGTCAAGGAAGCGGAAGCACTCGGCCTCGCCGCCCTTGATGAAGACCGAGAAGGTGCTTCCCGCACCGAGACAGTGGCGATCATAGATGTCCTGCTGGCGCGAATCGGCGATGAAGCCGAGATAGCCCAGCCCTTCGACCTTGGGGTGCGAGCGGAGGAAATCGCACACCCTGGCGGCATTCTCGCCCGCGCGCTGCATCCGCAATTCAACGGTTTCCAGCGAACGCAGCAGCATCCACGCCGTGTGCGGATCGACGATCCCGCCCATCGTGTTGCGCAGCGCACGGACCGGGTTGATCCACTTCTTCGCGCCCGCAATGCTGCCTGCGACCAGATCGGAATGGCCGCCGACATATTTGGTCAGCGAATAGGCGACGATGTCCGCCCCATGCTCCAGCGGGCGCGACCACAGCGGGCCGAGGAAGGTGTTGTCGATGGCGATGGGGCAGTCGGGGAGCACTGCATTCCGGGCATCGCGCACCGCCTCGACATCGACCAGCGCGTTAGTGGGGTTGGCGGGGCTTTCAAGGTAGATCATTGCCACCTTGCCGCCGCGTTCTGCGGCCTGCGCCTTGGCTTTCGCAAGCACGGCATCCAGTTCCTCGCGGGTCGCGCCAGCGGGGAAATCGACATAGCTGACCCCGAAGCGGCTCAGCACCTTGGCGACAAACCCTTCGGAGGCGGCATAGAGCGGCCCGGAATGGACGATCACATCGTTCTGGCTGGCATAGGCCATCATCAGGATGCAGATCGCGGTCATGCCGCTCGAAAAGGTCAGCGCGTCCTCGGCTCCGTCCCACACCGCGAGACGATCTTCGAGGATTTCCTGATTAGGGCCGTTGAAGCGCGAATACACAAGGCCTTCCGCTCCCCCTTCGCGCAGGCCGGTGATGCCTTCGAAGTGGCGCTTGCCGGCCGCCGCGCTTTCGAAGGCGAAGGTGCTGGTGAGGAAGATCGGTGCCTTCAGCGATCCTTCGGACAGCACGGGATCATAGCCGTGGCCCATCATCAGGGTCGAAGGCTTCAGCGGACGGCCCGCGATTTCGCGCTTGGCGGGCTTGGGCTTGCGGCGGGGGGTGGGGGTTTCGACAGCGTCGACGGCGTCAGGCATGGGCCTTGTCCTTCCTTGTGCTCACGCTCCCAGGAAGGCGGGAGCCAATCGGCGGCGGGCAGGGCGCCCGTTCCTAACCTCCGCAGGAACGCCTCTCCGCTGCCACCGCTGTGCTGGTAACAAGGCTACCGCGCGCGCACGATCGTTTCAAGCGGGGCATGGAAGGTTTCACACGAGCGCAGTAATCCCCCAGACCGTTCCGACGATAATCAGCACTCCGGCAAGGTCCAGCAGAGCGCCCGCGCGCACCATCGCGCCGATGCGGATGCGCCCTGTGGCCCATGCGATGGCATTGGGGCCCGTGCCCGCAGGCAGCATGAAGCCCCAGCTGGCCGCCAGCGCCGCCGGCAGCGCCAGCAGCACCGGATCGGCCCCCAGCGCCACCACCAGCGCAGCCACCACGGGGATGATGCCGGTCGCGGTTGCCACATTGCTGGCGAATTCGGTGACCAGAATCACCAGCGCCGTCACGGTCAGCGCCACCAGCAGCAGCGGCCACGCCTCCAGCGGGAGCAGCGCCTGCCCGACCCAGCCTGCAAGGCCCGAGGCCTGCATCCCCGCAGCCAGCGCCAGCCCGCCGCCGAACATGAAGATCACGCTCCACGGGGCAGTCTCGGCCTCGCGCCACACCAGCAGGGGACGGCCAGTGCCGTCCGGCAGCAGGAACATTGCCAGCGAGGCGATGACCGCGATGGTGCCATCGGTCCATGATCCGGGCGGCAGCAGGGGCGCCACCAGCGGCTGCGTGACCCAGGCCAGAAAGGTCAGCGCGAACAGCGGCACGAGCCGCTTTTCCGGCGCGGTCCATTCGCCGTGCGTGGCAATGGCTTGCCGCGCGGCGGGAATATCGAAGGGATGCGCCGCGACCTGCTGAACCCGCGCCACGATCCACGCGGCCAGCGGGATGCTCAGCAGCACCAGCGGCACGCCATAAAGCGACCATTCGGCAAAAGTGATCCGCACACCCGCGACCTTGTCGAGCAGCCCCACGCCGATTGCGTTGGTGGGTGAACCGACGATTGTGCCCAACCCGCCGATGCTGGCGGCAAAGGCGGTGCCCATCGGCAGGGCGCCATACAGGCCGTCCTGCCGGGGCGCGCCCTCTTTCTCGCCGCCTGCGCCTTGCAGCACGGCGAGCGCGATCGGCATCATGATCAGCGCAGTCGAGGTGTTCGAGATAAACATCGACAGCAGCGCGGCCGAGATCATGAAAGCCAGCAGCAAGCGCTCCGGCCCGCCGTCCGCCCCGACCATCCGCAAGATCGCAAGGCTGAGGCGGCGGTGCAGCCCCGTGCGCTCGATCGCGAGAGCGATGAAGGCGCCGCCCAACAGCAGGAACAGGATCGGCGAGTAATAGGTCGCCGCCGTCGCTTCGGCAGTGGAGACACCCGCCAGCGGCAGCACCACGAAGGGCAGCAGCGCGGTAACGCTGAGCGGTACCGCCTCGGTCATCCACCACGCGGCCATCCACAGCGTCAGCCCCGCGACCAGCCACGCCCCCGGCGCCATCCCGGCGGGCGGCGCGACGAAAGCCGTCATCGCAAACCCCAGGGGGCCGAGCAGGAGGCCGATACGGCGTGCCGTCATGTCTGCGTCGATCCCTCCGGCCCCGATGGCCCCGATGGGGGACTATCAGTCCGGATGCCGCCTCGGCAAGCGGCGCGCTATTCGACCGCGTTCTTGTTCGGCGGATCGCCCGGCAGATCGATATTGCTGAAGAACACGCGGCGCACTGGTTCGTCCCGCCGTTCCATGTTGCGCAGCTTGCGCTCCCGATCGGCAAGCAGCTTGCAGGCTGCCTGCCCGACCCTTTCGGAACAGCTGGTATAGGGGCCGCCCCAGTCACCCGAGGCGCCGGGCAGCGTGCCCACGAACAGGTAGTTCGGCGGGCGTGCGCCGCCGTGGAGATCGGCGATGTCGGGTTCGCGGATCGATGCCCGCGTTGCGCTGGTGTTTGCGAGGAGTTCGGCCACGCGCGGCTCGGCGTAGTGGGCCAGATGCGCGCGCACGTCGCTCTCGAATGCAGGGAAGTAATAGGGTGCGGCCTCGGCGTAGAGGGTGGAGACCTCAAGGGTGCTCCCGAACTTCTGCGTGCCGCGCAGGGAGTTGATGAAATCGGCCGCCGCCACATCCAGCAGCGAGGTCACATTGTCGCCGGTGAAGGCATAGCTTTGCAGGTGCGGCCCGCCAATCTCGCCGCGCCAGAAGCCGTAGATCACCTTGGGATCGCGCCAGTGCCGGAAAACGATGTTCTCGCGGATATCACGCAGCGAGACCGGTATGCCGCGCAGATTGATGAACTTCGCATCGTCGAGCGGGATGCCGCCAAGCTCGATCTCGCGCGGCTCGCGCACCGGCCATTCCTTGGCGATCTGCTCCATCAGAGCGACATTGTGGAGGTTGAGCCAGAAAGCGAGCTGTTCATTGCGCGGCAGGCTGGTGATGTCGACCGTGTCCGCTACCCGTTCCAGATCCTGACGGTATTCGGTGAAGCTGTCGATCACGTCCTTGTCGAAGAATCGGAACAGCGCCATCGAACCTTCGAGGCGGTAACGCGACTGCGGGCCGTGCTTCAGCCGCGTACCGGTCTGCGGATCGGGCCGCGGCGCGCCCTTGCCGTCCGAGGGGCCCATCGACACCAGGATGTGCTTGAGCGCAAAGTCCCAGATCTCGTAATCGATCTTGGTGCGCACCGGATCGCTGCCGGGCGCGAAGATCGCCAGCCGGGTGTCTGCCTGTGCGGGCTGGGATCGGGCGGAGCCGACCGCGGGGACGAAGTGAGTTTCGCCTTGCGACGGGCGGGCATGGGTCTCGGGTGTTTCAGTCTCGGCGAGGGCCGGGGCCGTCAACCCGAGGCTGGTTCCGGCCAGCAGGACGATTATCGATTTGCGCAACATCCAGTCTCTCCCACCAGAGGCCTTCCCGTCGGAAAGGCATTCTATGTCAGTGGGATAAACGGAAGATGAACGCAAATTCATGCAGATACGCAATGTAGCCGCGCCCATGCCCGACGGGGTTGTTGCGCCTGTGCAGCAGCGGGTGGACAGCGGGCAGGGCGGTTACTGCACCTCGGCCGCTTCGCCTGCCTCGCCGGGCAGATCGAGGTTGCTGAAGGTCACCGTTCCGGTACGCCCCTCGCGGATGATCTCCTGGAACTTGGTCTCGCGCTCCTTGAGAAGCGCAGCGACGCTCTGGGGAATCCGGAAGCTGGTTGAGACGCCGTTCGAGGTGATGTTCGTGTAGCTCGGTTCGCGCAGGCCGCCCTCGATGTCGGCGATGTCGTACTCGGCGACAACCGGCTCCGCGCCGCGGGTCGAGGCGAGCAGGGCCATGGTCTTCTCGTCGGCATAGCGGGCGAGGTGCGCGCGCACGTCCTGCTCGAAATCCGTGAAGAAGAAGGGCGCAGCTTCGCGATAGATTTCAGATATTTGCAGCCTGCCACCCAGCTCCTGGGAACCGCGCAGCGAATTGACGAAATCGGCCGCGCCGCGCACCAGCAGGCGACCGACATTGTCGGCATTGAAGGCCTCGCGCTGCAAGGAAGGCCCGCCGATCTCGCCGCGCCAGAAGCCGTACATCACCACCGGGTCCTTCCAGTGGCGGTATACGATCTTCTCTCGGATATCGCGGGGGGAAAGGCGGATACCTTCAACAGTGATGAAGCGCGCTTCATCGAGCGGCACACCGTCCACCTTGATCTCGCGCGGCTGGCGGACCGGCCAGGCATTGGCGATCTGTTCGACCATCGCGACATTGTGCAGGTTGATCCAGTAGGCGAGCTGCTCGTTGCGGCTAAGCGACTGGATATCGACGATATTTGCCGTGTTCTCCAGATCCTTGCGATACTCGGTGAAGCTGGCGATCACATTGGCATCGAGGTAGCTGAACATCACCCGCGTGCCTTCCAGCCGGTAACGCGAGACGTGGCCATACTGGCGGCGCGTGCCGAAGCTGGGATCGGGGCGGGGCGCGCTCTCGCGCAGGGAGGGGCCCATCGAGATCACGATCGCCTTCATCGCCTCGTCCCAGATCGAATAGTCGATCTTGTCGGGGCCTGGGGTGTTCGAGGGCGCGAAGGTCGCCAGATCGCGATCACCCGGCTGGGCCTGGGCGAGGGTCGGCGCGGCAACCAGCATGGCCGATGCCAGAAGCGCGGTTCGAAACAGCGGAAGGAACGGCATGGCTGATGTTTCCCGTGAAACAATCCCGGCGAGGGGCAAAAATGGGGGGCAAAGCGGGGGCAAGACGGCGTCTGGGGCGGGCTGGGCGGGGTCTGGAACGGGTCTGGCTGCGGTCTGGAAGGGATCGGGCGGGGACCTGAGCTTCCCTCCAAACCGCAGCCCGTTCAATACCACAGACCGGCATGATCGTGTCGTCAGCAATCGGTTCGCATCGGCGCTTTGTCGAGGCCCCATGTCGTTGATCGGCCAATGCGAAGGGCGGAGCCGCACGCGTGCCGCTCCGCCCTGCCATGCGCCGCGAAGGCAATGATTGCCGGGGCTTACTTGGGTGCGAGAACCATCAGCATCTGGCGTCCTTCCAGACGCGGGAAGGCTTCGACCTTGGCGTATTCGGCGACATCGTCCTGCACCTGCTTGAGCAGGTCCATGCCGAGGTGCTGGTGCGCCATTTCGCGGCCGCGGAAGCGCAGGGTGATCTTCACCTTGTCGCCGTTGTCGATGAACTTGTGCACGTTGCGCATCTTCACGTCATAATCATGCGTGTCGATGTTCGGACGCATCTTCACTTCCTTGATGTCCTGCGTCTTCTGCGTCTTGCGGGCCAGATTGGCCTTCTTCTGCGCCTCGTAGCGGTACTTGCCGACATCGAGGAACTTGCACACCGGCGGGTCCGCGTTGGGGGACACTTCGACGAGGTTCAGGCCTTTCTCGTTGGCCTGCTCGATCGCTTCGCGGGTGTACATCACGCCAAGGTTTTCGCCCTCATCATCGATGACGCGGACCTTGGGGACGTTGATCATGTTATCAAAACGCGGGCCGCTTTTTACGGGCGGGGCCAACGAGCGCCGGGGTGGACGTGATATGGGGTGTTCTCCTGTGGTAGCTTCGTGCTGGCGGCTATGTAGTGCGAAACGTGCGCCAGCGCCAGATGGAGTCTTGCGCCATCGAAACCGCCCTCTGCCAGCGCCTGTCACGCCGCGCAAAATAGCGGGTTCCGGGGGCGCCCGAAAAAATTAATCCGATTTGGACTGAAATATCAACTCCTTCGTCGGATACCGTCCTTTCCCAATGAATTAGTATGATATACGTATGTCTCTCAGGCACTCTAGGTCCTGTAGGGCGGTGGGATTGATCCGATGCGCCGTGGGGGTGACGTGGAAGTTCAGGAGCTGCTCGACAAGCTCGAAGCGAACATGTCTCCCGCATCGCTTCGCGATTTTGCGGCGACCCTGATGCGTCTTGCCGATTCCCTGGACCAGAACTGGAATCCCGAACGCATCAGATCGAATTATCCGATGTTTTCCGCAGCGGCCCGGATCGAGCGCAATTCGCTGGTCCTGTCCTTCGCGGCGACCAAGGAAGAACACCGCGCCAAAATCCGTGACGAGGCGATCGGGGCGGATCTGGTCGGGGTTCCGGCCTGGAACATGCTCGTGGAATTGTTCAAGCAGTCTTCGGGCGGTGCCAAGGTGTCGACCAAGTCCCTGCAGATCATCGCCCGCTGCCCCGAGACGACAGCGCTGCGGATCATCGACCGGCTTGAGGACCGCGGTCTGGTGGTGCGGTCGCAGTCCGAAACCGACAAACGGGTCACTTTCGTCGCGCTTACTCGGGAGGGTTTCACCAAGGTCGGCTCGGTGCTTGAGCGTTTCGGCGACTAGTCCACGCGTCAGGCTGCTGCCTGCCACAGCGGAAAACGGGCGATGCGGTCCTTTGCCGGCATCAGCGCCTCGATCCGGCGGGCCGGTTGCAGCGCGCCGAGGATTTCGGGATGGCCCGCGTCTAGCCCGCCGGTAAGGCTGCCGAAGGCGGGCAGGATCATCCGCTCGGCACCTCCCTTGCTCCGCCCGAGCACCGCACAGGGGCGGGCGATGTGGCGGTTCCTGACATTGACCCGCAGCTTGGGGTGGTAATGCCCCGACAATTCGGGCGCGGTCTCCCCCGCCTTCGCTTCGTGGCGCAGGATCACGCCGCCCAGAACCAGCTCGGGCACGATCGTGCCGCCGAAGCCTTTCGGCAGCGCCTCGTCATGGTTGCCGGTGATCCACACCCAGTCAAGCGCGCGGGTCAGTGCCTCCAGCATCCCGGTGCAATGCGCATCGAGCCGCAGCGCGCCCGCATCATCGTGGAAATTGTCGCCCAGCGTGATCACCCGCCGCGCGCTCGTGTGCTTCACGGCATCGGCCAGCCGTTCCAGCGTGTCGCGGCTGTCATAGGGCGGGAGCATCTGGCCCCGTGCGGCAAACCAGCTCGCCTTTTCCAGATGCAGGTCGGCGACCAGCAACGCGCGTTCGGCCGGCCAGTAGAGCGCGCGGCATGTCCCGAGCGCAAGCTCGTGTCCGGCGAAGGGGAAGGGGGCGAACATAGCGCGAACCATCGCGCTTCCCTGCCGCCAAATCGGCCGCTTGGCAACAGCGGCGCGCACCGGCCTTAGAGGCTTGTTTGCGCCACGCCTTTCCCTATGGTGGGCGAAACTGACGGACGGGGATGTATGACTGACTGGACACCGCACACGGCGAAGGCGCGCACGTGGTTCGAGCACTTGCGCGATCTGATCTGCGCCGAGTTCGAGGCGATCGAGCGCGAGGCGGGCTCGGATGCCGCCTTCCAGTACACCCCCTGGAGCCGCGAGGAAGAAGGCAATCCCGATCCCGGCGGCGGGGTGCAGGGGTTGATGAAGGGCAAGGTGTTCGAAAAGGTCGGGGTCAACGTCTCGACCGTGCGCGGCAGCTTCGCCAAGGAATTTGCCGGCAGCATCAACGGGGCGAGCGCTGAGAACCCCGGCTTTGTCGCCACGGGCATCAGCCTTGTCGCGCATATGGCGAACCCGCACGTGCCTGCGGTGCACATGAACACCCGTTTCCTCACCACCACCAAGGCGTGGTTCGGCGGCGGGGCGGATCTCAACCCGCCGCTCCCCTATGACGAGGACACGGCGGAATTTCACGCCGCGATGCGCGCGGCCTGCGATCCGCATAACGAGACCTATTACGAACGCTATTCGAAGTGGGCGGAGGAGTATTTCTACATCCCCCACCGCAAGGTCGGACGCGGGGTGGGCGGCATCTTCTGCGACCATCTGGAATGCCCCGATGATGCCGTATGGGAGCGCAATTTCGCCTTCATCCAGGACATCGGCAAGCAGTTCCTCGAAGCCTTCCCCGCAATCGTGCGGCGCCGGATGAACACGCCCTTCGATGCGGCGGACGAGGCGCAGATGTTCGAATACCGGGGCCGCTACGCCGAGTTCAACCTCGTCTACGACAGGGGCACGATCTTCGGCCTCAAGACCGGCGGCAATATCGACGCAATCCTGATGAGCCTGCCGCCGCGGGCGACGTGGAGTTGAGGCACATCCTTCAGGCTTTCTTCGCACTTGCGGCAAATCGCGCCCGCGCACATATTCGGTGACGATGCTCCGCCAGTACGAACTCGTCGAGAAGGTCCTCGATTACGACCCGGCCGCCGATGAGGCGATGCTCAACCGTGCCTATGTCTACACCGTGCAGAAACACGGCAGCCAGAAGCGGGCGAGCGGCGATCCCTATTTCTCGCACCCCGTCGAAGTCGCCGGGCTGATGACCGACCTGAAGCTCGATCAGGCGACGATCATCACCGCGCTGCTCCACGACACGGTCGAGGATACGCTCGCCACGATCGAGGATATCGAGGCCCATTTCGGCCCCGAGGTCGCACGGTTGGTGGACGGGGTCACCAAGCTCTCCAAGATCGAGACCATGCCCGAGAACGAGCGGGCGGCGGAAAACCTGCGCAAGTTCCTGCTGGCCATGTCCGAGGATATCCGCGTGCTGCTGGTCAAGCTTGCCGACCGCCTGCACAACATGCGCACGCTGCATTTCATCAAGAAGCCCGAGAAGCGCCAGCGCATCGCGCGTGAGACGATGGATATCTACGCCCCCCTCGCCGAACGGGTGGGGATGTACGAATATATGCACGAGATGCAGGCCCTCGCCTTCCGCGAGTTGGAGCCAGAGGCCTATGCCACTATCACCGGCCGGCTCGAACAGCTGCGCTCGCAGGATGGCGGGCAGGTTGACGACATCGCGCTCAGGATCAAGCAGCGCCTCGCCGAAGCGGGGCTGAAGGTCGAGGTCTACGGGCGCGAGAAGCACCCCTATTCGATCTGGCACAAGATGGCCGAACGCCATGTCAGCTTCGAACAGGTCACCGACATCATGGCCTTCCGCGTCCTCACCGAGACCGAGGAGGACTGCTACCGCGCGCTGGGCATCCTGCACACCACCTGGCAGTTCCTGCCCGGCAAGTTCAAGGACTACATCTCGACCCCCAAGTCGAACGGCTACCGCAGCTTGCACACCTCGCTGATGTACGAGAACTCGATGCGCGTCGAAGTGCAGGTCCGCACGCGCGAGATGCATCGCACCAACGAATTCGGTCTCGCCGCGCACTGGGCCTACAAGCAGGGCGACAAGCCCGATGGGGCGGTGGGTTGGCTGCGCGACCTGATCGAGATCGTCGATGCCAGCCACGATGCCGAAGAGCTGCTCGAACACACGCGCATGGCGATCTATCAGGATCGCATCTTCGCCTTCACGCCCAAGGGCGCGCTGTTCCAGCTGCCCAAGGGGGCGACAGCGGTGGACTTTGCCTTCGCCGTCCACACCAACCTTGGCACGCAGACGGCGGGGGTGAAGATCAACGGGCGGCACATGCCGCTGCGCACCCCGCTGGCGAACGGCGATGTGGTGGAGATCATCAAGAACCCCCACGCCTCCCCGCAATTGTCGTGGCTCGCCTTCGTCGTCACAGGCAAGGCGCGTGCCGCGATCCGCCGCGCGGTGCGCATGAAGGAGCGCGCCGAGGTCGCCACCATCGGCTCAAAGCTGTTCGACGAGATTTCCGCCCGCGTGCCTGCCCGGATCGGCAAGAAGGCGATCCGCGCCGCGGTCGAACGGCTCGGCATGGAAGAACCCGATGACCTGATGTACGCCATCGGCGCCGCCAAGATCACCGACCGCGAGGTGATGGAGGCGCTGGTCCCCGGCTGCACCGCGGGCATCGAGGAAGACGAGCATTGGGAACGCCGCGAGCGCGCAATCTCGATCCGGGGCCTCACCCCCGGCGTCGCCTTCGAACTCGCCCCCTGCTGTCACCCTGTGCCGGGCGACCGCATCGTCGGCATCCGCCGCAAGGGCGAGCCGGTGCTGGTCCACGCCATCGACTGCATGGAACTGGCAAGCGGGGTCGATAGCGACTGGATCGACCTTGCCTGGGGCAACCGCTCCTTCGGCGCGGCGGGGCAATTGTCGGTGACGATCTACGACCGGCTGGGCACGCTCGCGGAAATGGCCGGCATTTTCGCGCAGAACAAGGCCAACATCATCACCCTGATGCAGGCGCAGATCGACCATCCTTTCGTGACCTATGATGTCGAGGTCGAGGTTGAGGATGTGGGGCACTTGAACCGCATCGTCTCCGCGTTGCGCGCCAGTGACGCCGTGGCGCAGGCGGAGCGGCAGTAGGCCACTCTACCTCGTCATTGCGAGCCGCAGGCGAAGCAATCCATGGATTGACGGTTCTGCATTGGGCAGCGTCAGTCCATGGATTGCCGCGTCGCTTCGCTTCTCGCAATGACGGCTAGGGTGCCACCCGCCGCACCGGGACACGGATGTTGCACACATCCGCGCCGCCTGCGGGCACGATGAAGAACGGATCGCGGCGGTTGGCGATGGCCTCGGCATAGGTCGCGAAGGTGGCGCTTTCGGTCGAGAGGTATTCGAAAGCTGGTTGTTCAGCTGGAGCCAGATCACTCGCCACCCGCACCGACAGGATGGGGGTGCGCTTGGCGGCTTCTTCGGCAGTGTAGAACCCCAGCGCGCCCTTGCCGCGCGGCAGGGAGGAGAGGTGCTCCATCCCCTCGATCACCCGGCCGACCAGCGCGATATTGCGATCGAGATGGCGCGGCGCATGGCCGATCACGGTATAAAGCTCCGCGCCGGAGCCCGTATCGGGCGAATAGTTCCGCCCGACGCCGACCATGCCGTAGCAGTGCACGGGCCAGACTTCACCTCGCTCGCCGTCGATCTTGCCAGCCATCTGCCAACCATCAGAGAATCCCCCCTCACCTTTAGTGACATAGGGATCGAGGATGCGAAGCGGTGAACCAAAGCCGACATCACAATAACGCTGAAAGTTGTTTTCGCCTGCGGAGGAAACATAAGCGCATTTCGCGGGAGTGACATACTCCGCCTCTCCCATCACCCTCAGCCCCTCGGGCAGCGGCTTCGGCTTCCCCGTCGCTTCGGGGTTGTCGTAATTGGGATCGCCCCACTGGGTGACGTAATTATCCTGCACCCGGTTGACCGAGATGCCGTCATACCACTTCGCCCGCGCGAACAGCCGGATGTTGTGGATCCAGCCTTGGCTGAAGGGCGCAGGCATCAGCTGGATCACCACGGTGCGCGGCTTGCCGTCCGCATCCGGCGCGAGGGTCATCACCAGCAGGTCTTCGGGCGCAATCGCCACCCAGTCGCTCTTGGGCGCGGCGGCGACGATTTCCGAAGGGGCGGGCGCTCCCTTCGGTTCCTCCTGAGCGGCGGCGGGCAGAGCAAGGGCGATGGTCGCCGCAGCGACAAGGAATGCGGTTCTCATGAAAGGGTTTGTGGCACACTCGCGCACCAATCAAAAACCCCTTTCCGCATGCTAGGGTGCACGGAAAGGGGCTTTCGAGGCAGCGTTCGCAGGGAATGCCATTCCGCGCAGCACTGGCCGTGCGACTCCTTTACCACGATTCCGGAACGCCTCCAAACCCGAGTGCCTTGCGGAGGCGGCAATTGGTCGCTATCGGCGCGCACTTGCCGCAACCTGCGCTCAAGTAGCAAAGCGGTAGCGCGACAAGAACGCGCAGCGGAGCAGTGGCCGAGTGGTCGAAGGCGCACGCCTGGAAAGTGTGTATACGTCAAAAGCGTATCGAGGGTTCGAATCCCTCCTGCTCCGCCACCGGCTCGATGGGATCATGCCCGTGCATGACACCCCCGCCAAAGCGTTACAGCATGCTGGAATAGAATCGCTGTTCAAGCGGCAGCATCGCGGCGCCGATAGCGCAGGCATGGTAGCTGGTCCGCGAGGCGATGATCCGCGGTAGCGGGCGGGGCATTTCGCGGCGCGCATCGTCGAACAGTTCGATCGCCGGGATCAGCTTGGCCGCGAGCGCCGGCGGCAGTCGTCCGCCGAACACGATCGCTTCCGGATCGAGCAGCGCGGCGATGGCCGATGCGATCAGGGAAAACTGGTCGCGGCTGCGCGTGATCCATTCGTCCACGCCCGGCCAGTCCGGGTCGAAATTGGCAAGCATGGTGGATAGTCCGTCAAGTTCGACCCCGGCGGAGCGGAGTGAGTGGAGCAGGGTTTCCAGCGTCGGGATCTGGAAATTTCGCCACGGCAGCATCCGCCCGATCTCGCCGCTGTTGCCGTGCGAGCCCCTGAGCAGCCGGTTGTTGACGATGATCCCCCCGCCAAGCCCGGCGGCGACGTAGATGTAGACAAAGTTGGCGTATTGGCGGCCGGCGCCCAGAAAGCTCTCGCCCACGGCGGCGGCATTGCCGTCACCCTCGACCCAGCAGGGCAGGCCGAGCCGCTCGGTGAACAGCTCGTCGATCGGCACCATGGCAAATTCGTCGAGCGCGCGCGGCGGGTTGAACCGGGACTTGCCGTCGAGACAGGGGCCGAGAATGCCGATGCCTGCACCCACCAGACGTTCGCGCGCGGCCGGAGTCCGGTCCAGCAGGCGGGCGCGAATCTCGTGAAGCCGGGCAAACACCGCATTGCGGCTCATTACGGGCATGGTGAACTGTTCGTGCCCGACCACGTTTCCGGCAAAATCCATCAGCGCAACGGAAAGCGCATCGGTCATCAGCGCGATGCCGAGCGAATAGGCATAGTCCGGCTCGACCCTGATCGAAACGCTCGGCTGGCCGCGGCGTCCGCTGACCTTGCGTTCGCCCAGCGCCAGCGCGCCGCGCTCGACAAGTTCGCCGACCAACCGCGAGACCGTCTGCTGAGACAGCCCGCAATCACGCGCGATGACGGGCTGGACCGTGCCCGGATTGCGCAGGACGTGGCCAAGGATCGCTGCTTCGCTTTCCGATGGCCGCTGGAGAAAGTCCTGTATCGTCGATGTATCCATGCGGGCCTGATGCCAGAGTTGATGCAAACGGGCAACAATATCACCCAAATACAACCCACCATAGGTTGTAATCTCCAGGCGGGGCTGTTACGCCCCGCGCAGAAGCCCGGATAAGGGGCTCATTTGGGGAGATGATCGATGAAGCAATTTCTCGCGCTGGCCGCGGCCGGCGTCTCGCTGACGGCCCTTTTGCCCGCCGCCGCGCTGGCGCAGGCAGGCACCGATGCCACCACCACCACCGATGAAGCCGAGCCGATCGCGGGTCAGGAAATCATCGTCACCGGCACCAGCCGCTCGCGCGCCGCGCTGGATACGCCTCTCGCCATCTCGCAGCTTGACGATACGGCGCTGGCCCGTGCCGGTGTCACCAGCCAGGCCGACATTCTCAACACCATCCCCTCGATCAAGGCCGATGGCGGCGGCGGGGAAGTGGCCTCCAACGTCTTCATCCGCGGGCTTCCCTCGGGCGGGCAGTTCCAGTTCACCCCGCTGATGTATGACGGGATCACGGTGCTTTCGTCCTTCGGTCTCAATTCCTCGGCCTATGACGTATACGCCCGCAACGATCTCGGCATCGACCGTCTGGAATTCGTGCGCGGCGGCGTGTCGAACCTGTTCGGCCCCGGATCGGTTGCGGGTCTCATCAACTACATCAGCACCTCGGGCGGGGACGAGCTGGCCGGCAAGGCGCAGCTCGAAGTGGCCGAGCGCGGCCGCTACCGCGGCGATCTGGCGCTGAGCGGCCCGCTGGGCGAGAACCTCTATTTCGCCGTGTCCGGGTTCTACCGCGTCGATGACGGCCCGATCAAAACCGGGCTCGACACCAAGGGCGGGCAAATCCGCGGCAATCTCGAATACCGCTTTGGCGATGGCAGCGGCTTCGTGAAGCTGATCGGCCAGTATATCGACGACCAGACCCAGTTCTACCTGCCGATCCCGCTCGACGGCCCGACCCGCAGCCGCCTGCGCGGCAATGACGGCGAGATCGTCAACTCGGTGCAGAACGCCTTCAACTTCTCGACGCTGGGCTTCAACATTCCGGGCGGCGGGCGCTTCACCTCGGACATTGCCGAGGGCGTCTCGACCCGCGGCGGGATGCTCGGCCTCGCGTTTGAAAAGGACTTCGGGGACAGCGGCTGGGGCATCAACGGGCGCTTCAAATACAGCGATTACAACCACAAGTTCGGCCTGTGGTCGGATGGTGACGGCATCGTCAACGTGCCGGAAACGCTCCAGAGCTATCTCACCAACCGCAATCTCGGCACGCTTGCCAATGCGCAGTTCACCTTTGCCGGCGGCGGCGCGGTGCCGGTGGGCAGCCTGCTGTTCGCCAACCGCTTCACCGACCGCGACCGCCCGGTCGACGATTTCACTGCCGAGCTGAACCTCACCAAGACGCTGGTGACCGGCTCTGTCGATCACGCGCTGACCCTGGGCACCTTCTACGGCAATGCGACGGCGGGCGACTTCAACGTCACCACGACATTCCTGGCCGAACTCAACAACCGCCCCCGGCTGGTGAACCTCACTGTCACCAACCCCAACACCGGGGCGCAGACGGTGATATCCCGCAACGGGTTGTTCAACGCCGGGGCCGGCTACGTCAACAACGAGCACTCGGCCGAACGCTACGCCTTCTACGTCGCCGACCAGATGAAGATCGGGGACCGTTTCAACTTCGATATCGGCTTCCGGCTTGAAACGATCAATGGCGACATCAGCCGCGAGCGGACCTCGACCACCATCACCGATGCCAGCACCCCCAACCTTTCGGCGGCTCTGCGCGACGTGATCTGGGGCAATGGCGGCTTCATCACCGGCGAGGTTTCGACCACCGAATGGGCGCTGGCCGCGGGCGCGCTCTACAAGCTGTCGGACAACATGAGGCTGTACGCCAACGCCTCGCGCGGGTTCTTCTTCCCCGAACTGCGCTCGGCTGCGTTCCGTCCGCTGGCCGCCGGCACCGCCGCCAACGCCAGCGCCTCGCCGGGCACGCAGAGCTTCACGGCGGAGATCATCAAGCAGGCCGAGGCCGGCATCAAGATCAGCCAGCCGGGCCTTTCGCTGACCTTCTCGGGCTTCTGGACCAATCTCGAGAACCGCCGTCAGGTGCTGTTCGTCAATGACGGGCAGGGCGGCCTGATCGAGCGCGTCAATCTTGTCGGCACCGAAAGCTACGGCGCGGAAGGCACGATCGACGTGGAGATCGTCGACAACCTCAACTTCGCGGGCAACGTGACCTGGCAGAAGAGCCAGTACACTGCCTTCGACACCGCCCCCGCCAACATCGACAACGCCGTCGAACGGCAGCCCGAATGGCTCTACAACGCCGGGCTCTACTACGATGACGGCACGTTCGACCTGTCGCTGTTCACCAACTACACCGGGCCGAACTTCACTGCGGCCAACAACGCGATCGAGCTGGATGGCTGGAACATCGCCAACCTCGATGCGGGCTACACGATGGAGATCGGCGGGTCGGCACTGCGGCTGAGCGTCAATGTGTTCAACCTGTTCGATACCGATGCGGTGACCGAAGGTTCGCCGCGGCAGGATGCGAACCAGGTGGCCAACGGGGCGTTCTTCGTCGGTCGACCGGTGCTGCCGCGCCGCATCACCGCGCGGGCGACCTTCACCTTCTGACGCAGGCGCCGGGGCTGCGCTATGGACCGCAGCCCCGGCGGATGCACACTATCCCCGGGGAAGAAGCGGGAAACAGGGCTGTGATGCTGCTGCGCGATGAATTGCTCGCCATTTTCAGGGCCGGTGTCGATGCGGCGAGTGCCCCTGCGGCGCTGGCGGCGCGGTTGCCGGAGGCGCCGCCTGCCTCGGGCCGCACGCTCGTGCTCGGCTGCGGCAAGGCGGCCGGTGCCATGGCCGAGGTTGCCGCTGCGCATCTGCCGGGCAAGGTGGAAGGCTGCGTCGTTACCCGCTTCGGTCATGGCGCACGCGGCCCGACCGGCGGAATCGAGGTGATCGAGGCAAGCCATCCCGTACCCGATGCCGCCAGCCTTGCCGCTGGCCGCCGCATCCGCGAGCTTGCCGCAACGGCGGGTCCGGGCGATCGGGTGGTGTTCCTGATCTCGGGCGGGGGATCGTCGCTGCTGGTCGATCCGATCCCCGGCCTGACGCTCGAGAGCAAGGCCGCGATCAACGCCCATCTGGTCCGTTCAGGCACCGCGATTGCCGACATCAACTGCGTTCGCCGCCATCTATCGCAGGTCAAGGGCGGGCGCCTTGCCGCTGCGGCTGCGGCTGCGGCGGAGGACATGCACAGTTTCATCATCTCCGATGTGGTCGGCGATGATCCCGCGGTGGTCGCTTCCGGCCCGACCATCGCCAGCCCCTTCGAACCCGACCGCGCTCTGGCCATTCTGGCGGAAAGCGGCTGGGCGGCCGACGGGAGCCTTGGAACGTTGATCCGCGCAGCCGCACCGCCGCCCGTTCCTGCCCATCCGGTCCACGTGATCGCCGATGCACGCACTGCGCTGGAAGCGGCAAGCGCGCAGGCGGTGGCAAGGGGATGGACGGTCATCCGCATCGGCGACGCGCTGGAAGGCGATGCCGCAGCCACGGGCCGCGCCCATGCCGAACTCGCGCTCCGCCATGCGGCAGCGGGCGCGCGGTGCCTGCTCGTCTCGGGCGGGGAACTCACCGTGACGGTGCGCGTGCCCGGAGGGCGCGGCGGGCCGAACCTCGAATATCTCGCCGGTCTCATGGCCGCGCTTCCCGAAGGCGCCCCCGTCGCCGCGCTTGCCTGCGACAGCGACGGGATCGACGGGAGTGAAGACAATGCGGGCGGCTGGTTCGATGCCGCCACGCGGGCTCCGGCCCTTGATTGCGAGGCCGCGCTTGCGGCCAACTGCACCTTTGATCTGTTCCAGCGGACCGGCGGTCTCGTCACAACCGGCCCGACCCGCACCAATGTCAACGATATCCGGCTGATCGCCGTAGGGGCCCCGACATGACCCGCAATCCCGACCTCGACCGGCAAGCGCGCGCAATCCTCGTGCGCAATGATCGCGGCGGTTACACCGTGCCGACCAATGGCCTCTATCCGTTCCAGTGGAATTGGGATTCCGCCTTCGTCGCGCTGGGCTTTGCGACCTTCGACCGTGCGCGGGCGTGGGCCGAGATCGAAACGCTGGTCTCCGCCCAGTGGGAGGACGGGATGATCCCCCACATCATCTTCCACCAGCAGGACGAGGGGTATTTCCCCGGCCCCGATGTGTGGGCCACGGGCCGCACGCCGCCCACCTCGGGGATCACCCAGCCGCCGGTTCTGGCCACGATTGTGCGGGCCTTGTGGGAGGCCGAGGGCGCGGATCCCGACTGCCCGCGGATGCAGCGCCTCTACCGCGCCTGCCTTGCCAGCCACCGCTGGTTTCACACCTATCGCGATCCATTGTCGAACGGCCTCGTCATGGTCACCCACAACTGGGAGACCGGGCGCGACAATTCCAGCGAGTGGGACGATGCGCTTGCCCGTGTCGATACGAGCGGCGTCCAGCCCTACCAGCGCCGCGACACCGGCCATGTCGATGCCGCAATGCGCCCCGAGCAGCAGGAATATGACCGCTATGTCGCGATCCTCCAATTCGGGCGTGCGGCTGGATGGGATCATCGCGCCATCGCCGATCACGGGCCGTTCCGGATGATCGACGTCGGCATGTCGATGGAGTTGCTGCGCGCCAACCGTGATCTGCTCGCACTGGCCGAGGCTCAGGGCGATTACCCTGTGGCCGGAGAATTGCGCGCCCGCATCGCCCTATCGGAGCGCGGCATGAAATGGCTGTGGAACGAGGATGCAGGGGCGTTCTGCTCGCGCGATGCGACCACCGGCGAAAGCTCGGGCCTTGTCACCAATGCGAGCTTCCTTGCCTTCTATGCGGGCGTCGGCAACGCGGCCCAGCACGCCCGCCTGATCGCGGCGCTCGAACGGATGGCACAGTCCGCCCGCTATCTCCTCCCCAGCCTCGAGAAGGGCAGCCGCGCCTATGACCACCGCCGCTACTGGCGCGGGCCGGTGTGGCTGGTGGTGAGCTATATGGTCGCACAGGGTCTCGCCGAGCAGGGGCACGGCGGCTGGGCGGCGCGCATCCGGGAGGATTCCGCGCGGCTGATCGAAACATCGGGCTTCTATGAAAGCTTCAGTCCCGAAACCGGGGAGGGGTCAGGGGGCCCCGATTTCTCGTGGACGGCGGCAATGTGGCTGGCGTGGTGTGGACGATGATCGCCCGCTTTCCCAGGCCCGCGCCGGCCCACTACCCGTGGATCCTGATCGGCCTGCTGTGGATGGTCTCCTTCCTCAATTCGGCCGACCGCGCGATTCTCAATGCGGTAAAGCCCCTGCTGCGCGATGCCTTCGCGATCACCGATGTGCAATTGGGCCTGGTCGATACGGTCTTCTTCTGGACCTATGCGGTGTGCGCTTTCATGTTCGGACGGATCGGGGATTCGGTGCGGCGCCGCAACATGGTGCTGTTCGGCCTGCTATTCTGGAGCATGGCGACCGGGTTCATGCCGATTGCGACGGGCTTTGCGATGCTGCTGGGCATGCGCACGCTCGTGGCTGTGGGGGAGAGCACCTACTATCCCACGGCGACCGCGCTGATTTCGTCCTGGCACCGCCCGGCGATGCGCAGCCGGGCACTGGCGATCCACCAGACAGCGGTGTTCGCGGGCGGCGGGATCGGCAGCTGGGCCGCAGGCGCCCTGGCCGATGCGCATGGCTGGTCGATGCCCTTCATCGTCTTCGCGCTGCTCGGCGGGGTGGTGTTCGGGCTTCTGATCTTCACGCTGCGCGACGATGCCCCGGCGATCGCTGCCGCCGCAGCCACGGACAACACCCCGGGAGGAACCGCTGCGCATCATCCTGCGCACCCCCGCGGCGCTGCTGTTGTGCGGGGTGTTCAGCCTTGCCACCGCCGCCTCCTCGGCGGTGCTCAACTGGTGCAACACCTATGCGCATGATGTGCTGAAGCTCAACCTTGCCGATAGCGCCCTGGTGGGCCCGGTGATGATCACCAGCGCAGGCTTCGGAGCGGTGCTGGTCGGGGGCTGGCTGTCCGACAAGCTGGCGGCCAGAAGCGTCACCGGCCGCGTCACGGTGCTCGCATTCGGCCTTGCACTGGCCGGGCTGTTCCTGCTGCCCTTTCCCTGGGCGGGATCGGTGCTGTTGGTGGGCGCGCTGCTGTTCGCCACCAGCTTCGGCAAGGGGCTGTTCGACGGCTGCATCTATGCCGCGATGCACGATGTCGTGCCGGATTCCGCGCGCGCCACGGCAGCGGGGCTGATGACGATGCTCGGTTTCCTTGGTGCCGGCATATCGACCGCGGCGCTCCCGGCAATCGCGGTCCACACCGGTCTGGCGGCGGGTTTTGCGATGATGGCCGGGCTTTACGCCCTTGCGGTGCTTGCCCTGCTGGCGGGGCGAGGCACCGTCCACCGCGCAATCCTGAGCATTAACGAAAGGGCAGGCCTTGGCTGAGCAGCAGCTTTATGGCGCCATCGAGCTTGGCGGCACCAAGACCGTATGCGCCATCGGCACCGCCGGGGGCAGGATCATCGCACGCCGGACCGTCGCGACACGTCCGCCCGGGGAGGTCATCGCCGATGCAGCCGCCTTCTTCAAGGACAGCGGCCTCGCGCTGGCGGCGCTGGGGGTGGGCGCCTTCGGGCCGATCGTGATCGACCCCGCCGCACCGGACTTCGGCCGGCTTTGCGAGACCAACAAGCCGGGGTGGAGCGGATTTGATCTGGCAGGGGCCCTGACGGAGGCGACGGCGCTGCCCGTGAGGCTTGTGACCGATGTCGGCGCCGCCGCGATCGGCGAAGCGCGCGCGGGCGCGCTGCGCGGGTGCCGGATCGGCATCTACCTCACTGTGGGCACAGGCATCGGCGGGGCGATCACCATCGATGGCGCCGTGCCGCCTGCCCTGCTTCACCCCGAGATGGGCCATATCGCGCTGCAACGCCTCCCCGGCGATACGGCTGCATCGATGTGCCGTTTCCACGATTCCTGTGCCGAAGGACTGGCTGCGGGGCCCGCCATCGCGGCGCGCTTCGGCAAGTCGCTCGATCATTTTGCACCGGATGATCCCGAATTCCGGCTGATCGCGGATTACCTCGGCCAACTGT
Source organism: Sphingomonadales bacterium (assembly GCA_019750455.1). Lineage (GTDB taxonomy): Bacteria > Pseudomonadota > Alphaproteobacteria > Sphingomonadales > Sphingomonadaceae > Erythrobacter. The sequence continues at coordinate 1,756 of JAIEOM010000109.1, read as the reverse complement.
GCGGCCAGCTTGTCCTGACGCTTTCGCCGCAGCGCATCGTGTTGGGCGGCGGTGTTGCCAGTGCCCCGGGCCTGGTGCCTGCCGCCCACCGGGAAATGGTGCGCCATCTGGGAAGCTACGCCCCGGCTGCTGTGGCTGACGAAGGCTATCTGATCGCACCGGCCCTTGGTCAGGATGCGGGGATCACCGGAGCCCTGCTATGCGCCACACAGGCCGTCCGGGCCATCGCCTGAAATGGCGCTGCCCCCGCCCGATCCAGCCTGAAGCAACAGAAGGCTTGCGCTTTCCCACCGCACAAGGGATGGAGGCGCGACTGCAATCTGGAATACCACGCTTTGACCATCGATCTGATGCCAGACCGGCAGACTGCCGGCGGAGTAGCCGCCGCTATCGAACCCCGGCGGCTTGTTTCCGAACTGAAGCCGTTCACCAAGGTCCATACCGGGCGAAGCGTGTGGGAGCTGGCGGTCACGCTTGCCCCCTTCTTCGGACTGGTTCTGGCGATGCTGTGGGCGGTAAGCGCCGGCTACCTCATCGCGCTGGCGCTGGTCCCGGTGGCCGGGTTGCTGCTGCTCAGGACCTTCATCATCCAGCATGATTGCGGCCACGGCGCCTTCCTGAACAAGCGCGCCAGTAACGACACGCTTGGGCGGGCGCTGGGCGTGCTGACCTTCACTCCGTATGATTGCTGGCGCCGGTCGCATACGCTGCATCACGCCAGCACCGGCAATCTGGATGCCCGCGGGTTCGGCGATGTCGACACGCTCACGGTCCGCGAGTTTCAGTCGCGCGGGTGGCTTGGTCGCTTTTTCTATCGTGCCTATCGCCATCCGGTGGTGATGTTCGGGGTTGGGCCGGCCTATCTCTTTCTCCTGCGCCATCGCCTCCCGGTCGGCCTGATGAAGGAGGGGGCGCAATACTGGGTCAGCGCGCTGTCCACCAATCTGGCGACCGCGGGCATTCTTGCCCTTCTGATGGCGGTGTTCGGGATCGGCACCACGCTGCTGGTGGTCATCCCCACCCTGCTGGTCGCCGCGACCACGGGCGTCTGGCTGTTCTACGTCCAGCACCAGTTCGAACAGGCGCATTGGGACCGGGGCGAGAACTGGTCGTTCCACGAGGCTGCGCTGAACGGCAGTTCCTATCTCGATCTGCCGCAGCCGCTGCAATGGTTCACCGGCAATATCGGGATCCACCATGTGCATCACCTCGCCAGCCGTATCCCGTTCTACCGCCTGCCGGGGGTTCTGGCGGCCTTCCCGCAGCTGCGCAGCCACAACCGGTTGACCGTGCCGCAGACCTTCAAGCCGATGATGCTCGCCTTGTGGGACGAGGATCAGCGCCGTCTCGTCTCGTTCCGCGAGGCTGCCCGCGCCGCTGCGTGACCTCAAACGGGATTTCCTTTGGGGTGCGCGCGATAGGGTGATAGGGGCGCCCCCATGCTTACCATTGACGGCATCACTGTGCGGCTTGGCGGCCGGGCCATCCTCGAACGCGCCAGCGCAACCGTGCCGGTGGGAGCCCGCGTGGGCCTGATCGGCCGCAACGGCGCGGGCAAATCGACGCTGATGAAAGCGCTGATCGGCGAGATCGAGCCGGACGACGGCGAAATCTCCAAGCCCGCCCGCGCCCGGATCGGCTACATCGCGCAGGAAGCACCGAGCGGTTCGATGACGCCCGAGGAGGTCGTGCTCGCTTCCGCGACCGAACGCGCGGCGCTGCTGGCGGAGCTGGAAACCTGCACCGACATGGACCG
>JAIEOM010000180.1 GCA_019750455.1 Sphingomonadales bacterium | reverse complement strand
GCGCACGGGGTGAACGAGGCGGCGCTGGCGCGGCTGCACGCGCCGATTGGCTTGCCCGGTTTCGGCAAGGCCCCGCGCGACGTCGCGTTATCGCTGGTGGCTCAGGTGGCTCAGGCTTTCCACGCAGCGGCGACAGCGGAAAGTTCGGCCGGAGTATCGATGTCGAGCAGCGCGCCGCTGTCCGCCGTGTCGCAATAGGCGCCCCCTTCGGGACGGGCCTTGAGAAGCGTAGCGGCGCCCTCGTCCCCCTCCAGTGTCAGCAGGTCGCCAAAAGCGGCGCGGGTGAAGGCGACCGGATGCCCGGGCCGCCCATTGTGGCGCGGTCTTGCTGCATAGCCTGCCGCCTGCGCCGCCTCTGCCAGTGCTCCGCACAGTTCCACCGGCACCAGCGGCATATCGCCAAGGAAGACACAGACGCCCGGTGCATCGGGGGCGAGCGCGGCTACACCTGCGCGCAAGCTCGCGGCCATGCCCTCGGCCCAGTCGGACGCGGCGATGATCCGGAAGTCCAGCCCGGAGAGCGCCGCGCGGACGGACGCAGCATCCGCTCCGGTAACAATCACGACCTCGGCAAAGCCCGCGCCGGTGATGCGCTCGGCCACGCGCCGGATCACCGGCGCGCCGCCAAGGTCGGCGAGCAGCTTGCTCCCGCCCCCCTCGCCCGCGAAGCGCCGCCCCGCACCTCCGGCGAGGACCAGCGCGGACCAGCTCCGGATCACGCTTTGGCTTGCGCCAGCACCGGCAGGTTGCGGATGCGCTTGCCCGTCAGCGATGCGAGCGCATTCGCCAGCGCCGGCGAGGCAGGTGGCAGGCCCGGCTCGCCAATGCCGCCGGTCTTGGCCCCGCTGTCGATGAAGTGCACGTCCACCGCAGGCGGTGCATCCGCCAGCTTGAGGATCGGGTAATCGGCGAAATTGCTTTCGACCACCGCACCTTTGTCGAGCGTCACCGCCTCGCCCATCGCCGATGACAGCCCCATGATCAGGCCGCCCGCAATCTGCGCTTCGGCATTGAGCGGGTTTATCGTGGTGCCGCAATCCACCACCGCGAAGGCACGCAGCACCTTCGGGCTACCGTCCTCCTTCAGGGCAACCTCGACCACTTCGGCGGCGATCGTGTCGAAGCTTTCGACGATTGCGATGCCGCGCCCCACGCCCTCGGGCAGCGGCGTGCCCCAGCCGGCGCGCTTGGCGACCTCGTCCAGCACCTTCAGATGGCGCGAGCCTTCGGGCAGGTGCTTGCGCCGGAATTCGTAAGGGTCAGCCCCCGCCGCCAGCGCGAGTTCGTCCATGAAGCTTTCGGTGTAGAACCCGATCTGCGTCGCGTTCACCGACCGCCACGGCCCGTCGATCTGGTTCGACTGGTAGGCGAAGTGGCGGCGCGAGGCGGCGGGCAGGTTGTAGATGAAGGGCACCTCGCCTTCCGCATTGCCGCTCTGCGCGTAATCCATGCGCATCGCCGTGATCTGCCCGTCTTTCAGCGAAGCCTTCAGTCTGGCCGAGGACTGCGGGCGATAGGTGCCGTGGCGCACCTCCTCTTCGCGGCTCCACACCAGCTTGACGGGATAGGGTACCTGCTTGGCGACAACCGCGACCTGATCGATGATCTCGACCATGTCGGGGAAGCGCCGCCCGAAGCCGCCGCCCATGATCATCGGGTGGAAGACGACCTTCTCGACATCGATCCCGGCTGCCTTGGCTGCCTTGGCCCGCGTGCTCAGCGGGTCCTGCATGCCGCCCCACAGGTGCAACGTGCCGTCCTTGAAATGGCCGGTCATCGCAAAGGGCTCCATCATCGCGTGGTGGAGGAACGGGACGCGGTATTCGGCCTCGACCAGCTTGGCGTTCGCCGCGCCGAATGCGGCCTCGACATCGCCCTCGCCCGCTTCATTGTCGGGTTTGCCGCCTGCCATCAGCTTGCCCTGTGCGGCATAGATCGCTGGGGTCGAAACGGCCGCATGGCCGCCGTCGGTGAACTTGGGGGAAAGCGCCTGAAGGCCCTTGGTCGCAGGCCAGTAGCCGGAGCCGATCACCACCACGGCGTCGGGCAGCTTGATGACCTTCTCGACACCCTTGACCGCCATTGCAGGGGCCTCGTCGACGGATTCCAGCGTGCCGCCGCGCACCGGAGCCGCCGCGATCGTGGCAACGCGCATGTCGGGGAGCGTGAAGTCGATCCCGTAAACTGCCGAGCCATCGACCTTGGCGGGGATGTCGCGCCGGGGCACGGGCTGGCCGATCAGCTTCCACTGGTCACGGGCTTTCAGCACCGGATCACTGGCGAGCGAACGCTGCGCCGCCCCCGCCGCCAGATCGCCATAGCGCAGCGACTTGCCCGATTTCGCGTGGGTGACAACGCTGTCGGCCGTGGTCAGCTCGCGTTCCGGCACTCCCAGCCGGTCGGCAGCTTCCGCCAGCAATGCAGCGCGCACCGCCGCGCCAGTGCGGCGCATCGCGATCTCGCCAGTGAAGCGGATCGCCGAGGAGCCGCCGGTGATCATCAGCGGCATCGAGCGCGCCATCATGCCGATCACCGCGTCAGGGATCAGGCCCGCCAGCGTCTCGCCCGCCATCGTCGGCAGAAAGCCCTTGGCGAGCGCGGCGTTGGCGAAGGCGAGGTCGGCAGGGGCCTGCTCGATCGCGACCTTGCTCCAGTCAGCGTCAAGCTCGTCCGCCAGCATCTGCGCGAGCGCCGTGTGCGAGCCCTGGCCGAAGTCGATATGCGGCGAGAAGACGGTGACGGTGTCGTCCTCGGCGATGGTCAGGATGCTGCCGAAGGCGGGCTTGCCCTCTCCGCCGATCAGGGCATTGCCCTTGGCCTTGACGCTGCTGTCGGTCCACCACACGCCGAAGATGCCGCCGCCCACCACCAGTGCGGACCCGGCAAGAAAGATGCGGCGCTTGATGCCCTTGCGCTTGGTTTTTTCAGCCGGGGCGGTGGTTTCGGGCAGATCGAGATCGGGATTTGGATTGTCGGCCATCACGCGGCTCCTTCGGCGGCAGCAGCAGCACCGGTCGCGGCCAGAATGGCCTTGCGGATGCGCGGATAGGTGCCGCAGCGGCAGATATTGGTCATCGCCTCGTCGATCTGTTGGTCGCTCGGTGTGCCGACCTTCTCGATCAGCGCCACCGCGGCCATGATCTGGCCCGACTGGCAGTATCCGCATTGCGGCACCTGCGCATCGATCCACGCCTGCTGCACCCTGTGGAGCGTGCCCTCCGCGCTCTTCAGCCCCTCGATGGTGGTGACGGATTTGCCCACCATCTCGCTGACCGGCACGCTGCACGAGCGGGCGAGATTGCCGTCGACATGCACCGAACAGGCCCCGCAGGCGGCAATGCCGCAGCCGAACTTGGTACCGGTCATGCCCAGATCGTCCCGCAGCACCCACAGCAACGGCGTGTCGGCATCGGCCTCCACGCTCACTGGCTTGCCGTTGACAGTAAATGCGATGGCCACAGGCGGCGCTCCCCCGCTGGTTGAGAATATCCGTCTCTTGTAGCAACCCGATGCCCGTGTCGCCACTCGCAAAAGACGGGGCGCACAATTGCCGCCGGGGCGACGGGGTCAAGTGGCTGGATGTCCCATGCGGCGCGCGCCATCATTCGTCGAAGACCAAGGCACTTTGGACGAGCGAGGCATTTGCAGCCACTCGACAAATTTTCGCTTTTCCGTTCAAGCGCCCGCCCATGAACAGGGGTATCGTTGAAATCTTCAGGTTGCGGCGCGCGGCAGGTGCTATCGGCATCGCGGCGCTCGGCACGGTGCCGGTGGCTGCGCAGGAGGCGGATATGCCCCCGTCCGCGCAGGTTTCCGAAAGCGCCCGTGACAGCGGAGGGGCGAGCACACGCAGCACCTTCCAGCCCGCCGATTTCGCCCGCTTCGCCCCGCGCAGCGCCTTCGACATGGCGCGCAATGTCCCGGGCTTCTCGATCCAGGAGGGTGACGGCGCACGCGGGCTCGGGCAGGCGGACACCAATGTCCTGATCAACGGGCGGCGCATCTCGGGCAAGGCCAATGGCCCGAGCGAGGCACTGCGTCGCATCCCGCCCGAGGATGTGGTGCGGCTGGAACTGGTCGACGGCGCCAGCCTCGGCATCGGCGGGCTCACCGGACAGGTGCTCAATGTCGTCACCAGCGCCAGCGGACGGGTAAGCGGCCAGTTCCGCTACAATCCCGAATTCCGCAGCTTCGGCACCCCGGCGCGCCTGCTCAATGGCAGTGTCGCGCTGGCGGGCAGCGGGACCAAGAGCGAATGGAACCTCGCGCTGCGCAACGAATCCAACCGCCGCGGGAACGAGGGCCCCGAGGAGGTCTTCGATGGCACTGGAACGCTGGTCGCCCTGCGCGACGAAAAGGCCAATTTCAACAGCGACCGCCTGAGCCTTTCGGGCTCGTTCGCCCGCACCGCCGACAATGGCAACATCCTGAACCTTACCGGCCAGACGCAAGGCTTCCTGTTCCGCGAACGCGAAATCTCGCTCCAGCGCCCCCCCGGCGGCACGCTGACGCGCACCCGCTCGCTGCGCCGCACCGAAGACGAGTTCAATTTCGAAGTCGGCGCGGATTACGAATTCGTCCTTGGCCCCGGGCGGCTGAAGCTGATCGGCTACCACCGCTACGAAGACAGCCCTTTCACCAACGCCGTGCTCACCACCTTCACCGATGGCAGCGCCGACGCGGGATCGCGCTTCGTGCAGGACGCGGACGAGGGAGAGAGCATCCTGCGTTCGGAATACACGGTGAAGGCGGGCGGCGGCAATCTGGTCGCCGCAGTCGAAGGCGCGCGCAATTTCCTGACGATCACGTCCGCCCTTTCCGAGCGGGACAGCACCGGCGTGCTGCGACCGGTCGACCTCGACGGGGCAAGCGCACGGGTGGACGAGGACCGCGTGGACGCCGGGCTGACATGGAGCCGCGCGCTGGCGCAGAACCTCCAGCTCCAGCTTTCGGCCGGCGGGGAATATTCGCGCATCAGCCAGTCCGGCCCCTTCGGTCTCACCCGCAGTTTCGTGCGCCCCAAGGGCTTCGCCTCGCTCGACTGGAAGGTGACCGGGAACCTCAATCTGGCCGGGCGTGTCGAGCGTGTGGTCGGCCAGCTCGATTTCTTCGATTTCATCGCCTCGGTCGATCTCGATCAGGACCGGCAGGACGCCAGCAACGCCGATCTGCGGCCCGAGCAGAGCTGGGTCTACGATATCGAGGCCGCATGGCGGATGGGCGCGCTCGGCAATCTGACCGTGAGCGCCTATCTGGAAGATCTCATCGATGTGGTCGATCAGGTCCCGCTGCCGGGCGGCGGACAGGCGCCGGGCAACCTGCCTTCGGCGCGGTTCTACGGGGTGGAAAGCCAGGCGACGCTGCTGTCGGACGGGGTCGGCTGGAAGGGCACGCGCATCGACCTGACGCTCGGCTGGAACCAGTCCTCCGTTCGTGACCCGCTGCTGGGAACGCGGCGCGAGGTTTCAGGCAACGAGCTGCTGGTGCTGGAATTCCGCCTGCGTCACGATGTGCCGAACAGCGACTGGGCTTTCGGCACCCGCGGCGACTGGACCAAGAACGCGCGCAACGTGCGGCTCGACGAAGTGTCGCTGAACCAGCCGAGCTTCGCGCAGATGTTCGCCTTCCTGGAAAACAAGGACATAGCCGGCATGACGGTGAGGGCAAGGATCGGCAACCTGCTCGACCAGCGCGACCGTTTCGAACGCACCATCTTCTCGAACCGCGCCGCCGGGCAGGTCGCTTTCAGTGAACGCCGCGACCGGCGCTTCGGCACGGTGTTCAGCTTCGATGTCGAGGGCTCGTTCTGAGGCTTGCGAGCCTCGCTCCCGCTTCGTAAGCGGGGCCTGAGAGGATCGTTCCATGCCCCATACCGCTCCCGCCCTTCCCCGCATGCGTTCATGGCTGTTCGCGCCCGGCGACAGCGAGAAGAAGATGGGCAAGGCGATTGCCGGCGCGGCGGATATCGCGCTGCTCGATCTGGAGGATTCGGTCTCGCCCGAGAACAAGCCGGCGGCACGCGCGATGGTGGCCGAGACGATTGCTGACAGCGACAATCGGGCAAGGCTGTGGGTGCGGATCAATCCGGTGACGAACTCGGACTGCATCGCCGATCTGGTCGCGGTGATCCCGTCGCAGCCCGGCGGGGTGTTCCTGCCCAAGGCCGAAGGCGCGGCCGACATCACCCGGCTGCACCACTATCTCACCGCGCTGGAGGCGGCGAACGGCATTCCGCAGGGGCGCACGTTGATTGCCGCGCTGGTGACGGAGACTGCGGCAGCGATGTTCCGCACCGGCGATTACGCGGGCGACTATTTGGGCCGCGAGCGGCTGGTGGCGATGAGCTGGGGGGCGGAGGACCTGTCCTCGGCGCTTGGCGCGCGCGAGCAGCGCGGGCCGGACGGGGAGTATTCGCACACCTATGAAATGGCGCGCAGCCTGTGCCTTGTCGGCGCAGCGGCGGCGGGCGTTGCGGCGATCGAAACGGTGCAGCCCGAGTTCCGCGATCTTGAGGCTTTGGCCGCCCGCGCGCAGCGGGTGCGGGCACAGGGCTTCCGGGGTATGCTCGCGATCCACCCCGCACAGGTTGATCCGATCAACGAAGCCTTCACGCCGAGCGCCGAGGAACTCGCCCATGCCCGCGCCGTGGTGCAGGCCTTTGCCGATCATCCCGGCGCAGGCGTGGTGGCATTGGACGGTGCGATGCTCGATCGTCCGCATCTTGTGCTGGCCCAGCGTTTGCTGGCCGAGGCGGGTGAGAGATAGGTTAAATGATTTTCCTACATTGACCAGATTGGTCATTTTCGTGCGACTCGCATCCAAGGAGCGCACCACATGGCCCTCGTCGACATTCTCATCGGCCCCATCGCCTCGATCATCGACAAGATCATCCCCGACAAGGAAGCCCGCGCCAAGGCCAAGCTCGAACTGATCGCGCTCGAAGGCACGCAGGAAATGCAGATGATCGAGGCGCAGCTGAAGGCGATCGTCGCCGAGGCCAATTCCGCCGACCACTGGACCAGCCGCGCGCGGCCGAGCTTCCTTTATGTGATGTATGTGCTGCTGCTGACCGCTCTGCCGATGGGCGTGTTGAGCGCCTTCAGCCCGGCAGCCGCCGGCGACATTGCAGCAGGCATGAACGCCTATCTCTCCGGCCTGCCAGAACCGCTCTATGCGCTCTTCGGCACCGGCTATCTGGGATACACCGCCGCGCGCCAGTGGGGGAAGGTCAAGGGCGTGGATCGATAGGGAGTTGCCGCAACCCACGCGTTGCCCAAAGGCCAAGGCAAAGCGCAACGCCAAGCACGAGGATCGCGAGCGAACTGATGATGATGAACGCGTCCACAGGCGCAGCCCAGTTTACGCGGCCTTGGACAAGAGCAGGCACAATGATCAGCCCGCGCAAGACAAAGATCGCGGCAAACAGCCCTAGGATCGGCTTGACCAGCGGCAGAGGGCGGAATTTCCCAGCCGCGGCGAGCGAGTAAAGTGCAAGCCCCGCCAGCAGAGCCGCGATACCCAGCGTGCTCACGGGTGCCAGCCATGTGCCAAGCTCTGCCGATCTCACGACTTCCGGCGGGGCGCCCACGAAAGCAATCCACTCGGGGCCAGCGGCCAGAACACCGATGTGCAGCAACGCTCCGGCCACAAGGATGACAGCGGCAAGCAAGAAAGACCGTCGCGCCAACATCGCACCTCCTGACTGGATCGCTGTCAGCCTAAGCCAAGCTGGACCGAAAGGCGATGGGCATCGACATTGCCGACGTTGGCACCTTTGACACCCGCTTCTAAGCGGCTATCCCGGCCCCATGACCAACCTCGTCTACGTCCTCAACGGCCCCAACCTCAATCTCCTCGGCACGCGGGAGCCGGAGATTTACGGCACCACCACGCTCGATGATATCGCCGGGATGCTGGAGGATCGCGCCCGTGAACTCGGGCTCGAAATCGAGATGCGCCAGACCAATCACGAAGGCATGCTGGTCGACTGGCTGCACGAAGCGCAGGCAGAAGGCGCGCGGGCGGTGCTGCTCAATGCGGCGGCCTATACCCACACCTCCGTCGCGCTGCTCGATGCGATCAAGGCGATCCGCACGCCGGTGATCGAGGTTCACCTGTCCGATCCCAAGACCCGCGAGCCCTTCCGCCACCTGTCCTACGTGGGCATGGCCGCCGCGCTGACCGTGGAAGGCCACGGTGCCGATTCCTACCGCATCGCGCTCGAAGCCGTAGCGTCCGGCGAGGTCTGAAATCGTCACCAGACTTTCACATTTTGCACCGCTGCCACTTGCCTGCCGCAATTGGCGGCAATAGACGCACGCGCTTCAAGGTCGCACAGCATTCTTCAAGGGGCATACATGGCAAACGACGCTGGCCAATCCGGCAAGGCAAACGGGCGCAAGCCGGGCATGAACATCGACACCGCACTGGTGCGCGAACTGGCCGAACTGCTCAATGAAACCGGCCTCACCGAAATCGAGGTCGAGGATGACGACCGCAAGATCCGCGTGTCGCGCGGGGCTGTAGCTGCCGCCGCACCGGTCTATGCCGCTGCGCCCGCGCCGGCCGCTGCCGCTCCGGCACCTGCCGCCGCCGCACCTGCTCCGGCAGAAGCCGCCGCGCCTGCCGGGCCGGACCTCAAGAATGCGGTCAAGTCGCCGATGGTCGGCACCTGCTACCTCGCGCCGGAACCGGGCGCGTCGAACTTCATCGCCGTCGGCAAGGATGTGAAGGAAGGCGACACACTGCTGATCGTCGAGGCGATGAAGGTGATGAACCCGATCACCGCCCCCCGCTCCGGCACGATCAGCGCCATCCTGATCGAGAACGCCCAGCCGGTCGAATTCGACCAGCCGCTGGTGGTGATCTCGTAAGATCATGGGCATCAAACGCATCCTGATCGCCAATCGCGGCGAGATCGCGCTGCGCATCCATCGCGCGGCGCATGAAATGGGGATCGAGACGGTCGCGGTGCACTCCACCGCCGATGCCGATGCCATGCATGTGCGGCTGGCCGACCATGCGGTGTGCATCGGCCCGCCGCCCGCCTCCGACAGCTATCTCAACATCGCCAACATCATCTCGGCGGCGGAAATCGCCCAGTGCGATGCAATCCACCCGGGTTACGGCTTCCTGTCGGAAAACGCCAAGTTCGCCGACATCGTCGAAGCGCATGACATCATCTGGATCGGCCCCAAGCCCGAACACATCCGCACCATGGGCGACAAGGTCGAGGCCAAGCGCACTGCGGGCGCACTCGGCCTGCCGCTGGTGCCGGGTTCCGACGGTGCGGTTTCCGATTTTGACGAGGCGCGCAAGATCGCCAAGGACATCGGCTATCCCGTGATTATCAAGGCCGCGTCCGGCGGCGGCGGACGCGGCATGAAGGTGTGCGAGAGCGAGGACAAGCTCGAAACCCTGATGCAGCAGGCCGGATCCGAAGCGAAGGCCGCGTTCGGCGATGCGACGGTCTATATCGAGAAGTATCTCGGCAACCCGCGCCACATCGAATTTCAGGTGTTCGGCGACGGTAACGGCAACGCGATCCATCTGGGTGAGCGCGACTGCTCGCTCCAGCGCCGCCACCAGAAGGTTCTGGAAGAGGCCCCCTCCCCCGTTATCAGCCATGAAGAGCGGATGCGGATGGGCGAGGTCTGCGCCAAGGCAATGCGCGACATGGGCTATCGCGGCGCGGGCACGATCGAGTTCCTGTGGGAAAACGGCGAGTTCTACTTCATCGAGATGAACACCCGTCTCCAGGTCGAACACCCGGTGACCGAAGCGATCACCGGCGTCGATCTGGTGCGCGAACAGATCCGCATCGCCGAGGGCCGCCCGCTTTCGGTGGCGCAAGAGGACATCGAGTTCCACGGCCACGCCATCGAGTGCCGGATCAACGCCGAAGACCCGTTCAACTTCGCACCTTCCCCCGGCCTCGTGACCTATTTCCACGCGGCAGGCGGCATGCATGTGCGTGTGGATTCAGGGCTTTACGCCGGTTACAAGATCCCGCCCTATTACGACAGCATGATCGCCAAGCTGATCGTCTACGGCCGCACCCGCGAAGGCTGCATCATGCGCCTGCGCCGCGCGCTGGAGGAAATGGTGGTCGAGGGCGTGAAGACCAACATTCCGCTCCATCAGGAACTGCTCCGCCAGACCGATGTGCTCAACGGCGACTATTCGATCAAGTGGCTGGAAAAGTGGCTGGAGGAACGCGAGGTCTGATCGCGCCCTCCTCGGCATCCGGTGCAATAATGCTGCACCGCAACACAAATCGGCAGGCTATGCGGGCGGAAGGTTTTCATCCTTCCGCCCGTTTGCTTATGCAGGTGTCGGCCTCCCCGACCGAGAACGGTCATGCCCGGCAACCACCGGCATGATTTGACGCGATTTTGTTTTGCTGTCCGGCTATGGTCATCGCCGGGATTGCGCTGCACAGCTGTGCCAAGGAGTGCCGAATGAACCGCAAGACCCAGATTGTCGTCGTCGGCGGAGGTGCGGGCGGGCTGGAACTGGTCCGGCGGCTGGGCGCGAAATATGGCCGCAAGCGGCACGACATCATCCTTGTCGACAAGAACCTCAGCCACATCTGGAAGCCCTTGCTGCACGAGGTGGCCGCCGGATCGCTTGACGCAAACCTCGATGAAGTCGGCTACCGCGGGCATTGTTTTCGCTGGGGCTACCGCTTCTTTCAGGGCAGTCTCGACGGGATTGACCGGAAGGCGAAGACCATCAGCCTTGCTCCCGTTAAGGACGAGGACGGCAGCGAGCTGATCGAGGCCCACACCATTCGCTACGATATCCTCGCGCTGGCGCTAGGGTCGGTTTCCAACGATTTCGGCGTGCCGGGGGTCAAGGAACATTGCCTCTATCTCGACAGCCGCGAACAGGCTGACCGATTCCGCACGCGGCTGCTCAATCACTGTCTGCGCGTCAGCCGGGCGATGATGAACGATCCGGGTGCGGACGAGCAGGTTCGCGTCGCCATCGTCGGCGGCGGGGCGACGGGGGTGGAACTGGCAGCGGAACTCTACAACGCGGCCGGTGCGCTCAGGCACTATGGATTGGAAGTGTTCGACGAGAGCCGGATGCACGTCACCCTGCTGGAAGCGGGCCCGCGCATCCTCCCCGCCCTGCCCGACAAGCTTGCCGCCGCAGCCAAGCATGAACTTGAAGTGCTCGGCGTCGATGTGCGCCCGGGTGTGCAGGTCGTCGAAGCGCGTCCGCGCCAGCTTGTCACCAAAACCGGTGAGGTGATCGAGGCCGACCTGATCGTCTGGGCCGCGGGCGTGAAGGGTGCCGATTTCCTCTCTGGGCTCGGGCTGGAGACGAATGGGCGCAACCAGATCATCGTCACCGACACGCTCCAGACGAAAGAGGACCCCTGCATCTTCGCGCTGGGCGATTGCGCCAGCTACACCCCGCCGGGCGAGGACCGACCCGTCCCTCCACGCGCGCAGGCCGCACACCAGATGGCCGAGACGGTGTTCGCCAATATTGTGCGGATGCAGAAGAGCAAGCCGCTCACCCACTTCGTCTATCGCGACAAGGGCTCGCTGGTGTCACTCAGCCGCTTCTCGACCGTGGGGAGCCTGATGGGCAACCTGATCGGCGGGAGCATGGCCATTGAAGGCCGGCTGGCGCGGTTCATCTACACCTCGCTCTACCGCCTGCACCTGATCGGCATCCACGGCTGGGTGAAAGCGACCTTCCTGATGCTGGTGGGCCGGGTCAACCGCATCGTGCGGCCCAAGCTGAAGCTGCATTAGGGGCGGCGACGCTCCACCTCGGCGACGAAGGACTCGGCTGTTTCGTGATCTACCATCGGCACCTCGATCTTGCGCCCGCCGAGCAAGCGCAGAACAAGGATCGAGCGGACAGAGATGTGGCAGACCTCGGCCAGTGAGGACAGCGCAACGGGATCCTGTCGCAGCGAACGGTGGAAGCGCAACTTGTCACCATCGATCCACACCGCGCGCGGATCGGTGAATTTGCGACCGATGCGCAGCGTTTCGTACAGCAGATATCCGACCAGCAGAAGCACCGCGACATTCACTTCGCCCAAACGAAACGGTGCAAGCGCGCGGAGCAGGTTGCGCCGCGAATTGCCATCGGCGAGATCGGCATAAAAGTCGCTGTCGAAGGCGGCAATGCCGAACAGCGTGACACTCATAAACAGCACGATGACCATGCAACCCATGCAGCCGGTGTCGAAGCTGACCTCTTCGGGTGACGACGCGTTGATGCTGTCTTCTGGGGCGTTCATGGGGCCCGCCTACGCGAGCCAGTGGTCTTGCGTCAATCGGACCAACGCGCTGTAAAGACGTCAGAAGTCGATCTTGACCCGCACCTCTCCGCCATTGGCGTTGAAGCCGCCGACCGCGGTGTTGTGGAGGTTGGCCTGTGCCTCGGCATGTTCCGAAAGCTTGATCCGTGCGCGCGGGATCGCGCTGGCGAAACCATCATCCACCGGCCCCATCTTCGGCCCGAGACGTGGCGCGGGGCCGTTTTCGGCACAGACCACGATTTCGGAGTTGAGGGGATCGGCGGGCTCGTCAGTGCATTCCTCGGCCGGCGGCGCGGGGACGAACTGGGTGAGGTCGATTACCACCCTGCCCGGCTGGTCCGGGGTATCGATCACCGGAAACGGCTCGCAATTCATCGCGTCCGAATGCCCAGGATCGACCGAGTAGGCCGCGCAGACATGGCGCGGCGGCGGCAAGGTCTCGAGGATCACGACCTCGCTGTCGGAATAATCAGGTAGTGGCTGCGCTGGAGGCTCGGCGATCATGGGTAGCGCACCTCCCTTCCGCGGTTATCCGAAGCTGAAGCCCGCAGCCTCCGCTTCGGCGATACATTCGGGGCCAGTCAGCATCGGACTTTTCTGAATGATATCATACCAATCGGGTTTCTCGTCGACAAAAATCTGCCGCTCGATCCCGAAGCCCGGCGGCAGGTCGAACAGGCCCGCAAGAAAGCTGCGATGGCCGGTGGGCAGAAAGCGGTACCACAGGTTGCTGCCACAGGTGCCGCAGAAGGCACGCTCGGCCCATTCGCTGGAGCGGTAGACGGTGATCGCCTCCTCGCCCGCGACATCGGCAGCCTCGCCCTTTACCCCTGCATAGAATGCCCCGCCCCACCGCTGGCACATCGCACAATGGCAGATATCAACCTCGGGATACATTGCGCTGACGGTAATCGCCACCGCCCCGCAAAGGCAGCGCCCCGTGACCGCGCGGTCGAGAGGCGCTGACCCGCTCACAGCGGGACGCCGGGTTCCTGCTTGGCGGTACGGATCGTGAGCGAGGTCTTCACGCTCTCCACATTAGGCGCGGGCGTAAGCTTGCCGGTAAGGAATTCCTGGAAGCTTTGCAGGTCCTTGCTGACGATCTTGAGGATGAAGTCGATCTCGCCGTTAAGCATATGGCACTCGCGCACTTCGGGCAGGGCGCGCATGTGTTCCTCGAATTCGCGCAGGGAACTTTCGGCCTGGCTCTTGAGGCTGACCATCGCGAAGACGGTGATTGCAAAGCCGAGTTTCGACGGATCAAGATCGGCATGATAGCCGCGGATCACGCCGTCTTCCTCCAGCCCGCGCACACGGCGCAGGCACGGCGGCGCGGTCAGCCCGACGCGCTGGGCGAGTTCGACATTGGTGACGCGGCCTTCCGCCTGCAATTCCGCCAGCAGGCGGCGGTCGATATCGTCGAGATTGGCCACGTAGTGTGTGCTCCTTCAGCGCGCACCCCGCGGCCCTACCCCCGAGGCGCGTGCGACATGAACCCAAAGAAACAAGAGGCGTGCCGGATGGCTCGCTCGGCTAATATTATTAGGTCTGCCAGCAATTGTCCCGCTTTGCAACGCGCCTTTCGCGTCAGACTGTGACAATTTCCCCATCCTGATAGGACGGGACGGCTGGTGCGGGTTATTGTCCCCGCCCGCCGCCTGCGCACCTGCGCGATTCGCGCGCCTGCCGCCTGAGGAGAAGCCGTGTTTTTCGATGACCGCCTTGCCACCGTGCTGCGCCAGCGCGCCACCGGCGAGGCGTCGTTGCGCACGCAATACAGGCAATTGCTCGATCTGCTGGGGCGGGAACGGGTGCACCCTGCGGGCGGCGACGAGAGCCTGCTGGCAGCAGCATGGCTGCGGCTTGATGCGCTGGGCGGCGCGATTCCCGCGGCAACGCGGGCACGGATGATCCGCGAGCCCGGCTGGCGCTTCCGCAACCCCGATCTCGCCCTCCATCTTGCCGATCAGGAGGCCGATGTTGCCGCGGCGGCGCTGGCGCGGGCCGACCTTGCCGATGAGGACTGGGCAGCGCTGATCCCGCACTTGCCGGTCCGGGCACGTGGTTTCCTACGGCTGCGGCGGGATCTTCCCGTCGATGCCGAGGCGGTGCTGGCGCGGCTGGGGATCCACGATCGCGGCCTGCCTGCCCCCGCCCAAGCGCCGACACAGGCGGACGCCGAGGAAGAACCCGCCGCACCCGCCCCGGTCCGGCTGCGCGCCGTGCCGGCGGGCCTGCACGCCGCCTCGCCGACCGACGATCGCCCTGCCGATCCTCCGCGCAACCGCGACGATACCGGCCGGACCGAAATTTCAGCACTTGTCGAGCGCATTGCCCAGTTCCGGCGTGCCCGCGGCGAGACCGAGGCCGAGTTTGAACACTCCCCCCGCCTGCCTCTCGGAGAACTGCCCGAACGTAGCGGTCGCGCCATTGCTGCCTTCGGCTTTGCCGCCGATACCACCGGACGGATCGGCTGGGCGGCGGGCGAGGTTGCGCCGATGGTGATTGGCACGCGGCTGTTCGCGGGCACGGATGCGGATGACACCATCGCCCGCGCCTTCCAGCGGCGCCAGCCGATCACGCGCGGCCGGATCGAACTCGAAGGCGCGCCCACCATCGCAGGGTCATGGATCCTCGATGCAGAGCCGCGGTTCAGCGCGGAAGGCCATTTCACCGGCTATTTCGGCCGCCTGCGCCGCCTGCCCGATCCCGGCGCCGTAGTCGCGGGTAGCCCCGAGGCGCGCGAGGCGGACCGCATCCGTCAGCTGCTCCACGAATTGCGCACGCCCGTGACCGCAGTTCAGGGCTATGCCGAGGTGATCCAGCAGCAACTGTTCGGGCCGGCCCCGCACGAATACCGCGCGCTCGCTGCCGCCATCGCCGCCGATGCCGCTCGCATCCTTGCGGGTTTCGAGGAGCTCGACCGGCTGGCCCGGCTGGAGACCGGGAGTATCACCATCGAACCGGGCGAGTGCGATCTGGCCGCTTTGCTGCGCGCCACTGCGGGTCAGCTTGCCCCGGTGCTGGCCCCGCAGGACGCGGGTTTTGAAATCGCCCTTGCGCCCGACATGGGTCTGATTGTCGGCATCGACCGCGAGGATGCAGAAGCGCTGGTGTGGCGGCTGCTCGCCAGCCTCGCTGCGGCCACGGCTCCGGGAGAACGGATCGCCCTGGCAGCCGATCCGCTGATCGGGCAAAGCGGTGCGCTGGTGCGGGTGCGCTGCACGCTCCCGGCACGGCTGGCGGCCGAGGAAAACCTGTTTGCCGGCAGCCCGCATGGCACAGGCCGTAGCGCAGGCAGCGGCGCGATCAGCCCCGGTCTGTTCGGGACCGGTTTCGCCCTGAGGCTTGCACGGGCGGAGGCACGGGCGGCGGGCGGCGATTTGCGCCGCGAAGGTGACGCGCTGCTATTGACGCTGCCCCTGCTTGGCGGGAATAGCGAGCTGCGAGGCGCAGTCGGGGCCTGAGGGCACGCGGCGGGGAGACGCGGCAGGGGATGATTACTGGTTCGATGCTCGAGGTGCCGCCCGCGGGGCGCAGCGCCGTCTTTGCGCCCGGCTTCGGCCAGCGCGTGCTGCTGACGGTCGACACCGAAGAGGAATTCGACTGGCGCGCCCCCTTCCGACGCGAAGGCTATGGCCTCAGCCACATCGCCGCGATCCCGCGCTTCCAGAGCTTCTGTGAACGCGTTGGCGCGCATCCGGTCTATCTCGTCGACTGGCCGATCGTGCAGGATCCCAGAGCGGTCGAGATCATCGGCGATGCCGTGCGCCGCGGTACGGCCGACGTCGGCGTGCAGCTGCATCCGTGGGTCAACCCGCCCTTCGAAGAGGAGGTGAATATCCGCAACTCCTTTGCCGGCAACCTGCCCCCGGCGCTGGAGGCCGCGAAGTTCACCATGCTGCGCGACGCGATCGAGAGGGCGTTCGGCACCGCGCCGCTGATCTATCGCGCGGGTCGCTATGGTCTTGGACCCCACACGGCTGCGCTGCTGAAGGAGGCCGGGATCCGCATCGACACATCGGTGCGCGCACTGTTCGATTACAGCTCCTATGATGGACCCGATTACAGCAATCATCCGGTCACGCCCTACTGGATCGATGGCGACCGCGCGCTGCTCGAACTGCCGGTGACCAGCGCCTATTGGGGGCCGCTGCGCCGCCTTGGTCCGCTGCTCCACCGCGTGCAGCGCCACACGCCGACGTTCTTTTCCGGCTTCTCGCGGCTGGGCCTGCTGGAGCGCATTGCGCTCACTCCCGAAGGTGTCTCGGCAGACGAGGCGCTGCGCGGTATCGACCTGTCGCTGCAAGCGGACCTGCCGGTGCTGGTGCTGTCCTTCCACAGCCCCACCCTCGCGCCCGGGCATACGCCCTACGCCCGTGACGAAGCGGCGGTGGAGAGGCTCTACGAATGGTTCGAGACGGTCTACGCCCACCTCGCCGCGCGCGGTGTGCGTAGTTGCACCATCGCCGACATCATCTGCGCCACCGGCGGATAGGGTCCCGTCCCCGCTTGTCTGTGCGCGCCCCGCGCGGTAGGGCACCGGACATCGCATCGCCCTGCCTGCCTTCCGGTGCCTTGCACGTCTTGCGTGCAAAAGGGCCTGTAGCTCAGCGGTTAGAGCTGGCCGCTCATAACGGCTAGGTCGCGGGTTCGAATCCTGCCGGGCCCACCGGAAGCCAGGGGCGAGCGATGGGGAACGGGCGCGGCGCTTTCAGGTGTGCTCCATGCCTCACCCGTGGTCCGGAGACCGGTAATCCTCAAGGCCGGCAAAATCGTCACGGTCGGTCAGCAGCAGGGCCGCCGGCTTGAGCCGCTCGAAATGCGCCATCACAACCGTGGCGAGCACTGTCAGCGGCACGGCCAGCAAAGCTCCGGCGAGGCCCCACAACGTGGTCCACAAGGTCAGCGCCAGCAGGACCACCAGCGGCGAGACCGCAAGGCGTCGGCCGGTGACCTTGGGGTCGATGAAGTTGCCCATCACCTGCTCGATCACCAGCAACCCCGCGCCAACCAGCAGCGCCGTGCCCAGATCGCGGGTGATGACCACGTAGATCGTCGGCAAAACGCCCGAAATGATCGAGCCGACCGTCGGAATGAAGCTCAGCAAGACTGCCAGCAGTCCCCACAGCGGGGCATACTCGATACCGGCCAAGAACAGGAAACCGCCATAGAGCAGGCCGCTCGCCGCGCCCAACACGAGGCGGATGGTGAAATAGGCGCGAAACTTCGCCCCCACCGATCGACCGATCTCGATCCATCGCCGCGCATTGCGCCGCCCGTCGGAGATGGCATTCAGCTTGGCGTTCCAGTTCGGCGCCTCGCCAAGCATCAGCAGCATCAGAAAGAGGATGAGAACGATCCCGCCCAATGCACTGGCGGTGGTGTTGAAGACTGACAGCGCGGAGGCAGCCAGTTCGCTGCTCAGTTCCATCCCCCGTGCCCCGGGATCGTCCCGGCCGATGCCCTCGGGCAAGGTGAAGGGCAGGTCGCTCAACCGCTGACCCAGCCGGGGGCCGATGTCGCGGGCGAGGCTGTAAATGCTGCGTGCGGCGACTCCGATGCCGGCGAGAAAACCTGCGAGCACCGCAAGCACAATCAGCGCGCCCGCCACCGCGCCGAGCCATTCCAACCGCCTCGGCACACGCCGGCGTATCCACGCCACCACCGGCCACACCGCCAGCGCCAGCAGCAGCGCGGTTACGCCCGGCATCAGCACCGCGTAGGCCTCGCGCAGCAGCCAGAACAGCGCAGCCGCAGCGAAGATCCAGAGAAAAAGGTGGCGCGGGCGCGTATTTTGTGATGGTTCGCTTATGTCCATGCGGAGCTTAGAGCGCTCGGGCTTGGCAGGTTCCACCGTTCGTCCAACCTGCGCCCCGACCGGGCGAAAAGGCCAATTTGCTTGCACCCCGCCCGTGAATGTGACACCTACGGCAGCGCGGCATAATAAAATTTCACGTTTACAGTGCCTTGCCCACCCCCCCCAGATTCTTTTGCGGGGTTCGGCCATACGTCTGACAAAAGGTGTCGGGGAGTAGCGCAGTCCGGTAGCGCGCCTGCTTTGGGAGCAGGATGTCGCAGGTTCGAATCCTGCCTCCCCGACCATTTTTCCCGCAAAGCATTGATAGATAAACGAATTATCAGAATCTACTCGACCGCGCGGTTCAGACCCTGACCCCGAACAGGCGGCCGACAGCAGCGGTCATCGCCATGGCGGCAATGCCCCAGCCGACGACGCGCAAGGTCGCTGGCACCAGCGGCGCGGCCCCGGCCTGTGCCCCCAGTGCGCCGAGCGCCGCCAGCGCCAAAACCGAAACCGTCACCACGGTCTCCATGATCGCCCCTGCCGGTGCGAGCCATGCCGCCAGCAGCGGCACCGCGGCAGCCGCACTGAACGTCGCGCCCGAGGCGATCGCGGCTTGAAGCGGCCGGGCAGAGAGGTGTTCGGAAAGGCCCAGTTCGTCGCGCACATGGGCCGCGAGCGGATCAAGCGTGGTCAGCTCGCGCGCAACAGCAGCGGCGGTCGCCTCGCTGAGGCCGCGCGCGCGGTAGATTGCGGCCAGTTCGGCCTCCTCATCAGCCGGTGTGGCGGCGAGCGCTTCCTTTTCGCGGGCGATGTCGGCGCGCTCTGAATCCGCTTGCGAGGATACCGAGATATACTCGCCCGCCGCCATCGACATGGCCCCGGCGATCAGCGCCGCCACCCCGGCGACGAGGATCGGACCGGTCTGGGGCGTGGCCGCTGCCACACCGATGATCAGCGATGCGACCGAGATGATGCCGTCATTGGCCCCCAACACGGCGGCGCGCAGCCAGCCGGTGCGGTGGACATAGTGCGGATCGTCGTGATGGGCGCTTGTGCCGGTTGCCATGGCTTGCCTTGTCCGCTCTGACAGCGGCAATGGCAAGCCCCGGCGTGGCTAGCCGGCAGCGTTTGTTTCGCCCAAGATCCAGTCCGGGATTGCCTCCTGCCTCAGGTCCACCGGTTCCAGCCCCTGCGCGCGCACCGCGTCGTAACGGTCGCGCGGAGCGTAGTCGGCCGGGCGCTGCACGAAAACCTTGCCCTTGGTTTCTGCAAGGATGCCAAGGCCGCGCACCCCGTCGGTGCCGCTACCGGTGAGCAACCCGCCAAGCGCGGACAGACCGCTGCGCGCCAGCGATCCGAACAGCAGGTCTGCCGATGGGCGGCAACCATTGACCGGATCGCGCTCGACCAGGCGCAGCCGCGGCGGCTCGCCCGCCTCGATGATGACATGACGGGTCGGATCATGCGCCAGCCAAACCTTGCCGGGCTCCAGCGAGACCCCGTCCACCGCATCGCCAAGCTGGCAGGGCAGCGAATGACGCATCGCCCGCACCGCGTTCTCGACCGCGGCGGAATCCGCATCAAATAGCACGATCGTCGGCGGGCAGAGCGCATCATAGGCGGCCAGCACCTGACGCGCGGTCTCGATCCCTGCGGCCCCGCAGGCAAGCGCGACGATGCGCCCGTCCGATCGATACTTGGCTCCCTCGCCCCCGCCGGACTCGCCGCCTTCGCCGCCCGGCTTCAACTCGCCCGAAGCTGCCTTGAGCACGATGTCGCCGAGTTGGCGCACCGTCGCGTCGAACTCCTCGCGCGAGGTGTGGAGCGGCTTGGGGAAGCAATGCACCGCCCCAAGCTCCAGCGCCCGGCGCGCCGTGCCTGTGCCGGCCTGGGTGATGCTGGACAGCATGATGACCGGCATGGGCCGGGTCGTCATCACCTCTTCGAGGAACTCCATCCCGCTCATGCCCGGCATTTCGACATCCAGCGTCAGCACATCGGGCTTCAGCGCCTCAAGCTGATCGCGCGCCTCATCGGCATTCTTGGCGGTACCGCACACGGTCACGCCCTTGGCATTGTCGAGAATGTCGCAGAACAACGCGCGCATCGCCGCAGAGTCGTCTACCACCAGAACACGTATATTGGCCATTGTCACTCAGTCTCTTCGATGGCGCTCGCGGCCCGGCCTCGGGATTGGCCTGTCAGCGCTTGCGAGCGCGAAGTGAGGACGTGATTTATCTGCCCAGCAGCGAAGAAATCTGCCCTTCCCGACTAGGGGCTAGCGCATAGGGGACGCGCAAAAGGGCCTTATCGCGCGTGCCTGTACAGATGAATCCGTATAGTGGCCGCAATGCGCATCGCTTGCCGGCCCGGAACGGACGAGACGGCATGACGATCGAGAGATACTCACGGATTGGCGGGATGACGCTGTGCGGGCTGTTGGCGGCGATACTGCTGCTGGCCGGCGTGGGGGTCAACCATATCCGCAACGGCGGCGCGCTCGACCGGGAGGAAGAAGAGCTGTCCCATTTCCGCGCCGACATCCTGCCGCCGCCAATGTTTCTGGTCGAAAGCTTCGCCAATGCGAGCATCATGACCATTCACCGCGATGCCTATTCCATCAACGAGAAACGTCTGGCGGATCTCGAAACGATTTACTGGGAGACTGATCGTCGATGGGCACAAGGCGCAATCTCCGGCGAGCTCAAGGCAGGTCTCGCAGCCAATGTACGCCAGACCGGCAAAGCATTCTGGGACGAGTTGAACGAGTCTCTCAAACCCGCGGTGCGGCGCTGGGACCAGCCCGCCATGCTCGCCTCCCACCGCAGGCTGCTGGAAATCTACCGCGCCCACCGCGCGGGGATCAACGATCTGGTGGCGCAGAGCGAACGGGAAAGCGCCGCGGTGCACGAGGAGAATGCCCTCGTGCAGGTGCTGATCATCGCCGGAGCGTGCCTGGCAGTGCTGATCGTGATCTGCGCTGTCACGGCTGCCTATCTCGCCTTCCGCCGCAAGGTGCTCTGGCCCATCTACCGCACGATCGACACGATGCGTGACATGGCCGCCGGCGACCACGACGCCGGCATTACCACGACGCACCGCGATGACGAGATCGGCACAATGACCCGCGCAATCGAGACCTTCCGTGCCGCGATCAAGTCAGACAAGGCGCGCTCTTCCCAACAGGCGGAGGTGGTCGAAACGCTGGCGGCGGCGCTCGATCGCCTCGCGGAAGGGGACCTGACCCACCGCATCACCGCCACTCCATCCGGTGAGCATGAACGCCTAGCCGAGGCCTTTAACGCCTCTGTCACGAGACTGGAGGCGATGATCGACGCGGTGCGCGCGACGGCAGGGGGCGTGCGCACCGGGTC
Organism: Sphingomonadales bacterium; assembly: GCA_019750455.1. GTDB lineage: Bacteria > Pseudomonadota > Alphaproteobacteria > Sphingomonadales > Sphingomonadaceae > Erythrobacter. The sequence continues at coordinate 6,230 of JAIEOM010000180.1, read as the reverse complement.
GGATGAAATCCGCGCCGCTTCGGAAGACCTCGCGCTGCGCAACGAACAGCAAGCAGCCAGCCTCGAGGAAACCGCTGCCTCGGTGGGCACAACGGTGAGCCTCACACGCCAGTGCGCCGAAAGCGCGGACGCTGCTCGTCAGGCCATTGCCCAGACCCACCAGCGCGCTGCCCATGGCGGTACTGTGGTTGGCAAGGCGGTCGCGGCCATGGGCGCGATCGAGCAGTCCGCGCGAGAAATCACCCAGATCATCGACGTGATCGACGGCATCGCCTTTCAGACCAACCTTCTCGCCCTCAACGCCGGGGTCGAGGCTGCGCGCGCGGGCGAGGCGGGCAAGGGTTTCGCTGTGGTCGCCAACGAGGTCCGCGCCCTCGCCCAGCGTTCCGCAGAGGCCGCGCGCGACATCAAGCTATTGATCGACAAGTCGACCGCGCATGTCAGTGACGGCGTGAGCCTTGTCGGCGAGACCGGCACGTTGCTCGCGGAGATCGTCGCCCAGGTCGGCGCGGTCACCGAACAGGTCGGCGCGATTGCCGAGACCACCGCTGCTCAGGCCAGCAACCTTGATCAGGTCAATGTCGCGGTCGGCAGCATCGATCGGATGACCCAGCAGAACGCCGCGATGGTCGAGCAATCGACCGCCGCGACCCGCAGCCTGTCGAGCGAAGCCCAGCGCCTTGGCGAACTGGTGGCGCAGTTCCGCGTGAGCACCGTCAGCCGAGCGGTCGCAGGCTCTGCACCTGTCCCAACACCGCCCCCGCTACCCGCGGCCCGCAAGCCCTCCCTGCCCGCCCCCCGCAAGGTGGTCAGCACGGCTCCGCCCATCAGCGGCAACCTCGCGCTCATAGCCTCGGCACCTGCCGACGAAGACGACTGGAGCGAGTTCTGAGGACACATGGCTTCTGGGAATCCTAGGGGATTTCCCGTGGGCAGGCCCTGCGATTTGCAAAGGCGAGCCTGCTAAAATTGGCAGACATCATCCGGGAGCAGGTCAGACCTCATGTTGAAGCAGATCGCAGTTTCCGATCTCGAGATGGGCATGTTTGTCCATAAATTCGAAGGGCGATGGTTCGACCATCCCTTCTGGAAAGCCAAGTTCCTGATCGAGGACGCCGAAAAGCTCGCCGCGATCAAAGAAAGCCGGTTGAGCGCGGTGGTGATCGACACGGCCCGGGGCCGCGACTTCACGCCAGCCGCCCCTGCCCGTGCCGCCGTCCAGACATCTGCACCAGCCGCGCCCGCGGCATCGCGGCTGCGCAGCATCCGGCAACGCACTGCGGTGCAGGTCGCCACTCAACCGGTTACCATGGCGCAGGAACTCGACACGGCGCAGGGCATTGCCGATCAGGCACAGGCCAAGCTCGGCAACGCCTTCATCGCCGCCCGGCTGGGCAAGGCGCTGGACGTGCGCAAGGTCGAACCGGTGGTCAGCGACATCCTCGCCTCGGTGCGGCGCAACCCCCAGGCCTTCAGCGGGCTGATGCGCTGCAAGCTTAAAAACGAGGCTGTGTTCCGCCACGCCCTCTCGGTCAGCGCGCTGATGGTGGCCTTGGCCGACCGGATGAAACTGCCGCCGGCCGATGTGCACAATTGCGGGCTAGCCGGGCTGCTGCTCGACATCGGAGTCAACTATCTCCCGCATGCCGGCGATCCGCCGGGCGGGGACTATCGCAACATTGATGAACGCGTCTGGCGGCAGCATGTGATGCTGGGCTACCGCGCGCTCCAGAATGACGGAGTTCTGCCCGATCTGGTGCTCGATGCCTGCCTGTTCCACCACGAACGCATGGATGGGCGCGGCTATCCGCAACACCGCACGGGCGAGGACATTCCGCTGGTCGCGCGGATGGCGGCGATCTGCGACAGTTTCGACTTCCGTCTCTCGCCCTCGGATCGCAGCCCGGCGGTCGATCCAGCTATGGCCATCGAGGCGATGAAGGCCGATACCGGTGCCTATGATCCGGAGATTCTGCGCGTCTTCGTCGAGACCGTGGGGCTCTATCCTGTCGGCTCGTTCGTGACGCTCGCCAGTGGCAAGCTGGCGATGGTGATCGACGAGTCCAAGAAAGACCCGACGCGCCCGGTGGTGCAGGCATTCTATTCGCTCGTGTCTGGCGAGCGCATCCTGCCGCACCGCATCGTGCTGGCCGAAGGCAACGATAACGAGCGGATTCTCGGCATCGCCGATCTGACCGGACTCGAGCTGCCCGACGATGCCCAACTTCGCGAGCTGGTGTTCCTCAGCGCCTATCGCAATCCCGCCTGACAATGGCCTGATAAACAGCAAAAAAGGGGGCCGGCGATCACTCGCCGGCCCCTTTTGCTTTTGTCGGCTGGACGGGAGGGGGCGTACCCCCTCCCCCCACTGTCAGAATGCAAGTCGCAGCGATGCCTGCACCGTCCGGCCATTCGCTGCGCGGGCAAAGCCGATGCCATTCGCCGGCACAGTCGCCTGATTGACCTCGAAGATGCCGAGCGTGTCGAACAAGTTCTGCGCGCTGAGCGTCAGTTGCAGGTTATCGGTCGGCTCGAAATCGGCAAAGGCACCCACGGTCGTGAAGCCGGGCATGCGCAGCTGGTTGCTGTCCTGCGCGTAAGAGCCGGTGATCGTCACGATATTGGCCCCGGCCGCGAACTTGCCGAAATCCACTTGGGGGACGGCAACCAGCACCCAATCGGGCTGGTGGCGCGGTTCCTTGCCAGTGAGCGCGGCATTGAGCCGGTCCTCGGTGATCTTCGCCCGGGTGTAGGTGGCCGCCAACATCAGATTGAAGACGCCGCGCTGGATGTTGCCCTCCAGCTCCACGCCGTCCGCCTTGTAGATGCGGTTGGTGCGGTTGGCTGCGCCGTTCAGGACGTTCTTGTCCTCGGCCTCGACATGGAACACCGTGCCGTTGACGGTGATGCCGCCGCGCCGCAGCTTGAAGCCGCCTTCGTACTGGGTGACGCTATCCTCGCGGTCCCCATCGGCGACACCGCCGGTCAGCGGATCGACAACCGGGGTAAAGAGGATCTTGTCGGCATTGGCGCGCGCCCCGCGGCTATACCGCGCGAAGAGCGAGAATGGCTCGGCAACGCGGTAATTTACACCCATCGAATAGTTGAGGTAGCCGTAATCGTAGTTGACCGGCGCCGGGCGATCGAGTGGCAGGAAGGCGGTGCGCGCTTCGGCCGGATTGATGGCACCGTCGCGGTTGAAATCGAAGCTGGTGAGGCCCTGTCGCCCACCTCCCAGATCCGCTCCGAACAGCTGTCCGCGCACTCTCCCGCTATCATACCGCAGGCTCCCCCCCACGGCGAGCTTGCCGATGTGGAAGTTGACCGAGCCATAGGGTGCGAGCACGCGGTAATCGACGTCGAAGATGCGCCGGAACAGGCTGCTCTCGCGCCCGAAGGCGAAATAGCCGTTGAGGGTCTGGGGCTGCCCAGCCGCATTGAAGATGTCGACCTGTGCGGTCTGTCCGTCGCCTGCCGCGTCGACGATCATCGCGCTGTGCAACCAGGTCGTGTCGAGCTCCTGCGTGGCGAGATAGAGCCCTGCAGTGGTGGTCAGCTTGCCACCGCCCACTTCCCACACCCGGCTGGCGCGCAGATCGTTCGTGAAGTTGTCGAGCGACTTCGCCCGCACGAAGCTGACGAAGTAAAGCGACAGCAGCCCGTTGCCGTTGATCAGGCTGCCGCCGGGGATCGTCTGTCCCGTCAGCGGCCCGCTGGCGTAGGCGGCGGTGGATCCTGCTCCGCCGATCGAATTGGCGAAGGCCGTCACTGTGTTCTGGCGGTTGGGAAACATCCGGCTGAAATCGCCGCCATTGACCGCGTAACGCATCTTTTCGGTGATCGTCCAACCCGCGACATCGAATTGCGCCTCGAAGCCGACCGACTTGGACTTGGCGCTCTGCCCCGTCGCGATCGGCAGGGCGACCGGCTGGTTGTTGCGATCCAGCGTGATGACCGGACCAAGGAAACCCGACAGCGTCGAATCCCTCCGCAGGTCAAAACCCGGAACGCTGCGAAAGGCGGGGTCCGCGTCAGTGCCGGTGATGTTCACCGCATAGGGGGCGAAGGTCGGCGAGCGGTCGTCGAGCAGTTTGAAATAGGCGCGCACATAGCCGCCATCGAAGGTGCGGGTGATGTTGGCCTTGATCTGCCCGCCGCGCCAGCCCGTGAAGCCGACATCGCGCGGACCTTCACCCTGCCGGTAGAACCCGCCGACATACATGCGGGTGTTCTCGCCCAGCTTCGCGCCGTAATCGAAATCGACGCGCTTTTCGTCGAAGTCGAGGCCGGAGGTCACCTGGACACGCCCCCCCACCTGCTCACCGGTGCGCGAAATGATGTTGACGATCCCGCCCGGCGAGTTCGAGGCGAAGGTCGAGGCGGAACCGCCGCGGATCGTCTCGATCGAGTTCACGGTGAAATCGTTGCGCAGGTAGACATCAGTGGCGACATTGAAGAGGTCGCCGAATTCGAGGACCGGCAAGCCGTCTTCCTGGAACTGCATGTATTTCGAACCGCCGGCCGCGAGCGGCAGGCCGCGCACGGTGTAGTTGTTGTTGCCCTCGCCGATGCCGGTCGCGACGCGCAGACCCGCCATCGTGCGCAGCACATCGCCCAGCGGGCGCGGGCCGAAACGCTGGATGTCATCGCCCTTGAGACTGCTGGTCGAGGTTGCGCTGTCGAGCCGGTCGCGGCCCTTGGCCATGCCGGTCGAGAAGATTTCGGCGGCCGGCCTGGCAGGGGCTGCGGCTTGCGCCGCTTCAGCTTCGGCCTCGGTTTCGGCCCCGGCCTCTTCTTCAGCCGCGACCGGCGCAGCAAAGGCCCCGGTGGCGGCAAACAGCAGCAATCTGGTCTTGAATTTCATGGCATGCTCCCCCCGTTGTGCCGGCACTACATCCAGCCCGGCTTCATCGAGTGCAGCCTGCCCAATAGAACTTCGGGATTTTGCAGGTTTGAAAGCGGGGCCTAAGGAATGTCTCTAGGGAAGCTGCCAGAGGGTCCGTCGGTTACGCCAGTCAGGCGAGGCCGCGCCAATCGATCCATTCGCCGTAGGGATGGCAATGCGCGGCGATGCGACTTTCGCCGCGGTGCGCCGCCCCATCCCATTGCGCAATCCTCAGCTCCACCGCACCGCGATCGGCGCGCCATTCGATGCTGACCCGCGCCAGTGGACGATCCGGTTCGGCGCGTGCACCGGCCAGCGCGAAGGCGTAATCAATCGCCGTGCGCTCGGCAGCGTCGGCATATTGCAGCACCATCGAATGGAACACCACGCGGCGCACACCGGGCGGCTGCGGTTCAGCGAAACGCTGCAGGAGCCACGCGCTCGCCAGCCCGCTATCGACCGCGGGGGGATGTGCCGCAGCAATGTTGATCGCAGCCGCCAGTCTCTCGGCGCGAGCGGTCTCGCCCGGCCAGACATAGGCGGCAAGGCTGCGGCGGTCATCGGCGCAGGTCACATCGAGCGGGTGGAGATCCACCCCGCGCGCGGAGGCAATGCGCAGCGGTCCGGGGGCGAGCGGCGTTCCGCGCCACTCAGGCGCCAGCGTTACCGCGCTGGCCGGTGCGCAGGCCGCCAGCCCGCCAAGCCGCACCGCATAATGTGCCGCATTGAGATTGAGCCCCGCGCTGGCTCCCAGTTCCAGTACTTCGCACGGCAGGCCATCACCGCGACCCACCTCGATCAGCGCGGCAACCAGGCCGGCAACGCGGGCGACCTCGTTGGTCTGGGTGGGGTGCGACAGCCAGCCGAGCAGTGCCCCGGCATGGACGTCGAGCGTCTCGGCAAGCGCGGCATCGAGCGCCGCAGAACAGGGCATCGCACCGTCTTCATACAACGCGCGCAGCACACCCGGCTCGCAGCCATCCAGCGCCAGCGCGTGGAGTCCCGCGTTGAGGCGGAAGATCACCCCGTCCGAGGCCAGATCGCCCGGCCAGTTCTCGATCGCCGCAAACACCCGCGTCGCATCCGGCAGCACCCGCGCAAGCGCCTGCATCAACGCCGCGGTCAACGGCTTGCCGAAGCCTTCTGCCTTGGCCGCCTCGGCCTGCAGCTGGCGCAGCGTGCGGCCCGTGACTGGACGGTCGAGCGCCTGCACGGGGCCGAGATCGTGGGGGTTGAAGAGCAAGGTCAAGCGCGGCGCCCGGGTTCAGAAATGGAAGGAGATGCTTTCCATAGAATGGGGTCGCCAAATTTCTTCGCCGCCAGCCTAAGGGATTGCCGCAAGGCA
>JAIEOM010000058.1 GCA_019750455.1 Sphingomonadales bacterium | reverse complement strand
CCGCGGATCGCGCTCTTGCGCAGCACCATGCCGTTGGCGGGGACGGTCGCGCCCGGCAGGCCCAGCACACCCTTCATGCCCGCGCGAGCATTGGGCGCGCCGCAGACGACTTGCAGCGGCTGGCCGTCACCCGTGTCGACGGTGAGTACCTGAAGCTTGTCGGCATCGGGATGGCGCGCGGCGGTGAGCACGTGGGCGATGCGGAAGCCCGCCAGCTTCTCGGCCGGGTCCTCGACACCCTCCACCTCAAGCCCGATGGCGTTGAGCGCGTCGCAGATTTCCGAAACGGTGGCGGTGGTATCAAGGTAATCCTTGAGCCAGGTCAGCGAGAACTTCATGCGCGTGCTCCCACACCGGCAGACAGGGTCGGCTGGTCGAAGGGCGAGAAGCCGTAATGCGCCAGCCAGCGCGGATCGCCGTCGAAGAAGGCGCGCAGGTCGTTCATCCCGTATTTGAGCATGGCGATGCGGTCGATCCCGAGGCCGAAGGCGAAGCCCTGCCACTCCTTGGGATCAAGCCCGGCAAATTCCAAAACGCGGGCGTTGACCATGCCGCTGCCGCCCAGCTCCATCCACGCATGGCCCGGCGCATCGCCGTGCCCGCCGACGACACGGCGGCCGCCCTCGGTGGAGTAGCCGACATCGACCTCGACGCTCGGCTCGGTGAAGGGGAAATAGCTGGGGCGCAGACGCAGGGTAATGTCCTCGCGCTCGAAGAAGGCCTTGAAGAAGGTCTCCAGCGTCCACTTGAGGTGGCCGAGATGAATGTCGCGGTCGATCACCAAGCCTTCGACCTGATGGAACATCGGCGTGTGCGTGGCATCGCTGTCGCTGCGATAGACCCGGCCCGGCGCGATAATGCGGATCGGCGCGCCCTGATCCAGCATCGAGCGGATCTGCACCGGCGAGGTGTGGGTACGAAGGAGGATGTCCTTTCCGTCGGACGTCTTGTCCGGGAAGTAGAACGTATCGTGCATCGCACGCGCCGGGTGGGTCTCGTCCATGTTGAGCGCGGTGAAGTTGTGCCAGTCGTCCTCGATCTCGGGGCCGGTGGCGACCGCAAAGCCCAGATCGGCGAAGATTTCGGCGAGTTCGTCCATCACCTGGCTGACAGGGTGCACAGAACCCTTGGGCGCGGCTACGGCGGGCAGCGTCAGGTCCACCGTCTCGCGCGCCAGCTGCTCTTCGAGCGCGGCGGCTTCGAGCGCGGCCTTCTTGGCATCAAGCGCCTCGGCGATGGCAGCGCGGGCGGACTGGATCGCGGGCGCGGCCGCCGTGCGCTCTTCCGGGCTCATGCCGCCAAGCGTTTTCAGGGCAAGGCTTACCCAGCCCTTCTTGCCGAGCGTTTCGAGCCGCTCTGCCTCGAGCGCATCGAGGCTTGTCGCCGCGGCAATCGCGGCCAGCGCGGCCTCAGTCTGGGAAGTGATGTCGGTCATGGATCGTGAATGCTCTGCCCGCGGAATTTCGCCGCCGCCCGCTAGCGGCAAATCGCGCGGATTGCAAAGGAGGAGGCTAGGCCGGCTGCGGCCCCGCGCCCTGACCCGCAGGCGGGTGGAGCCCCTGCATCGCCTCACCAAGCGTTGCCGCCCGTGCCTGCGCGGCAGCGACCAGCAAGGGTTTGGGCGTGCGAGTGTAGTCGCGCGGGCTCATTCCCATGAACCGGCGGAAGTCCCGCACGAAATGCGACTGGTCATGATACTGGCTGTCGATTGTCCCGATCCATTTGAGCGAGGGATCGAGCATGAAGCGTGACAGACTGCGCAGAAACCGCTGGCGGCGCAGCAGCAGCTTGGGCGGAAAGCCGAAGACGCGGGCCGACAGCCGTTCCACCGATCGCACCGTGATGCCCAGCCGTTCGGCCACATCGGAAACCGCAATCACATCCGGATCGACGAGCGCCGCGTTAAGCGCGAAAATCGCTGCTTCCTGTGCCGGATCGAGCATCGGGCAGGCAGCGAAAATCCGCGCCATATGCGCCTCGATCAGCGCCAGTTCCGCGGCATAATCCCCTTGGCTGGCGGCCAGCGCCCCGGCCAGTGGAACGAAAGCGGTGAAGTGCGGATCGATCGTGCCGTCGACAAAGCGATCGGCAAAGTCGCTCGCTGCGGCGGCCGTGAACAGGCGCGCCCAACCCAGCGGTAGCAAGCCGATGCCCCAGCTGTGCCCCGACCCCATACCGAAGCGGATTGCCCGGCTGGTCGGGCCGGTAACGGTAAAGGCGGGGCAGGCCTGCGGTGCGCCCGCACCGATCGCCGCTTGCGCAGCGGCCCGCGCGAGGAAGCGCAGGTTGGACCATTCCGGATGCAACCAGTCTTCCAACCACGGTGCGTGCGGGGGGCTGGAAATGTCGGTGCGGTAATAGGCCGTCACGTAGGGCCGCAGCGATGCCTCGGGCAGGGCGAAGCGCACACGCACCGCGTTTCCGGCAAGCCGATGCATCTGTGCCTCACCCCTCCTCCAAACCGCGCGTGACGCATCCTTACAAGTTTGCGCCGATTAATCGAATGAAACTGCGTTCACAATCGACGTGGCGGCGCATCCAGTGTTTGCGCGGGGCTGCCCCAGACTTTCGCCCGCGCCTCCATGAAGGAGGTGAGAATCGGGTGATCGAGCGCGGCATATTCGCTCGGGTTCATGGTCATGAATTCGCGGAACTCGCGGGTGAACTGCGCCTGGTCGTGGTAGTGATCGTCCATCGCCTCGGTCCAGCGGGTGCCGCGCTGGAGCATGAAGGTGGTGAGGCTGCGCATGAACCGCTGGCGGCGCATCAGCAGCTTGGGCGAAAAGCCGAAATAGCGTGCGCAGATCCGCTCCAGCGTGCGGATGCTCATCGCGCAGGTATCCGCCAGATCGTGGACCGAGGAATGATCGCCGCTGACCAGTGCGCCGTGCACGCGGGCAATGCGCGCCTCGTCGCGGCTGGGACGCATCGCCTGCCGCAGCGCGGTGACGAGCGCGTCATACTGCTCGTCGATATCGGCCCCGGGATTGCACAGCACATCGGTGAGGCCCGCAAAGTGCGAGAAAGCCGGGTGCGCGGCGCCATCGCAGATAACATTGGTGCAGCTCGCTGCATCGGCGGCAAAGAACCGCGCCCAGCCGATCGGCAGGAAGCCCACGCCCCACATCCGCACCGTGCCGAGCGAGAATTGGCAGGGCAGCGAGCTCGGCCCCGTGCCGACGAAGCGCGCGCCGCTGACCTGCGTGCCGGCAATCGCGGCATCGGGCGTGGTGCCGCAGAAGAAGCGTATGTTGCCCCATTCCGGCTGGAGGTAATCATTCACCCGCTCCGCCCCTTCGGGCAGGTCAAGCGTCAGGTGGTAGAGGCTCGTGAAACAGCCCGCGAACTCCTCGGGGGGTTCACGGAAAACGGCGGAAAGCCGAGGGGCCGGCAACGCGGCATCACGCTGCGCAGCGTTCTGAAAATCTCCATCCCCCATAGGTGCAGATAAACGCAGATGGCGCGATTCTACAACCCGTCTGGCGCATATCTACAATTGTGCACGCAAAAGGGGCAGGCTCCCCTGAAGGAACCTGCCCCTGAATGCTTGTCCCGGGCCGAAGCCGCGGCGAAGATTTACGCCGGCAGCGCGGCCTTCGCCTGCTGGATCACGGCCTTGAAGGCGCCGCCTTCGTTCATGGCGAGATCGGCCATCGCCTTGCGGTCGAGCTCGATGCCGGCCAGCTTGATGCCGTGCATGAACTGCGAATAGGTCAGGCCTTCCATGCGGACCGCAGCGTTGATGCGCTGGATCCAGAGAGCGCGGAAGGTCCGCTTCTTCACCTTGCGGTCGCGGTAGGCGTACTGCCCGGCCTTTTCGACCGCCTGACGGGCGATGCGGATGGTGTTCTTGCGGCGACCACGATAGCCCTTGGCCTGGTCCAGAATCCGCTTGTGCTTGGCGCGGGTGGTAACACCCCTTTTGACGCGTGCCATATCAGTATATCCTTTTCTTCGTTCAGGGTGCCAAGCCTGCCCTCGCCCCCGCCCTTCCGCCCTTGATGCTACTTCCGTAAGGCCGGAAGGGCGGGCGCGATGGCAGGCGAGGCGGCCTCAGCCCCTCAGATCAATCCAGCCCGTAGGGCGCCCACTTCTTGATCGTCGGCGTATCGTTGGCCGACAGGACCGAGGTGCCGCGGTTGGTGCGGATATACTTGGCGTTGTGGCTGATCAGGCGGTGACGCTTGCCAGCGACGCCGTGCTTGACCTTGCCGGTGGCGGTGATCTTGAAGCGCTTCTTCACACCGCTCTTGGTCTTGAGCTTGGGCATTTTCATCTCCTGTTAGAGACACGTCGGAACCGGCCATGGCAGCCCTTGTCGCCAGGCTGGCTGATTGATTCGTGTCGGTGAAGTGCGCGCGCTTAGCAATTTGCCGCAGGTTTGCAAGCAAATCGCGTGCCCGCGCGGTCAAAGCGGTGTGTGTTCCACGAGCGTGAAAGCCACCGGCAGGGCCCCGGATTGCAGCGCGATGGCGAGCTGGTTGGCGCTTTCCTGCGTGAAACCGCCCGAAAGCTGCGCCTGTCCGCCGGTAATCGGTTCATTGATGACCGGCGCCGACAGCACCTTGCCATCAAGCACGATCGCCAGCGGCTTGCCGACATTCGCCGCGGTGAGCATCGCAAACTCGCGCGCGCCTGCCTCGTCGAACGAGACCATGACCATCGGCTGGCCGGTGAACTCGTCGAACCCGGTGCGCGCCTGCGCCAGCCGGTTGCCCGAAATGCCACCGACCCGTTTGACCGCAACCGGCCCGCTGCCATCGGCCATCACCAGCACCTCGCTGCCCGGCGAGGCGATGCCCTGATCCAGATCCTGGACAGGCACAGCGATATCGACCAGCCGGATCGCCATATCGCCCTTGAAACCGAAAGCGGCGGCAAAGGCATCCCCGGCCCCCTTGCCCGACACCTCGATGACCAGCCGGCCTTGCTCTGCCGGAGCGATGCGGTGGACCACCAACCCGAGCGCTTCCAGCCGCTTGCGGATGATCGCGCGGCTCGCCTCGACATCCGCGGCACGATCCGCCGCAGGGTCCACCTGTGCCGGGTCGGGCACCGGAATGACGACGAAGCGGTCGGTCGGCACTGCCTGCGCCATCACCCCGTCGCAAGCGGCAAGAGTGCCCGTCAGCAGGGCGACGAGGGCCAGCAGCAGGCTGCTGCGAAAGGAGGGCTTCTTGGTCACGAAGCAATTCATGCGCCCATCGGACCGGGGGTGCAAGGTTGCGAGGATTGACCGGGCCGCCCGCCAAGGCGATGACCCGGAGCGGCGGAGAAGCGCGCTGGACTGCGCGTTTCGGGACCGCTTCAGCCCGGATGGAACCCTTGTTCGACGCATTCTCCAGACATGCCGCGCGCCTGATGCCCCAGGGTGCTTTCGGCCAGCTCGGCTGGCTGCGCGGCTCATTCGGCGCGGCGCTGGCGATTGCGGCGGCGGGGATCGTGACTGCATTGCTGCTCGACACCGCCCCGGCGAGCCTGCCGTGGCTGGTTGCCCCGCTGGGTGCATCGGCGGTGCTGGTGTTTGCCGTGCCCGCCAGCCCGCTCGCGCAGCCGTGGTCGGTGATCGGCGGGAACCTGCTGTCGGCGACCATCGGCCTTGCGCTGGGCATGACACTCGGCGAGCCGGCGGCGGCGGCAAGCCTCGCGGTCGGCCTCGCCATCGCGGCGATGACCTTTGCGCGCTGCCTGCATCCGCCGGGCGGGGCCTGCGCCCTGTTGTGCGCGCTGGGGGCAGCCGGGCCGGAGGGGTGGAGCTTCCTCCACCTCGCCCCCATCGCCGCGAATGTGCTGACGCTGGCGGTGACGGGCTGGGCCTACAACAACCTCACCGGGCACCGCTGGCCGCACATCGTGGTGCCCGCCCCGCCCGCGCCGGACCGGCCGAGCCACACCCGCGAGGATATCGCCGCGACGCTGGCCGACTGGGACGAACTGCTGGATATCGATATCGACGATCTCGACGCATTTTATCGCGCCGTCGCAGAACGGGTGGCCGAACGTCAGCGGAGCGCGTGAGCGGGGCCTTAGCCCATCGCCTCCAGCACATCTTCCAGCCGCGCCGGATCGCCCAGTGCGATCACCGTGCCATCAGACCCCGCATCGAGCGGATTGCCCTGCCAGTCGGCCATCATCCCGCCCGCGCCCTCGACCACCGGCACCAGCGCGGCGTAATCATAGAGCTTGAGCCCGGCCTCGATCACCACATCGACATGGCCGCTGGCGACGAGGGCGTAATTGTAGCAGTCCCCGCCGAACACGATCTTCTTTTCGGCCACCTGCTTGGCGACCGACATGAAAGCGTCGGCCTCTTCATTGGTGAAGAGGTGCGGGCTGGTGGTGGCGAGCACCGCGTCGGAAAGCTCCTTCAGCGGTCTGGTGGCAGCAGGCTTGCCGTTGAACAGGGTCGGCTGGCCGATCTGCCCCACCCAGCGCTCGCCGCTCACCGGCTGGTCGATGATGCCCAGAACCGGCCAGCCATCCTGAAGCAGCGCGATCAGCGTGCCGAAGATCGGGCGGCCGGCGATGAAGCTGGTGGTGCCGTCGATCGGATCGAGCACCCACTGGCGGCCGGCGCCCTCGTTGCGGGTGCCGTATTCCTCGCCGATGATGCCATCGGCGGGAAACTCCGCCTCGATCAGGGCGCGCATCGCGGCTTCGGCGGCGCGGTCGGCTTCGGTGACGAAGCTGCGGTCGGCCTTGCGCTCCTGGCTCCACTGGCCGCGGAACAGGGGGCGGATAGCGGCCCCTGCGGCATCGGCGAGGCGCAGGGCGAGAGCGAGGTCATTGCTGTTGGCCATGGCGATGCCCTGCATGGCGGGGCCGAACGCGTCAAGGCGTTGCAACGCACCCGGGAATCGCTAAGCAAGCGCCCCAAGGGGGGCAGACCCGATGAACAGCGACAATCCGACCGGCCAGGCACAGCAAACCAGCCCGCCGCTGGAACGGACACGCGACGGGCAGTTGCTGACAGTCAACCGGCAGGCGCGCGAGGCGCTGCGTCCGTGGGTCGCCCATGTCTATGGCCTGCGGGTCGACGCACCCGAAGATCAGCTGATTTCCTGCGGCATTTTCTCCGATGGTCCGGTGGTGCGGGTGCTCCTGTGGGGTGACTATCACCTCGAAACGCGTGACGGCCCGCAGTTCTATCGCACCGGCGGCCTGTATTTCGGGCCGCACCGCCGGCGGCTTCCGGTGACCATCCGGGGGCCTTTCGCCAGCGTCGGCGTCGCCTTCAAGCCCGGTGCCGTGGAGGCGCTCGGCCTGACCCCTCCGACGCAGATGATGGACCGGGTGGTGCCTTGCGCGCAGGCCGGCTGGGACGAACAGGCGATCCTTGCCAATCTGGATCCGGAAGCCGGTGTCGACGAATGGATGGGGCAGCTTCAGGATTATGTCGCCATCGCGGTCGATCGCGCCGGCGGCCGGCTGCCGGACCCCCTGCCCGAAGCCTTCAACCGCCTTGCCTTCGTGGACCCCACCCTCCCGGTGGCGGACTGCGCCGACGAGCTGGGGGTGGAGCTGCGCACGCTGGAGCGCCGGATAAAACGGGCGTTCGGCCTGTCACCCAAGAAAGTGCTGCGCCGCGCCCGCGCGCTCGACATGGCGGCCCACATGCGCGGGGTGGCCGATCACAACGAGGCGGAGGAGCTGGCCCTGCGCTATTTCGACCAGTCACACCTCAACCGCGAATTCACCGAACTGTTCGGCATGACGCCGGTCCAGTTCGTGCGCACGCCGCAGCCGATCCTCACCACCACACTGGAAGCCCGGCAGGCGCGGCGGCTGGAGGTGCTGGAACGCCTGCCCGAAGGCGCACGGCGCCCGTGGCACCAGACGGCCTGAGCCGCGTCAGTCGAACAGCGAGCTGACCGAGCTTTCGTCGGCAATGCGGCGGATCGCCTCGCCCACCAGCGGGGCGATGGGGAGCACGCGGATACGGTCGGACTGTTCGGTCGCCTCGGTCGGGCGGATCGAATCCGTGATGACCAGTTCCTTGAGCGCGGAGCCATTGATGCGCGCCACTGCCCCGCCCGACAGCACGCCGTGGGTGATATAGGCCGCAACCGAGCTTGCCCCGCCTTCCAGCAGTGCCTCGGCCGCGTTGCACAGCGTGCCGCCCGAATCGACGATGTCGTCGATCAGGATGCAGTGCCGGCCTGAAACGTCGCCGATGATGTTCATCACCTCGCTCTCGCCCGGACGGTCGCGGCGCTTGTCGACGATCGCGAGCGGCGCGTTGTCGAGCCGCTTGGCGAGCGCGCGGGCGCGCACCACACCGCCCACGTCGGGCGAAACGACCATCAGCTGCTGATCGCCGTAACGGGCCTGAATATCGGCAGCCATCACCGGCGCGGCATAGAGATTGTCGGTCGGGATATCGAAGAAGCCCTGGATCTGCCCGGCGTGCAGGTCCACCGCCAGCACGCGGTCAGCGCCCGCTTCGGTGATCAGGTTCGCCACCAGCTTGGCCGAAATCGGCGTGCGCGGGCCGGGCTTCCGGTCCTGCCGGGCATAGCCGAAATAGGGCACCACCGCGGTGATCCGCTTGGCCGAGGCGCGGCGCAGCGCATCGATGCAGATCAGCAATTCCATCAGGTTGTCGTTCGCCGGGAAGTTGGTCGGCTGGACCACGAACACGTCCTCCCCGCGGACGTTTTCATGAATCTCGACAAAGACCTCCTCGTCCGAAAACCGCCGCACGCTCGCGTCGGTCAGGGGGATTTCGAGATAGGCCGCGATGGCCCGGGCGAGCGGCAGGTTCGAATTGCCGGACATGATCTTCATGGAAGTGCGATTCCCCGAGGCTGCGTGACAAAGACCGCCTAGCGCCGCGTCACGGAATTGCAACGCGCGAGGGCGGCGTTCTCGTCAGGTTAGCGCGGCGGCGGGCAAAGGAGGAACCCCGCCGCCGCACTGCCCCCAAGGGAAGGCACCGGGCCTGTGTGCCTCAGCCAGGCACCTTCCACACTCCAAAGCTCTTCACCCGCATTTCACCCGTGCCGCCGGTGTATTCGGCCGTGCCATGCTTTACCGCGACGTTCATCAGCGGGAACCACGTGATGCCGCGGAACGGGTTGACTGTCTGGTAGGTCTCCTTGCCATCGACGAACCAGGTGATGAAATCGGGCGCGATATCGACCGCGAAGCGGTGGTATCCGGTGTCGAAGCCGGAAAGGCCATAGGCGGTCTGCGCGTTGACCTGCATCAGCGCGGTGAAGGTCCGCTGGCCGTTCGCGCCCCCGTGGATGTTGCCGGAGATGTTGCGGTTGAAGTTCCAGCCCGAAGAATAGCCGAAGCCTTCATAGACATCGATCTCCGGCGGCCATGCGCCGCTCGCCGGCAACAGCCAGAACGCGGGCCAGCCGCCGCGGCGGTTGGGCATCATCGCGGTCCATTCGTACTGGCCGTACTGGATCTGCGTCGCCGGCATGCGCTGGCCGGTCAGGATCGCCGCGCCGTGATACCAGTATTTGCTGTCGTGATAGATCGGGCTGACAAGCTGCTGGCTGCGGATCACCACCTCGCCGTTCTCGATCGCGAAGGGCGGCAGCGCGGTCGGGTGCAGCACCGGATCGAGATAGAGACCGCTTTCGTTGTTGGCCGGCTGGGTGCGGCCGTGCGGCAGACGGGTGCGCCAGATATCCGCACCGCCGGCATCGCTCCAGGTCATCTGGGCCGGATCCATCTGGTAGGCCAGCGTGCCGGTCGGGGTGAAGGTGCGCGGCTGGCGGAAGCCGGCGGTTTTGGCCACACCGGGTTTGGCACCGGCCACCGCGGTCACCTTTGCCGATGAGTTGATCACCAGCCCGCCAGCTACGCCTTCGGGCAGGATGATGTCGAAATTGCGCCCGGCATCCATGTTGATGAGCGGGATGCGCACCGTCTGCTCCAGCGGGTCGCCGGGGCGGAAGAACAGGGTGGTGACGGTGCGCTGGAAGTGCTTGCCCTCAAGCCCCGGCAATGTGCCCGATCCGTTGCGGGTCATCACCCGGACGATCACCGTGTTGGGAGTCTGGCGGTTGATGCGGATCGGCACGAAGGCCTCGGTCGCGCCGACAGGCACGCTGACGGTCCCGATGCTGACCGCCGCTTTGGTGGGGTAGGCGGTGCCGTTCTTGAAATCGAAGGTGGCGAAGGGATTGGTCGTGGTGGTGGTCGCACCTTCGGGAAGGCTCCCCGCCAGCGAAGCGACCTTGTCGCCCGAAGGCACGAGCGCGGCCAGCGTCTGGGGTGTGGCGCTGGCGGCAGGGGGCGCACCGTCTTCGCCGCCGCATCCGCCGAGGAGAGAGAGCAGAACTGCAAGAGAAACCAGACGCTTCATGGGGCATTACTCCTGTTGCCCCATGTTCATGGCGTGCGCTTTTGCCGACCGTCAATCTAATCCAAGTTAAAATGCGATGAGCCGAATCCTGATTTGCTTTATGATACGAGAATAGATTCCTTCTTTATCTTTTGACATTCCGGCTTGGTAAACAAGTTACGCACTTTTACATAAAATGATACGGCCAGCGCGAATCACCGCTGATTTGAAATCACAATCCGGCTGATGGCGCGCGCAGCGGCGCTGCTTGCGGAGCGCGTGGTGACAGGGCCCCGGATGGGGCCCGTGACGACGCAGGAACGGGAAACCCGGTCCGCTACGCTTCCAGCTCGACGTCCCAGTACAGCCAATCCCGCCACGTCTCGTGGAGGTAATTGGGCGGGAACAGCTTGCCCGCCTGCTGCAACTGCCAACTGGTCGGGCGGATCGGCGGCTGGTGCAGCCCCATGCCCGCCTGCTTGGGGGTGCGCCCGCCCTTCTTCATGTTGCAGGGCGCGCAGGCGGTGATGATGTTCTCCCACGTGGTGCGCCCGCCCAGCCGGCGCGGGGTCACGTGGTCGAAGGTGAGATGTTCGTGGCTCCCGCAATACTGGCACTGGAAGCGGTCGCGCAGGAACACGTTGAAACGGGTGAAGGCGGGAAACTCGCTCTGCTTCACATATTGCCGCAGCGCGATAACGCTCGGGATCTTCATGTCGAAGCTGGGCGAGTGGACCTCGCGGTCGTAGCTGGCGACGATGTCCACCCGGTCGAGGAACACCGCCTTGATCGCGGTCTGCCACGGCCACAGGCTGAGCGGGTAGTAGGACAACGGAGTATAATCGGCGTTGAGCACCAGCGCCGGGCAGGCCGAAAGGTTGCGCGTCGGATCCTCGTCGATCCCGCGGAACTTGGCCACTTTCTCGATCAGTTCGGCATTGAACACGACGCGCGTTCCTCCCTGATTGGCTCCATCCTGACGTGGCAGGGCAAAGAGTCAAACCCGTGACAGGGTGGGTATCCACAGGCCAAAGCTGTTCGGACCCTGTGGAGAGGCTGTGGATAGCGCAATGAAGTTGCGTGTGGCATGGGCAGCGCGATGGATCGAGCCACCCCTCCCGTGACCCGTTTCGCGCCGAGCCCCAACGGGCGGCTGCATCTCGGGCACGCGCTCTCGGCGATCGTGGCGCATGATCTGGCGCGGGCAGGCGGGGGGCGGTTCCTGCTCCGGATCGAGGATATCGACGGGCCACGCTCCCGCCCCGAACTCGCCGATGAATTCCGCCGCGATCTGGAATGGCTGGGGCTGGAATGGGAGGAGGTACCCGCCCAGTCGACGCGCCTCGCCAGCTATGCCGCTGCCGCCGAGGGCCTGAAAGCGCGCGGGCTGCTCTACCCCTGCACCTGCACCCGCTCCGAGATCGAAGCGGCGGGGGCGCGCCCCGGCCTCGAGGGCCTGATCTATCCCGGCACCTGCAAGCACCGCGCCCCCGATCCCGCGCGCCCCGCTGCATGGCGGCTCGACGCCGAGCGCGCGCTCACGGAAACCGGGCCGCTGTTGTGGGAGGATGACCTCGCCGGGCCGCAAGCCGTGGACCTCTCCGGCCTCGGCGATGTGGTGCTGGTGCGCAAGGATCTGCCCGCCAGCTATCACCTCGCCGTCACGCTCGACGATGCGGCGGACGGGGTGACGCTGGTGACGCGCGGGGCGGACCTGTTTGCGGCCAGCCACGTCCACCGCACCTTGCAAGCCCTGCTCGGCCTGCCCGTGCCGCGCTGGCACCACCACCCGCTGCTGCTGGACGAGACGGGCGAGAAACTCGCCAAACGTCGCGGCTCCCCGGCGCTGGCCGAGCGGCGCGAAGCGGGCGAGGACGGGGGCATGCTTGCCGAACAACTCAGGATGCAACTTTTGTCACTTGGAACCTGAAGCCCAAGCGTCCATTTAGAGACCCATGACCTATGTCCTCATCCCCGCGCTGCTGATCCTCATGGGCCTCACCGCCTTTTCGCTGATCAAAGGCATCGTCGCCTTCCTGAAGACGACCAAGATCGATCTGGAGACCGGCGAGGGCAGCACTGCCACCGACATGCAGCTCGCCCAGAACAAGGCGATGTTCGCGCGGATCAAGTATCAGGGCCTCGCCATTGCGGTGGTCGCGATCCTGCTGGCGGTGACGCGCTAAGCCCGCCAGCACATGGTCAAGCTCAACAAGATCTACACCCGCACCGGGGATGACGGGACGACGGGGCTCGTCGATGGCTCGCGCTGCCCCAAGCATTCCGCCCGCATCGCCGCGATGGGCAAGGTGGACGAGGCGAATTCCGCCATCGGCCTTGGCGCGGTGCTGATGTCCGGCAAGCCGGGGGCAGAGATCACCCGCATCCAGAACGACCTGTTCGACCTGGGGGCAGACCTTGCGACCCCGGGGGACGATTTCGCCCCGTCGGAAATGGTGCTGCGGATCATCCCGTCACAGGTCGAATGGCTGGAGCAGCGCATCGATGCGCTCAACGAGAAGCTTGAACCGCTGACCAGTTTCATCCTGCCGGGCGGGACAGAGCTTGCCGCACGGCTGCACATCGCCCGCGCCACCACCCGCGCGGCGGAACGGGCGATGGTCGCGCTGGCCGCGCAGGATGCGGTCAACCCCGCGGCGCTGGCCTATATCAACCGGCTTTCGGACTATCTGTTCGTCCTCGCCCGCGTGGTGAACGACAACGGACGGCGCGACGTGAAGTGGGTGCCCGGCCAAAACAGGTAGCCGCCAATCGCTAGCCAAATAGGCTGCTAGTCAGCGGCCATCTTCCCCGCTAGGGCGGCGTCTTTGCTGCACTTGCGAAGGAAGCACGCCCCATGCGCAACATCGCCGTTATCGGAGCCGGTCAGATGGGCACCGGCATCGCCCAGACCGTAGCCGCCCAGGGCATGAAGGTCATGCTGACCGATGTCGACCTGCCCCGCGCGGAAGCCGGCAAGGCGGCGATCGAAAAGGCGCTGCAAAAGCTGATGGGCCGCGGCAAGATCGAAGCGCACGAGGCGGACGCCCTGCTCGCCCGCATCACCCCGGTCGCCGATTACGCCCCCTTCGCCGAAGCCGACCTGATCATCGAGGCCGCGACCGAGCGCGAGGAAATCAAGAACGCGATCTTCGCCAAGGCCGGGCAGGTGCTGCACGCCGATGCGATCATGGCATCGAACACGTCCTCGATCCCGATCACCCGCATGGCCAACCACTCACCCGATCCGGCGCGGTTCATCGGGCTGCACTTCTTCAATCCGGTGCCGGTGATGGGCCTGATCGAGGTGATCCCCGGCCTTGCCACCGCACAGGCGACCACGGACCGCGTCACCGCCTTCGCCAAGGGCCTTGGCAAGGAAGTGGTCCTGTCGCAGGACGAACCCGGTTTCGTCGTCAACCGCATCCTGCTGCCGATGATCAATGAAGCGGTGTTCGTGCTCGGGCAATCGACCGCCGGGATCGAGGATATCGACAAGGGCTGCCGCCTCGGCCTCAACCATCCGATGGGGCCGCTGCAACTGGCGGACTTCGTGGGGCTCGACACCTGCCTCGACATCATGAACGTGCTCTACACCACCACCCGCGACAGCAAGTATCGCGCCGCGCCGCTGCTGGTGAAATATGTCGAGGCGGGCTGGCTGGGCCGCAAGACCGGGCGCGGTTTCTACGACTATTCGGGCGAGGCTCCCGTCCCGACCCGCTGAACGGGCGCAAACGCGGCGCGTTCTGGCGCAGGGCACAGGCGGCAGGGCAACAATCGGCGCGCCTGACACGTTGGGCATGGGGAAGGAGAACCCCCATGGACAAGCGCGTCACCTCCAACCCCGGCCACCCCGAAGGCCTGCCGCCCGAGACCCACAACGTCGAACAGGACCCGGTCGGGCAGCAGGCGCAGGATGTCGCCGATGATGCCCGGCGCGCGGACAGCCGCGCCGCCAGCCCTCTGGAAAGCACCAAGCCCGCCTCCCCCGGCCTCGATCCCGCGCCTGACAGCACCGCCGATCTCGTCGATGAAATGCGCCGCATGGAAGGGCAGGGCCGCATCGACATGTCGGCCTTTGCGGGCGAGCCCAATCACGATGACGAGGAAGACACCTACGGCGGCGAGACCACCGATGACCGCGATGACGACTGGATCATCGCCGATGGCGAGGACATGGCCGAGGAAGCGGACCTGCTCGACGATGCGGGCCTGCTTGAGGAAGTCGCCCTGCTGGAAGACGCCGAGGCGCGCGACGATGACGATATCGTCAGAAACGAGCTGCCCGATGACGAGGAGGATTGACCCTCCCGCCCGTCCTTTATCCGCCTATTCCGGCTGAACCCACTCGCTTTCGGGGATCGGCCCCCCGGCGGTGACCGGGCCGCTTTCCTGCACGATCGCGGTGGGGGACAGCGGGGCGTTCATGGGACTGAAGGCCTGCCCGCCGGTTGGCGCGCTGCGCTGTGCCTGCGGCGAGGGTGCGGCCTGCGGCTGGTATTCGCCGAACACCTGGGCAGGACGCTGCTCGCCCGCGACGGGAGCCGTCTCCGAAACGGGTGCCGCGTTGCTCCGCTGGCCGCCGACGAGGCTCGCCACGCGCAACACCAGTCCGCTATCTTCCGAGGTGCCGACCATCGACACCGCGCTCATGATCGTGATGATCGCGAAAAGCAGGGCGACCTTGCTGTTCTGGAAAAGGGCCTTGTACATGGCGGCCGCCATAGCAGGCTTTGGGTTAAGCCTTGGTTGAGGCCTGGCTCACGCGCGTGGCAGGCCGCGTTTCCATTCGTAGAGCAGGTCCAATGCCTCGCGCGGGGTCAGCGCGTCGAGATCGGCGGCGCGGAGGGCTTCGGCGAGCTGCTGTTCGGGGCTGGCGGGTTCGGGTTCGGCGGGTTTGAGGTTGGCGAACAGCGGCAGATCGCCCAGCCCCGCGGCGATTCCCCCCGTCGCCTCGCGCGTGGCTTCAAGCTTGGTCAGCACCGCCTTGGCACGGGCGACGACATTGGCCGGCACCCCCGCGAGCCGCGCGACCGCGAGGCCGTAGGAACGGTCCGCCGGGCCATCGGCCAGTTCATGGAGCAGCACCAGATCGCCCTGCCACTCCCGCGCGCGGACATGGTGCAGGCTCAGCGCCTCGCAGGTTTCCGCCAGCCGGGCGAGTTCGTGATAGTGCGTGGCGAACAGGCGGTCGACGAGGCCGATCCGCGCAGCGCTCGCGGGGACGAAGCATCCGGCCTGCGCCAGCAGCACGATCAGCGCGTTCTGGCGGAGGAAGGTCGATTTGCCGCCCATGTTCGGGCCGCCGATCAGCCACAACCGGTTGTCCTGCGCGAGGTTGCAGTCGTTCGCCACGAAGCGTTCGCCGGTCTTCGCCAGCGCGGCCTCGACCACCGGATGGCGGCCGGCGGTGATGGCGAGCCCCGCGTCGGCAGCGATTGCGGGGCGGCACCAGTCGCCCTCCGCCGCGCGCTCGGCATTGCCCGCGCCGACATCGAGCCGGGCGAGCGCGGCCGCCGTGGCGGCGATGGCTTCGCGCGCGGCGATCACTTCGGCCACCAGCGCCTCGAAATGCGCTTCCTCGCAGGCGAGCGCATGGCCCCCTGCCTCGGCAATGCGGGCGGCTTCCTCGTGTAGTTTCAGCGAGTTGAACCGCACCGCGCCAGCCATCGTCTGGCGGTGGGTGAAGCCGCTGTCGGGTGCCATCAGGGCATCGGCATGGCGCGCGCCGACTTCGATGAAGTAGCCGAGCACCCCGTTGTGGCGGATCTTGAGCGAGGCGATGCCCGTCTCCTCGCGGTAGCGCGCCTCCATCGCGGCAATCGCGCGGCGCGCGTCACCGGAAGTGGCGCGCAGCTCGTCCAGCGCAGCATCATAGCCATCGGCGATGAAGCCGCCGTTCGAGCGCTCGGTCGGCGGGGTCGGCACCAGCGCACGCGACAGATGATCGGTCAGCGCCCCGTGGCCGGTCAGCCGCGCGGTCACATCAGCGAGCAGCGCAGGCCGGTCGGGCGCGCTCGCCAGCCAGTGGTGGAGCCGCGCCGCCTCTGAGAGGCCATCGCGCAGCTGGCCGAGATCGCGCGGGCTTCCCCGTCCGGCCACAACCCGCCCCAGCGCCCGCCCCAGATCGGGGATCGCGCGCAGAATATCCCGCAACTGCGCCCGCTCGATCGGACGGTCGCGCCAGAACTGCACCAGCGCCAGCCGCGCCTCGATGGCGGCGGCATCAAGCAGCGGCGCCGACAGGTCCTCGGCCAGCAAGCGCGAACCTGCGCCCGTGACGCAGCGATCGACCGCGCCGATCAGGCTGCCCGAACGCCCGCCTTGCGCGGATTCGAGGATTTCGAGGCTCCCGCGCGTTGCCGCGTCCATCGCCATCGTGCTCTGGCTCTCGCGCACCACCGGGGGCAGCAGCAGCGGCAGATTGCCCCGCCCGACATGGTCGAGATAGCTCACCAGCCCGCCAGCCGCCGCCAGCATCGCGCGGCTGAACGCCCCGAAGGCATCGAGCGTGGCGACACCGTGGACCGTCTTCAGCCGCTCCGCCCCGGCATCGCTGGCGAAGGTCGAGCGGGGCCGATAGATCACCTCGTCAGGGCCGTGCGCCCAGTCCTCGGGCACCACCACCTCGCTCGGGGAAATGCGCGCCAGCACCGCGCCCAGCTGGTCCGCCGCACACTCCTCCAGCACCATCGCGCCCGTGGAGACATCGACCGCGGCAATCCCCACCGCATCGCGCAGCTCCGCCAGCGCGACCAGCACATTGGCGCGGCGCGGTTCCAACAGGGCTTCCTCGGTCAGCGTCCCCGCTGTCACCAGCCGCACGATGGCGCGCCCGACCAGCACCTTCGACGACGGCGTGCCCTCCCGCTTGGCGCGGGCCTTGGCCTCGTCCGGCGTTTCGACCTGCTCGGCAATCGCCACCCGGCAGCCCGCCTTGATCAGCCGCGCCAGATAGCTTTCCGCCGAATGCACCGGCACCCCGCACATCGGGATCGCCTGCCCGCCATGCTCGCCCCGCGTGGTCAGCGCGATATCGAGGATTGCCGCCGCGCGCTTCGCATCCTCGAAAAACAGCTCGAAGAAATCGCCCATGCGGTAGAACAGCAGCGCATCGCCCGCCTCTTCCCGCAGGCGCAGATATTGCGCCATCATCGGGGTGGGTTTCGGATCGTCGAGCGCGGCCATCCCATCCGCCTAACCCCATGCGGGCCGATTCGGGAATGTCGGCAGTTGCAGCTTTCCCCCGACGTGGTGCGATAAACGGCCTATCGCATCGCGCGACCGGGCGCTAAGCGGAGCGCGGGTTTACGTTACGACGCACACCAAATACGCATAAGGGATCAGCCATCATGGCCGAAGAGAATAAGGGCGGCTTCACCGCGCGCGAGGCGCTGTTCTATCACGAGACCATCCGCCCGGGTAAGCTGGAGATCGTCGCCACCAAGCCGATGACCTCGCAGCGCGACCTGTCGCTGGCATACTCGCCGGGCGTGGCCGTGCCGGTGGAAGCCATCGCCGCCGATCCCTCGCTCGCAGCGCGTTACACCGCCAAGGCCAACCTTGTCGCCGTGATCTCCAACGGCACCGCGATCCTCGGCCTCGGCAATCTCGGCGCGCTGGCATCCAAGCCGGTGATGGAAGGCAAGGCGGTGCTGTTCAAGCGCTTCGCCGATGTGGATTCGATCGACATCGAACTCGCCACCGAAGACCCGGAAGCCTTTATCAACGCCGTCGCGCTGATGGAGCCGACCTTCGGCGGCATCAACCTTGAAGACATCAAGGCCCCCGAATGCTTCATCATCGAAGCCGCCCTGCGCGAACGGATGAAGATCCCGGTGATGCACGATGACCAGCACGGCACCGCGATCATCGCGGCGGCGGGCCTCATCAACGCCTGCCACCTGACCGGCCGCTCGCTGAAGGACGTGCGCATGGTGGTGAACGGCGCGGGGGCATCGGCGCTGGCCTGCACTGCGCTGATCAAGGCGATGGGCGTGCCCCACGAAAACGTGATTGTGTGCGACCGCACCGGCCCGATCTATCCGGGCCGCGACGATGTCGACCAGTGGAAGAGCGCCCATGCCGTGCCCACCAGTGCGCGCAGCCTTGAAGAGGCGCTGGAAGGCGCGGACATCTTCCTCGGCCTGTCGGCAGCCGGTGCGCTGAAGCCCGAGTGGGTCAGGAAGATGGCCGACAAGCCGATCATCTTCGCGATGGCCAACCCCACTCCGGAAATCATGCCGGATGAAGCCAAGGCCGTGCGCCCCGATGCGATCATCGCCACCGGGCGCAGCGATTTCCCCAACCAGGTCAACAATGTCCTCGGCTTCCCCTTCATCTTCCGCGGCGCGCTCGATGTGCAGGCGACCACGATCAATGAAGAAATGAAGGTCGCCGCCGCCGAGGCCATCGCCGAACTCGCGCGCCGTCAGGTGCCCGAGGAAGTGGCATCCGCCTATGGCAAGAACCACAAGTTCGGCACGGATTACATCATCCCTGCCCCCTTCGACCCGCGCCTGATCGAGGTCGTTTCCTCGGCCGTCGCCAAGGCGGCGATGGATTCGGGCGTGGCGCGGGCGCGGATCGATGATTTCGACGCCTACCGCATGCAGCTGCGCAGCCGCCTCAACCCCACCACCTCGGTGCTGTCCGGCGTCTACGAAGTCGCGCGCAGCAACCCCAAGCGCATGGTGTTCGCCGAGGCCGAGGAAGAAGTGGTGCTGCGCGCCGCGATCCAGTTCCGCGATTTCGGCTATGGCACGCCCATTCTGGTGGGCCGCACCAAGGCGGTGCTGGACAAGCTGCACCAGCTTTCGGTCGGCGATCCGGGCAGCTTCGAAATCCAGAACTCCGCCGACAGCGAACACGTGCCGGCGATGGTGCAATACCTCTACAAGCGGCTCCAGCGGCGCGGCTTTACCGAGCGCGATGTGCGGCGGATGGTCAATCAGGACCGCAACGTCTTCGCCTCGCTGCTAGTGGCGCTGGGGCATGGCGACGGGATGATCACCGGCATGACCCGCACCTTCGCGCAGACCGTGCGCGAGGTGAACCTGGTGCTCGATCCCAAGGAAGGCGCACTGCCGTTCGGCATCCACATGATGATCGGCAAGAACCACACGACCTTCCTGGCCGATACCACGATCAACGAACGTCCCAACGCGGCCGAACTCGCGCATATCGCCAAGGAAACCGCCGCAGTCGCCCGCCGCATGGGGCACGAACCGCGCGTGGCGTTCCTGAGCTATTCGACCTTCGGGAACCCCTCGGGCCAGTGGCTCGGCAGCATCCGCGAGGCGGTGGCGATCCTCGACCGGGAGGATCCGGGCTTCGAATATGAAGGCGAAATGGCCCCCGATGCGGCGCTCAACCCCAAGGTGATGGCGCTCTATCCGTTCAGCCGCCTGTCGGGTCCGGCCAACGTGCTGATCATGCCGGGGCTGCAATCGGCGAACCTGTCGGCAAAGCTGCTGCGCGAACTGGGCAGCAACGCCACGATCGGGCCGATGATGATCGGCATGGGCAAGCCGGTGCAGATCGTGCCGATGACCGCAAGCGTGCCGGATGTGCTGACGCTGGCGGTGCTGGCAGGCGCGGGCGTAGTGGGGTGAACTGGCTGCGCGCCGCTGTCGCCTATTGGGCGGTGGTGTTCGCGCTGGGGTTTGTGCTGGGCACCGTGCGGGTGCTGTGGCTGGCGCCGCAGGTGGGGCTGATGCCGGCGACCGCGCTGGAACTGCCGGTGATGCTCGCGGCGAGCTGGCTGGCGTCCGGCTGGCTGGTCCGGCGCTTCGGCCTTGCCGGTGCGCGCGAGGCGCTGGCGGCGGGGCTTGCTGCCTTCGCGCTGCTGATGGTCGCCGAATGTGCTTTGGCCGTGACCATGATGGGCCAAACTCCCGCGCAATGGCTCGCCGGCCTGCGCCAGCCGCATGCGCTGCTCGGGCTGGCGGGGCAGATCGTGTTCGCGCTGATGCCGTGGTGGCGGATGCGCGCTGCGCCAGGCTAGCCCGGCTTCGGGCGGGGTTAGAACCCGGTCTGACCGGGTCCAGACCCCCTCCAGACCCCCATCAGCGCGCGTGTTTTTGCTGTTTCACGTGAAACATCGCCCGGCTTTGCGACAATACGGAATCAGAAGCGGCGCTGCACCCAGCCGTCCGCAATCTGCTCGCGCCGGTCGCTGCGAATCAGATAGAGCCCGCCGAGGATGAACGGGGTGACGAACAGCATCCACAGCAACGCTCCGAACCGGCCTCTGAAAGTATCCGCGATGGAGCGGTCCGGATCAGCCGGATCGTAGATTACCGGGATCGATGCGCCGACATCAAGCTCAGCCTCGGCCCGGGCGTGCCTGAGCGGTCCGGACCTGCTGGAAAACGGAGTGAGCCGACCGGTGAAGGTGCGGCCCTTGCGGTCCTCGAAGGTGTAGGTCAGCACGTGCCGGTTGGCACTCCCTTCGTAACCCGCGATCTGCCCGGTCGTCCTGACGCCGTTCATGGCGATGAGGTTGGCATCGACCAGCCAGTACAGCCCCACGAGGAAGAAGCCCGAGGCGACGAGCAGGAACGCTCCGCCGAACAATCCCTTGGGCCCCATCGCCCCCTCCTCCTGTCTACTTCCGCCGGAACCGGAAGTACCACACCTCGTGGCCATAGACCGTGCGGGCCTTGTGTTCGTAGCGCGTCTCGGGCCAGCCGGAGGGGCGGACCTGCCAGTTCTCCGGCTTCTCCACCACCCACTCGAACAGGTCGGTGTGGCGCTGCATCACCATCAGCGCGTGGCGCAGATAGACCGCATGGTCGGTGCCGAAGCGGAACTCGCCGCCCGGCTTCAGCTTGCTCGCGATCAGCTTCACCGGCCCGTCATTCATCATCCGCCGCTTGGCGTGGCGCGCCTTGGGCCAGGGATCGGGGTGGAGCAGGTAGAGCATCGTCAACGCGCCATCGGGGATGCGCTGGAGCACATCCAGCGCGTCACCGTGATGCAACCGGATATTGGCGAGCCGCTGGTCGGCCACATGGGTCAGCGCCTGCGCCACACCGTTGACGAAGGGTTCCGCCCCGATGAAGCCGTGATCGGGCAGCAGGTCGGCGCGGTAGGCGAGATGCTCGCCCCCGCCGAAGCCGATCTCGAAGTGCAGCGGGCGCGAATCGCCGAACAGCGCCTCAGACGTCACCGGGCCTTCCGCAGGCACGGCGATCTGCGGCAGGAGGGTGTCCACCAACCCCTGCTGATACTTGCGCAGCTTCTTGCCGACCGAGCGCCCGTAAAGCCGGGTGATGGTGGTCGGATCGCCTTCCTTGAATGCCGTCATGGCGCGGGCGCTTGGCACGCAGGCCGTCGCGGCACAAGAAAATCGTGCTGGACGCAGGGCGCGTGGCTGTGATGATCATACGCCATGGCTAGCCCCGCCCCTGTCCTCCCCGATACGCTGACCGAAAAGGAGCTGGAAATCCTGCGCCTGCTCGCGGGCGGACATACGGTGAAGTCGATGGCGGCGCAGCTGGAGCGATCAGAGGCCTCGATCAATGAACGCCTGCGCGAGGCGCGTCGCAAGACCGGGGTGGGTAGCAGCAGGGAACTGGCGCGGCTGCTGGCGGAACAGAAAATCTGGGACAGGAAAATCGATCTGTCGCCGTCCGCCGATCCTACCGAGGCTCCGTTGGTGCCCCGAACGAAGGGGTTCGAATGGACGAAAGGACGAATCGCCATGGCTATCCTGTTCCCCGCCGCCGCTCTCGGGCTGGCCCTTGCCGCGGGCACTGCCACTCTGCCCGGGGCCGCCGAAACCGCGCAGGTCGCGCAGGCCGCATCCCCGCTTGCGGGGCAATGGTCGCTCGATGTCGCACGGCTTCCCGAGAATGAACGCCCCGTCGCGGTGACGATCACCTTCACCCCGCAGCCCGACGGGCGGTGGCACACGCTGGTGTGGATCGAAAACCGCGGCGGGGGCACGATCAAGTCCGAATCGACTGCCGCGACAGACGGCGTGGTCGTGCCGGTGAGCGGAAACTTCGCGGAAATCGATTCGGTCGCCCTGCGCCAACCCGCGCCCGATACGCTGGTGATGACGTTGGCGAAGGGCGGCGAGCGATTCTCGACCCGGGTCTACACGGTCACGAAGGACGGCCGCAGCATGACCGAGACGATCGTCTGGGCGAACGGCGAAATGCCCGAACCCAAGGCGCTGGTCTTCAAGCGGGTCGGCTGAAAAGCGAACGCCCGGGGCCAATGGCTCCGGGCGTCCAAGCTATGTGAGAAGCACTGTTTCGGCCCGTAGGGCCGCGAGCGCAAGGCGCGAGCCGCAGCTGCTCGATCCTGAAAGGATCGAAACGCAGCGAGGACGAGGGCGCGGAGGCGCCCCCGCAACCAATTACGCCGCTTCGACCTCGGTTTCCGAATCGCGCAGCACGTAGCCGCGGCCCCACACGGTCTCGATGTAGTTCTCCCCGCCGCAGGCCAGCGACAGCTTCTTGCGCAGCTTGCAGATGAACACGTCGATGATCTTGAGTTCGGGCTCGTCCATCCCGCCATAGAGGTGGTTGAGGAACATTTCCTTGGTCAGCGTCGTGCCTTTGCGGAGCGAGAGCAGCTCCAGCATCGCGTATTCCTTGCCGGTGAGGTGCACGCGGGCGCCATCGACCTCGACGGTCTTGGCGTCGAGGTTAACGGCGAGCTTGCCGGTGCGGATGACCGACTGCGAATGGCCCTTCGAACGGCGCACCACGGCATAGATGCGGGCGACCAGTTCCTCGCGGTGGAACGGCTTGGTGACGTAATCGTCGGCGCCGAAGCCGAAGCTGCGGATCTTCGAATCCATCTCCGAGATGCCCGACAGGATCAGCACCGGGGTCTGCACCTTGGCGACGCGCAGCTTCTTGAGCACGTCATAGCCATGCATGTCGGGCAGGTTCAGGTCGAGCAGGATGATGTCGTAATCATACAGCTTGCCGAGGTCCAAACCCTCTTCGCCCAGATCGGTCGAATAGACGTTGAAGCCTTCGGTGGTGAGCATCAGCTCGATCGCCTTGGCAGTGGTCGGTTCGTCTTCGATCAGCAGAACGCGCATTTCAGCCCCCGTAACTTTGGTGCCTGTCCCCGTGGTAACCCCCGCTTAGGAGAGGTTGCCGCCTGTTAACCACGCCACTTCTCACCAAAAAAGGTTAATAAGAAGTTTAGGTCGTTAACTTTTTGGAGTGAGTCTTTCGAGTCACACCCGGAAACGGCGGAAAACCGCGACAGGATAAGCTCTTGGACCAGGCCCGTCGCCTGAGGGAAACTGCTAGGCGACCCCGGCGAGCTTCTTCGCCCGCCGCCGCTCGGCGCTGGAGCCGAGGCCGATCGCCTCGCGATACTTCGCCACGGTGCGGCGCGCGAGGTCGAAGCCTTCCTTCTGGAGCATTTCGGCAAGCTGCTGGTCGGACAGGATGTTCTTGGCCGTCTCGGCATCGATCAGCGCCTTGATCCGCGCCTTGATCGCGGCAGAGGACGCGCCTTCACCATCGGCGGACGCGACGCCGCTGGTGAAGAAGTATTTGAGCTCGAAGGTGCCGCGCGCGCAGGCGAGATACTTGTTGCTGGTGACCCGGGAAACGGTGCTTTCGTGCATCCCGATCTGCTCG
Organism: Sphingomonadales bacterium; assembly: GCA_019750455.1. GTDB lineage: Bacteria > Pseudomonadota > Alphaproteobacteria > Sphingomonadales > Sphingomonadaceae > Erythrobacter. The sequence continues at coordinate 3,630 of JAIEOM010000058.1, read as the reverse complement.
GCCACTTCGCGCAGTGTCAGCGGGCGCAATTCGGAAACGCCGCGGCGGAAGAAGCCGTCCTGCTGCTTCACGATCTCGGCAGCGGTCTTGAGGATCGTCTTCTGCCGCTGGTCCAAGGCGCGGATCAGCCAATGCGCATCGGCCAGCTTCTCCTTGAGCCAGGATTGCGATTCGCGGTTGGTCGCCCCGGCGTTGAGTTCCAGATAATAGCCGCGGTTCACGATCAGCTTGGGCAGCGTCTCCTCGTTGATCGCGATGTCCCATCCGCCAGCCGCATTGGCGGTGAGCAGGATGTCGGGCACCACCGTGCCGGTTTCGGCGGGCGCGAAGGCAAGGCCGGGGCGCGGATTGTAGCCGCGCAGTTCGCGCAGCATGTCGGCGAAATCCTCGTCGTCCACCCGGCAAAGGCGCTTCAATCGTTCGATCTCTCCGCGCGCGACCAGATCGAGGTTGGCGATCAGCGCCGCCATGCAGGGGTCGTAACGGTCCGCCTCGCGCGCCTGGATGGCGATGCATTCGGCCAGATTGCGCGCGCCCACACCCGAGGGGTCGAGCGATTGCACCAGCGCCAGCGCGCCCTCGGCCTCGTAAAGCTCGACGCCGAGATCATCCGCCACTTCATCGAGGCTGGCCCCCAGATAGCCCGCCTCGTCGAGCAACCCGATGATATGGCGGGCGATGAAGGCAGCGCGCGGATCATTGGTGAGTGCGCCGATCTGGCCTTCGAGATGCTCGGCCAGCGTGACCTCGGCTGCGCGCAGCTGCTCCCAGTCGGGCATCTCGTCGAAATCGCCGCCGCCGGAGCCGCTGGCCGCGCCCCATTCGGCATCGCGCATGCTCGGCCCGGCCCCGTCACCGGTATCGAAATCGCGGTCCACCGCCGCAAGATCGAGCGGCGCGTCACCCTCTCCCCCGCCTGCCAGCATCAGCTGGTCCGCCGTGGCCTCCTCGCCCGCAGGCGCGGCGATCTCGATCCGCTCGGGCTCGCCCGGTTCCGCCGGACCGCCGGTGTCGAGCAGGGGATTGGCTTCGAGCGCCTCGGAAATGAAGGTCTCGATCTCGAGATTGGAGGCCGCCAGCAGCTTGATCGCCTGCTGCAATTGCGGCGTCATCACCAGCGATTGCGACTGCCTGAGGTCGAGGCGGGGACCGAGCGCCATCGCAGAAGCTAGAGCGTGAAGCTCTCGCCGAGATAGAGCCGCCGCACATTCTCGTCGGCGACCAGTTCCTGCGGGCTTCCGGCGAACAGCACCTGCCCGCCATAGATGATGCAGGCGCGGTCCACGATATCGAGTGTCTCGCGCACGTTGTGATCGGTGATCAGCACCCCGATGCCGCGCTGCTTCAAGTCCTTCACCAGATCGCGGATGTCGCTGATCGAGAGCGGGTCGATACCCGCGAAAGGCTCGTCGAGCAGCATGATCGAAGGCTTGGCCGCCAGCGCGCGGGCAATCTCGCAGCGGCGGCGTTCGCCTCCGGAGAGCGCCATCGCGGGAGATTCGCGCAGGCGGGTGAGGCCGAATTCGTCGAGCAGCCGCTCCAGCTCGGAAGCGCGGGTCGCCTTGTCCGGCTCGACCAGTTCGAGCACGCAGGCAATGTTCTGCTCCACGGTCATGCCGCGAAAAATGCTGGTTTCCTGCGGGAGATAACCGAGACCGAGGATCGCGCGACGATACATCGGCAGCTTGGTCACATCCTCGCCATCCATCAGGATGCGGCCCGAATCCGGCTTCACCAGCCCCATGATCGAATAGAAACAGGTGGTCTTGCCGGCCCCGTTCGGCCCGAGCAGGCCCAGCACTTCGCCCTTGGCCACGCTCAGCGAGATATCGGTCAGCACGGCGCGCTTGTCGTAGCTCTTGGCGATCGAAATCACCTCGAGCCCGCTGCCGAGCGGCTGGATCGCGGCGGTCTCGCCGGCCTGATCGGGGAGAGTGGTGGTGCTCATTGCGCCCCCGTCTTTAGCACCCTCACAGCAGCAGGAAAGTGGCGAGGCGCGTTTGGCAGGATTTTTGCTTATCCCGGTGGCAACCACACGCCGAGCGGCGCCTGACGGAAAAGAGCGACGCGAATAGAGCGGCTTGCATCGCCGATCTTGCGCACTGTGCAACATTATGGCGTGCAGGAGCGACTTGTTGCAACTCCGAGACACCTTTGCGATACTGCTCCCACCATAAATGACCGTCGGGGAGCGGCACGCATGATCAATCCGGACAAGCGCAGCGGGGCTCAGTCCCTATCTGCAAAACCGCTGCGCGACTGGCGCAAGGCGATGAGCGACCATGTCGCCTATGGTCTGCTGGTCTACACCGGCCTTCAGATCTTCGTGACGGTCAAGGCGCTGGCGGAAGGCACCTCGACCGCGCTGCCCTATCTTGCGCTGGTCGTGCTTGTGGCGGGGATCATCCCCGTGTGCCGCTGGTTCGAGAAGCGGTGGGCGGTTCTCTCCGATGCAGACGCGGTCGATCCGGAGTTTGCCCCGGCCTTCCGGCGCGACGTGCTGACGCTCTGGGCGTTGGCGATCGGCCTGCCCTTCGCGCTGACGCTGATCTTCAAGATGCTGTTGAGCGTATTTTGAGGAAGGAGCTTTCGCTCCCTCCCCCGCTCCGGACAGGATCTTACTTGCCCGCCTGATATCGCTCGATCGCCTCGATGGTGATCTGGCGCGCTTCGGAGGCATTGCCCCACTTGCCGACGCGCACCCACTTCTCGGCTTCCAGATCCTTGTAGTGGGTGAAGAAGTGCTCGATCTGCTGGAAGATGATGCTCGGCAGATCGCTCGTTTCGATCACGTCGGCATAATAGGGGAACGTCTCGTTCACCGGCACGCAGATCAGCTTTTCATCGCCGCCCTGCTCGTCTTCAAGGTTGAGCACGCCGATCGGGCGGGCGCGCACGACGCAGCCCGGAATGAAGGGCGAGCGCGAGATCACCAGCGCGTCCAGCGGATCGCCATCGGGGCTGAGGGTGTGCGGCACGAAGCCGTAGTTCGCCGGATAGCGCATCGGCGTGTGGAGGATGCGGTCCACGAACAGCGCGCCGCTTTCCTTGTCGAACTCGTACTTCACCGGCTCGCCGCCGGTCGGCACTTCGATGATCACGTTAAGATCGTCGGGCGGGTTCACGCCGGTGGGGATCTTGTCGATGCGCATGGATCTTCTCTTATGTTGCAGGCCGCGCCTGTTGGATTGCGGCGGAGAGGGCTGATTGGCGACGCGCCCCCTTAATGCGTGGCGCAGGATTGCGAAAGGGGCTGTGTGGGCCTAATCGCGCGCCCTGTATGAGCAAGAAAACGCCCCAGGCCATTCGCGGCACTCAGGACATCTTCGGCGCCGATGCCGAGGCTTTCGCCTTCGTGGTCGAGACCTTCGAGCGCGTGCGCCGCCTCTATCGCTTCCGCCGGGTGGAAATGCCGGTGTTCGAAAAGACCGAGGTCTTCGCGCGCAGCCTCGGCGAGACGACCGATGTGGTGTCGAAGGAGATGTATTCCTTCGACGACCGCGGCGGCGAGAGCCTGACCCTGCGCCCCGAATTCACCGCCGGGATCGCGCGCGCCTTCCTCACCAACGGCTGGCAGCAATATGCGCCTTTGAAAGTCGCGACCCACGGCCCGCTGTTCCGCTACGAGCG
>JAIEOM010000008.1 GCA_019750455.1 Sphingomonadales bacterium | reverse complement strand
AATGGACTGCCGAGGGCAGGTGCCGCGCGATCAGCGCGAGAGCGAAACGCATGGCGGAAATCGAATTGCGCCAAGCGCGTTCCCCCAGCAAAGACAGCGGCGGAACCGGCCTTGCCGCTGCCCCCCTGAAATACAATTTTACAAATGAGTGCGCGATGCAGCTGACCTCTTCCCCGATCCTGACCCCGGGTGCGCATCGCGCGGTGTTCGGCCACCTGCCCGATGGCCGCGCGGTCGAAGCGGTGACGCTGGTCAATAGCGCCGGGATGCAGGCAACGGTGATTGCCTACGGCGCGACGCTCCAGTCGGTGATCGTGCCGGATCGGATCGGGAATCTCGCCGACGTGACGCTCGGCCATGCGACGCTGGCGGAATACCTTGCGCAGAACGCCTATTTGGGATCGTCCGTCGGGCGCGTCGCCAACCGCATCGCCGGCGGGCGCTTCATGCTGGACGGAGCGGAATACCGCGTGCCCTGCAACAATGGTCCCAACGCGCTCCACGGCGGGCCGGGCGGGTTCGACAAGGCGCTGTGGGAGATTGCCGCAGTCTCAGCCTCGCCCGTGCCGACCGTGACGCTCGCCCACACCAGCCCGGATGGCGATCAGGGCTTCCCCGGCACCTTGCAAGTGACTGCCGACTATGCGCTGGGCGATGACGGTGCGCTGGCCATCACCTACCGCGCGGTCACCGACCGGGCGACAATCGTCAACATGACCAACCATGCCTACTGGAACCTCGCGGGCGAAGGCGGGTCAGGCGGGGCGATGGACCATGTGCTGACAATCCCTGCCGGACACGTCCTGCCGACCGACGCGGATGCCATCCCCACCGGCGAGTTCGCACCGGTCGCAGGCACGCCCTTCGACTTCCGCGAGCCGCATGTCATCGGCGCGCGGGTGGGCGACACCGCCCATGACCAGATCCGCATCGGTCACGGCTATGACCATAGCTGGGTGATCGCCCGCGAACGCGCGGAGCGGCCGCGCCTGCTCGCCCGCCTTGCCCACCCGGCTTCGGGCCGTGTGCTGGAGGTGCTTTCGACCGAGCCGGGGGTGCAGTTCTATTCGGGCAACTTCCTTGATGACAGCACGGTCGGCAAGGCTGGTCAGGCCTATGGCAAAGGCCATGGCGTGGCGCTGGAGCCGCAGATGTTCCCGGATACGCCCAACCAGCCGCAGTTCGGCGCAATCCGGCTCGATCCCAGTGACGAATATTGCCACCGCATCGTCTTCGCCTTCACTACGCAGACCTAGCGGTCAGGCTGCGGCGGGTTTGCGCCACACGCCGGTCATTTCGGCATAGCCGGCTTCCTGCTGCCGCATCTGGGCGCGGCGCCACTGGTCGTAGCTGTAATCTGCCTGCTGCTCGCGGTGCGGGAGCGGCATCAGCGTCATCCTGCCAGGCGGGGCGGTGCGATCATGCGCCATGGTGTGCCTTCTTTCCGTTTGCTTCACCCGACATCGGTGCGGGGGAGACATGCAGTGTCACACACGGGAGGCGGGCCTCTCCTATCCTGCTTTAGGAGCGAAACGCGTCCCGCCCCCGCTCCGGCCCGTCCGAGCGGCGGAGCGCCTTGCCCCGCCGCACCCAAAGGGCAGCTCGCCTTCCGCCTGACCTATGTGAGTGCCGCAAGACCCGCCGATGGCGACCCTCCAACCGCCACACGCACAGGAGGACCAGCATGGCAGACTCACTCAACACCAACGAAACCAGCCAGCTCATTGCCTCGAACAAGGTAGAAGGCACCGCCGTCTTCGACACGGATGGCGAGCGGCTCGGGTCGATCACCAACTTCATGGTCGACAAGCGTTCGGGCAAGGCGGAATACGCCGTGATGCAGTTCGGCGGGTTCCTCGGGATCGGCGCCGATTACTACCCGATCCCCTGGCAGATGCTGACCTACAGCACCGATCATGGCGGCTACGTGGTCGATCTCGACAAGGACATGCTCGGCGATGCCCCGCGCTTCGCCGACAACGACGAGCCGGCCTACGACAACACCTACAACCAGCAGGTCTATTCCTACTACGGCGTGGCTTACTGAGCCGCGTCGTCGGCGGCCCCGTTCCCCCCGTGCGGGGCCGCCATTCCCTGCGGGTCCAATGCCTCGGCAACTTCTTCGGTCTTGCGCGCGGGCAGCGCGATCATGCCGAGGATGAACAGGGCGAAGACAAGACAAATCGCGTTGGGGACGATCAGCGTCCATTCCCCCTTCAGCACGCCAAAGGTGGTCCAGGCGGCGAAGGCGAGGCAGGTGAGCGCGAACATTGCCAGCGACAGCCCCTCGGTCGATCGCTCGCGGATGATCTTCCAGGCCTGAGGCGTGAAGCTCGCGACAGAGGCACTTGCGCCGATGGTGCCTATGATCGTGGTCCAGTCGATATTCATAGGGCCTCCCCGTCCTCCAGCATCACCCGCGCCCGGCTGAGCGCCTGCGGGTGATCGCGCGCAATCGCCCGCACCACGGCCTCGCGCACATCGCAGCGCAGGTCGAACAGCTCGGACCCGCCCCGCGCGCTCATCAACACCCGCATCTCCAGCGTCCGGGCGGTCATGTCGGTGATTTGCACTGCTGCCGCGCGGCCATCCCAGAAACGGTGACCGCGCACCGCCTCCAGCGCAATGTCGCGCAAGGCGGCGATGTCTGCGGCGTGGTCGATGTGGATGAACACCGTGCCGAGCAGCTGGCTGGTCTGGCGCGTCCAGTTCTCGATCGGCTCCTCGACCAGCTTGGAGACAGGGATCACCAGCCGCCGCTCGTCCCAGATGCGCAGGACGACATAGGTCAGCCCGATACGCTCGATCCGGCCCCACTCGCCGCGATAGACGATCACGTCATCGATCCGCACCGGCTCGGTGAATGCCAGTTGGAAGCCGCCGACGAGGTTCTTGAGCAAGGGCTGCGCGGCGACACCGACCGCGAGGCCCGCGATCCCGGCAGAGGCCATGACCGCCAGCCCGATCTCGCGCACGGCGGGAATACCCAGCAGCATCAGCCCGGCGCTGACGATCAGCACGACGATCACGGCGATCCGCGTAAGGATATCGGCCCGGGTGCGCCGGCGGCGGGCAGCAAGGTTATCCTCCACGCCCAGATCATTGCGGGCGTAGACGTAGCTCCTCAGGAAGCGGATGCCGGCGATTACCAGCCAGCCCCACAACAGCGGCATGATCAGCCGCACGAAGGCCGCGATGGCCCCTGCCAGATCGCGGCTCGGCACGGCGATGCGTTCGATCGAAAGCAGTGCGAGTGCGACCATGATCCAGCGCAGCGGGCGCAGCAGGTGGCTCAGCAGCAATTCGTCGCTGGCGGTCTCGGTCCGCTGCGCGATGCGGCGGGCGATGAAGGCCAGCACGGCGTGGACCAGCATGGCCGTCGCCGCCAGCATCGCGGCGGCGGCGAGGGTCCAGACGAGATCGATCAGCCCTTCATCGCCGGGCAGCCGGGCGGTCAGATCCGCAAATGTCATCGTGTCAGCTGCCGACGATGATCCCGCCATTGGGGTGGAGCACCTGTCCCGTCATGTAGCTGGAATCCTCGCAGGCGAGGAACAGGAAGCTGGGGGCGACCTCGTTGGGCTGGCCGGGGCGGCCCATAGGCGTGTCCTCGCCGAAGGTCTCGAGCTTTTCCTCGCTCGCTCCGCCCATCGGGTTGAGCGGCGTCCAGATCGGCCCCGGCGCGACCCCGTTCACGCGGATGCCCTTTTCGGCGAGGTTCTGCGACAGCGAACGGGTGAAGGCGGTGATCGCGCCCTTGGTGGCGGAATAATCGAGCAGTTCCTCGGCACCCTGATACATCGTCACCGAAGTGCAATTGATGATGCTGGCCCCCTTGCCGAGAAAAGGCATCGCCGCCTGCACCAGGTAGAACATGCCATAGACGTTGGTCTGGAAGGTGCGCTTCAGCTGCTTCTTGGTGATCTCCGTCACGTCCTTGTCGGGGTGTTGCTCGCCCGCGTTGTTGACGAGGATGTCGAGCCGCCCGAACTTGCGGATCGCGAGATCGACGATCTCCTTGCAGTGATCGCGCTCGCCGATGTCGCCGGCGATGGCGACGGCGCGGGCGCCCTCCTCCTCGACCATTTCGGCGGTGGCGAGCGCATCCTCCTCTTCCTCCAGGTGCGAGATGACGATGTCCGCGCCTTCGCGGGCGAACAGCACGGCGACCGCGCGGCCGATGCCGCTGTCGCCGCCGGTCACGATCGCAACCTTGCCGGCCAACCGCCCCGATCCGGGATAGCGCGGCTCCCAATCGGGCTTGGGATCGAGGTTCGCTTCAAGGCCGGGCTGCTGGGTGTTGTCGAGCTGGGGGACGATCTTGGACATGTCGGGGGGTTCCTTGTTGGAGAGGGAAGGTCAGGCGAAGGTGATGTCGAGCACCATCATCAGCGCGAGCCCGGCCATCACGGCGGGCGTTGCCGATCCGTGAGCGATCTGGCGGCGGGTGTGGGGGATGATCTCGGCGGCGACGACGAACAGCATCGCCCCCGCCGCAAAGCCGAGCGCCCAGGGGAGGATGGCGGCTGACACGCTGGCCAGCGCCACCGCAAGCGCGCCGCCGAGGGGTTCGACAAGCCCTGCCGCCAGTGCCGCCCCGGCGCAGCGTGCGCGGCTCCAGCCGAGGCTGGCCAGCAGCGCGGCGACCGCCATGCCTTCGGGGATGTTCTGGAGGCCGATCCCCAGCATCGTCGCCCAGCCGAGCGCAGGGTCGTCGCCCATGAAACTTAGGCCGACCGCTGCGCCTTCGGGAAGGTTGTGGAGCGTGATGGCGACCACGAACAGCGCAATGCGGCGCTCGTCGATGCTGTCGATATGCGCGGGCAACAGGCCGCGCGCCGCAAGGCGTTCGGCCCACAGGCCCAACCGTCCCATCGCCAGCGCGCCCACCCACACCGCAGCGACCACGCCGATACCGGCGTGAGCCAGCGAGGCGCCTGCACCGCGCAACTGCGCCCATGCGGGCAGGATCAGCGAGAACATCGCGGCGGCGATCATCACCCCTGCGGCAAATCCGATCAGCAGGTTCTGGCGGCGCGGATCGGGCACGCCCGAGCCTGCGACCACCAGCCCGCCGAGGCCGGTCATGGCCCCCGCCAGCAGGCTCGCCGCAACCCCGAGAATCGCGACCTCCGCCACGCGTCAGCCCTTCGAAGGCGCGCCGCTGCCAAGCTCCGCTCCGGTCAGCGGATCGCTGTCGGGATCGGAGGCAAGGCGCTGGGGCATGGCGCGCAGCGTCTCCAGCTTGTCGGCGGGCAATTCGACCTGCGCCGTGCCTTCGCCCCCGTCGGCGGCGCGGTGCATTTCGGACTCGTCAGTGGTTTGCCATGCGGGGCCGCTGTTCCACGGTCCCTCGGCATCCCCCGGCCCGGTCGAGGCGTTGACATAGAGGCTGTCGAACGGCGGCTTGCCCGGCAGGCGTCCCGGCGGGAAGTTGTCAGCGATGGAATAGAGCGCCTTCTCGAAGCTTTTCTGGTGGGCAATCTCGCGCGTCATCAGGAAGCCCAGCGCATCCTTGATCCCCGGATCGTCGGTGATCGCGATCAGGCGTTCGTAGATGATCTTGGCGCGGCTTTCGGCAGCGATGTTGGACCTGAGGTCGCAGGTCGGATCGCCGCGCGAATCGATATAGGCCGCCGTCCATGGCACGCCCGAGGAATTGGTCAGCGAAGGCCCGCCGCCATAAAGGATCGACTGGGTGTGGCTGTTCCCGCCCGCAGTGAGCGACCTGTACAGTTCCGCCTCCTCCAGCGCAGCTTCGGCCAGATCGCCCTTGGCCCCCTTGTTGAGCATGGCGACGATCGATCCGATCACTTCAAGGTGGCTCAGTTCCTCGGTGGCGATGTCGAGCAGCATGTCCTTGCGACCCGGATCCTCCTCGGCGAGGCCCTGCGTGAAGTAGCGCATGGCCGCGGCCAGCTCGCCATCCGGCCCACCGAACTGTTCGAGCAGCAACGAGGCGAGTGCTGGGTTCGGCTCGGAAACACGGACGGTGTATTGCAGGCGCTTGTTGTGGCTGAACATGACGACTTACCCTCTAGGAATGGAAGTTTCACCGGAACGGCTGCCGGCATCGCTAATGAGGCTCTCACGCTGCGAACGTCGATCTGGCGGCGTAAGATCGGCCTGCCGCGGCATTCTTATGTAACTGATAATAGCAATGGCGAGCGGCACGCCGAGTATCCAGAACGGCAGGATGTTTACGATGGAAGAAAAATCCATGAACAGTTCTCCTGTAGCGGCGAACAGTCCCTGCGCACCGATTCAACCAAGACTGATGGCGTGGCGGCCATGACCCCATAACATGGGTTCTCAACCTTCAACGGATCGTCCGAAATATTAGGATGGTGTCATAGGTGAGACAGCAAAGGCGCGGGCGGCGCTAGTCGGAGGTGTCGCCCTGTGGCGATGCCGCTTTCGCATTCTTCGAGAGCGGCCACCCCGATCCGGAAAGCCCGCCGCCATGCATCGCCTCACCTCGATCCCCTCCCCTGCCCGTCCCGCGCAGCGCCAGGCGATGGTCTGTTTTGCGCATCTGCGCTGGAATCTGGTGTTCCAGCGCCCGCAGCACATCATGACCCGCCTCGCCGACAGCTTTGACGTGCTCTACTGGGAGGAGCCGCGCGAGGAGACGGATTGCACGACCGCGCGGATCGAGCGCGAGCAGCTGGGCGAGGGGATTGAACGGCTGGTTCCAGTGCTCCCGGCGGGCCTTGGCGAATCCGCGCGCGACGCGCAGCTCGCCGGTTTGCTGGAGGATGTGCTGGCCGACATCACCGGCCCGCGCATCTTCTGGTATTACACTCCGATGATGCTCGGCTTCAGTGCCGCAGCGCAGGCCGATCTGGTCGTCTACGACTGCATGGACGAACTCGCGAATTTCGCCTTCGCCCCCGCCGATATCGCAGTGCGCGAAGCGGCGCTGATGGCGCGGGCGGATCTGGTGCTGTGCGGCGGCAAAAGCCTCTACGAGGCGCGCATTGGCAGGCATCCCGAAATCCACTGCGTCCCCTCGGGCGTCGATGTCGCCCATTTCGCGCGCGGGGCCGATGGGCTGCCGGATCCGGTCGATCAGGCCGGGCTCCCCCGCCCCCGCCTCGGCTTCTACGGGGTGATCGACGAACGCATGGACCTGCAACTGCTCGCGGAAATTGCCGCAGCGCGGCCCGCGTGGAGCTTCGTGATGGTCGGCCCGGTGGTAAAGATCACGCCTGCCGATCTCCCGCAGGCGCCCAATATCCATTGGCTCGGGCGCAAGGACTATGCCGAGCTTCCCGCCTATGCGGGCGGCTGGGACATCGCGCTGATGCCCTTCGCCCGCAACGCTTCGACCGAATTCATCAGCCCGACCAAGACGCCGGAATACATGGCCAGCGGTCTGCCCGTCGTCTCGACCTCGATCCGCGATGTGGTCAGCGGCTATGGCGGGCTCAACGCGATCCGCATCGCCGATGACCCTGCGCACTTCATCGAGGCGTGCGAGGACCTTCTCGCCGCGCCTGAAACCGCGCGGGCCGCATGGCGGGCCGAGGCGCGCGATTGCCTCGCCGACAAGAGCTGGGACGGGATTGCCGCACGCATCACGCGCGAATTGGACAGCGCGCTCGCTGCACGCCGCGCCGCACCGCGCACGCCGTCAACCGCCGCTGGCCCCACCCGCCATTACGATGTGCTGGTGGTGGGGGCAGGCTTTGCCGGATCGGTGATGGCCGAGAGGCTCGCCGCTGGTTCGGGCCGTTCGGTGCTGGTCATCGACAAGCGCGAACATATCGCGGGCAACGCCTTCGATCACCGCGACGAGGCCGGAATCCTCGTCCACAAATACGGCCCGCACATCTTCCACACCAACAGCCGCGACATTCTCGATTACCTGTCGCGGTTCACCCGCTGGCGGCCTTACGAGCATCGCGTTCTCGCCGAGGTCGAGGGCCGGCTGGTGCCGATGCCGATCAACCGCACGACGCTGAACGCGCTCTACGATCTGGACCTTGCGACCGATGCCGAGGCGGAGGCCTACCTCGATTCGGTGGCGGTCGACGTGCCGGAGGTGAAAAGTTCGCGCGACATGGTGGTCGCGCAGGTCGGCGAGGATCTCTACGCAAAGTTCTTCCGGGGCTACACCCGCAAGCAGTGGGGCGTGGACCCGACCGAGCTCGACAAGTCAGTGGCCGCCCGCGTGCCGGCGCGGACCAATACCGACGACCGCTATTTCACCGACACCTTCCAGTGCATGCCGGCAGAGGGCTACACGGCGATGTTCGCGCGGATGCTCGATGATCCGCGCATCACGGTCATGACCGGCCAGTCCTTCGACGATCTGCCCGAGGGCATCACCTGGGATCATCTGGTCTGGACCGGCCCGGTCGACGAATATTTCGGTCACCGGCTGGGCAAGCTGCCCTATCGCTCCCTCCGCTTCGAGCACGAGACGCTGCCTGTGGCACAGGCGCAGCCGGTCGCGGTGGTGAACTATCCGGATGAGAGCGTGCCCTTTACCCGGATAACCGAATACAAGCACCTCACCGGCCAGCAGGCCCCCGTCACCAGCATCACCCGCGAATATCCGGCGGCCGAGGGCGATCCCTATTACCCGATCCCCAACGATGCCGCACAGGCGATGTACAAGCGTTACGACGCGCTGGCGCGGGCCTGCGCCAATGTCACCTTCGTCGGGCGACTGGCGACCTATCGCTACTACAACATGGACCAGATCGTCGGGCAGGCGCTGGCGACATGGCGGCGGCTTGGTGCGCGCTGGCAGAGCGAGGCGATGGCCGGCTCGGGCGCAGTGGCTGCGGAATGAACAGCGGTGCCCTGGCCCGGGCGGGGGAGGCCCTTCGGCGGGTTCCCCCGCCGTCCCCGCTGGCTGGCGGATGGATCCGCTGTGCGGCCGGCGCGCCCTATTTCGAGACCGAGGCGGGCACAGCCTGGACGCCGGTGGGCCATAACGAGGCGATCACCTGGCCCAACCTCGCCCCGCTCTACCGCCGCCGCGACCGCCGCACGGTGGAGCGCCACTTCGCCGATCTGGCGGCGCAAGGCGTGACCTGCCTCAGGCTGATGCTCGATTACAATCAGGGGCGCGGGCGGCACCTCGAACGCCCAGTGGGTGCCTTCACCCCGGCGATGGTGCAGCTGTGGGACGATCTCATCGCGCTGGGCGAACGACACGGCATCCGCTTTTTGCTGACACCTTTCGATACCTTCTTCATGGCGCGGCGCTGGAAGGCGCACCCCTACGCGAAGGCCACCGGCGGCCCCTGCGATACGCCCGAGACGATGTTCATCTGCCCCCAAACCCGCGCAGCCATCATCGACCGCCTGCTGTTCGCGACGCGGCGCTGGGGAGCGAGCCCGGCGGTGTTCGCCTGGGACCTGTGGAACGAGATCGACCCGTGGTACGCGGGCGGCGATCTTGCCGCGACCCACGACTTCGTCACCGAGGCCTCCGGAAAGCTGCGGGCCGAAGAGATTGCGCTTCACGGGCGCGCGCATCTCCAGACCGTGTCGGTGTTCTATCCGAACCTGCTCATAACGCCCGCACTGGGCGAGGTGATCTTCCGCCACCCCTCGCTCGATTTCGCGAGCATCCACCTTTACGAAGATGGCCCGCTCGATGCGCCGCAATCGACGCTCGATCCGGCGGTGGCAACGGCGCGGCTGATGGGAGAGGCGCTGGCGCAATGCCCGCCGCTGCGCCCGCTGCTGGATACGGAGCACGGCCCCGTCCACGCCTTCTGCGATGGCGGCATGACGCTACCGGCCAGCTTCGATGCCGCCTGCTTCCGCCGAACCCAGTGGGCGCACCTTGCCAGCGGCGGAGCGGGCGGCGGGATGCGCTGGCCCTATCGCCATCCCCATGTCCTGCTGCCCGCGATGCACGATGCGCAGAACGTGCTGGCGACTTTCCTGCCGTTGATCGACTGGCGCAGTTTCGCCCGCGCTCCGCTGGGCGAGCGGCTGGCAGTCCACGATTTTGACGGGCTCGTCGCCGGTTGCGGCGATGCGCGGCAGGCGATCATCTGCCTGATGCCCGGCGAGCGGCAGGATGGCATCGCCAGCCGTGTCGAGATCGGCGGGCTTGAGCCCGGGTGCTATGCCGTCACCACATTCAACACCGTGACGGGCAGCTGCGAGACAAGTGCGGTCCACACCCGGCAGGATGGCACGCTGGTGGCGCTGGCGGTGGGTGGCGGGCACGACATCGCACTCGCCATCGCCCCCGCACCGGACGCCTGCTAGACTAAAGCGCCGCCTTCCACGCCATCGCCTGCATTCCCACCGCCAGCGCCGATGCCGCGGCAAGGTTGCGCACTTCGTGGCGCGGCCGCTCGCCATAGTCCATGCGATAGACCCATGACTGGTGCGGAATGGCGGCGGCGACATAGGTTACCCCCGGCCCCTCGCGTTCGTCGGGATCGGCGCTGCCGGCAATACCGGTGATCGCGAGCGCCAGCGTCCCGCGTGACCGGCGCAGCGACCCCGTCGCCATCGCCCGCGCAACAGCCTCGCTGACCGCCCCGACCCGGTCGATCAGCGCACGTTCGACCCCGAGCATCTGCTGCTTGGCGTCTTTCGAATAGGTGATGAAGCCGCGGTCGAAGCCGTGGCTCAGCCCCTCGATATCGGTGACCAGCGAGGCGAGGAACCCGCCGGTGCAGCTTTCCGCCGTCACCAGCGACATCCCCGCCCCATCCAGCGCTTCGAGCAAGGCGCGCGCCGCAGTATGGAGCTCTGCCATATCCGGCACGGCGCGCCCTGGTGCGGTCACGCGCGCAGGGCAACCCTTTCGGGCTCCGGCAGGCCGCCGGCCCTCGCCTGTTCCTGAAGCTGCTGCTTCAGCGCCGCCATTTCCTGCCCCAGCGCATCGAGATCGATGTCGGCCTTGCGCACCTGCGCGAACAGGCTGCCGCGCTGGCGTTCCTCCTCGTAAACGTGATGCTCGACCTGCTCCTTCAGCACGCTGACCTTGGCCTCGTAGAACTCCTCGCCCGGCTCTGCCCGCAACAGTGAGAGGATCAACGCCTTGGCGCTGTCATGCTCGACCTGGGCTTCGTCCATCATGTCGTCTTCCACCTTGTCGCGCACGGCAGGGTAGAAGACCTGCTCCTCGATCATGGTGTGGATGGTCAGTTCCTCGCAGATCTGGCGGACGATTTTCGCTTGCGCGGAAGCGCCGCGGGCGTTCTCGTATTTCTCGAACAGATCTTCGACCTTGCGGTGATCGTCGGCGAGCATCTGGAGCGCGTCGCGCTGTTGCGGCTGTTTGGCCATGGGGTGTTCCTTCGTTCTTCAGGGGGGAGGGGAAAGTTCAGGCGACCATCACGCCGGCGAGGTTCATCTCGCGGGTGAGCTTGCGGTTCTCGGCCTCGGACAGCCGTTCGCGCAGTGCGGGGAACAGCACGTCCTCCTCCTCGCGCATGTGTTCCTCCAGCGCCGTGCGCAGCTGTGCGAGCGTGGTGGCGAAACCGGCATCGGCCTTGTCCATCCGGCTCAGTTCGAAGAGCATCGCCTTGACCTGGCCATGCTCCTTGTTGAGCGCGCCCATGGCATCCCCTGATTCGCGGGCCAGCATCGGGTAGATGACGTTTTCCTCCTGCAAGGCATGTTTGCCGATCATGTGCTTGATCGCGGCCAGCTGCACGGTGCGGCGCTGGGGGTGATCGATCGAGGTCGCCAGCAGCTTGTCGATCGCGGCGAGGGTCGCCTCATGTTCACGGGTCAGGCCCTCGCACCAGTCGCTCGCCATGGCGGTGGGGGCCTGGGTCACCACCTTGCGACCGAGGTTGGCGAGCGCGGCGACACCGGCTGTCACCAGCACGCTCTTGGCGGCGTTGGCGATGAAACCGGCAGGCTCTTCATGGCGGGTCTTGCGGGCATGGGTGCGGGGCATGGGGTCTCTCCTAGGGTGCCGCCTTGTTCGATTCGGTGCGGCCCTGCCCCATTGTCGCCCGCCCCCCGCCGGGCAGCACACGCCTAGGTTAGTGCAGCCCGTTACCCTGCGCGGCACAGCGCGTCAGGCGGACCATCCGGCCCGTCAAGGAAGGCATCCCCATGGCAGCACGCGCCTATTGGTCGGGGCAGATCCGCCTCGCGCTGGTATCGATCCCGGTCGAAATCTTCGCCGCTACCAAGGCGGGCGCGGCGATCCGCTTCAATCAGGTCCACAAGCCCAGCGGCAAGCGCATCGCCTATGAAAAGGTCGTCCCCGGCATCGGCCCGGTCGACCGCGACGACATCATCAAGGGCTACGAGGTCGAAAAGGGCCATTATGTCCTCCTCGAAGAGCGCGAGATCGAGGCGGTGAAGATCGAAAGCAAGCGCACGCTCGAACTCGTGCAATTCGTCGAGGCTGACGAGATCGACCCGCTCTATTTCGAAAAGCCCTATTACGTCGCCCCCAAGGACGAACTGGCCGAGGAAGCCTTCATTGTCCTGCGCGAGGCGCTGCGCAAAGCGCGCAAGGTGGCATTGGGGCAATTGTCGGTGCGCGGCAGCGAAAAGCTTGTAGCGATCAAACCCTGCGGCAAGGGGCTTTTGCTGGAGACGCTGCGCTATGCCGACGAGGTCCGGCAGGGCCGCGCCTTCTTCGCCGATATCGACGATGCCAAGCCCGATGCCGAACTGCTCGATCTGGCCACCGCGCTCATCGACAAGCGCACCGCCCCCTTCGATGCGGGGGAGTTCGAGAACCGCTATGTCGAGGCCCTGAAGGCGCTAATCGCGAAGAAGGCGAAATCGAAGAGCGGCAAGGCCATCATCGAGGATGCGGGCGAACCCGCGAGCCGGGGCGGCAATGTCGTCGACCTGATGGCGGCGCTGAAGAAATCGGTGGGCAGAGAAGGCAGGGCCCCGGCCCGCAAGGCAGCCTCGGCAGGCAAGACCAAGGCGGGCGGCAAGGCTGCTACCACCAAGCGCAAGCGTGCATCATGATCCTCAATCCGCCGGTGCCCCTGTCAGGGCTGGAATCCGATCTGCTGTTGCGGCTGGGGATGGCGACGCTGCTCGGGCTGCTGCTGGGGCTCGACCGGGAGTTGCGCGGCCATGCCGCCGGCCTGCGCACCCACGGGCTGATCTGTCTCGCCGCCGCCGCGCTGACGGTCTCGGTGCTGGGCCTCTACACCTCGATGCCGATGGACAATGGCGATCCGCTGCGCCTGTTTGAGGCGGCGGGAGCCTTCGTCGGCATCGTCGGCGCGGGGCTTATCGTGTTCAACAAGGGCCAGGTGCACAACATCACCACCGCCGTTCATCTGTTTCTGACCACAGTGATCGGCGTCGCCTGCGGGGCCGCGCAGTGGCCACTGGTAGCGACCGCCGCGCCGATCGGGCTGGTGGTGCTATCGCTGCTCCCCTTCCTTGAACGCAAGGCCGCGAGGCACGGAATCAAAGGTGACAATGATGGCCCGGAAGCCTGATCCCCTCGCCGCCTACAATGCCAAGCGCGACTTCGCCCGCACCGCCGAGCCTGAAGGCAAGGCTGCGCCAGCCGGGGGCAACAGCTTCATCGTCCAGAAACACGCCGCGCGGCGGCTGCACTGGGATTTCCGGCTGGAGGTGAACGGAGTGCTGAAGAGCTGGGCGGTCACCAAGGGGCCGAGCGTCGACCCTGCCGTCAAACGCCTCGCCGTGCGCACCGAGGACCATCCGCTCTCCTACGCGACCTTCGAGGGCACCATTCCCAAGGGCGAATATGGCGGCGGCACGGTGATGCTGTGGGACCGTGGCACATGGGCCCCGGTCGCGGGCAAGAGCGTCGCCGATCTGGACGAAGGCCACCTCCACTTCACCCTTCAGGGCGAGCGGATGAAAGGCGAATGGATGCTGATCCGCCTGAAACCGCGCGCGGGCGAGAAACGCGAGAACTGGCTGCTGCGCAAGGTCACCGACGAATATGCCGGTGAGGGCGATACGCTGGTCGAACAGGCACTCACCAGCGTTGCGACCGGCCGCTCCATGGCCGCGATCGAGGCCGGGGCGAAGCCCGACGTCCCCCCCGCCCCCAAGCCGGACGAGCGCCCTGCCAGACGCAAAACCACCAAACTCCCGGCCTTCCGCAAGCCGCAGCTGGCGACGCTGGTCGATGATGTCCCGGCCGGCAATGGCTGGATGCACGAGATCAAGTTCGACGGATACCGCGCGCTCGTGGCGGCAAGCGGCGACCGGGTGCGCATCTACACCCGTAGCGGACAGGACTGGACCGACAAGTTCGCGCCGCTCGTTCAGGCCATCGCCGCGCTCGATCTGCCGCCTGCCCTGATCGACGGCGAGATTGTCGCCCATGACACCGTGGGAAATCCCGATTTCTCCGCGCTCCAGGCCGTGCTGAAGCGCGGCCATGGCGCACAGGGCCCGGACGATGTGCTGGCCTTTCACGCCTTCGACCTGCTGGAACTGGATGGAGAAGACCTCGCCCCGCTGCCCAACATCGAACGAAAGGAACGGCTGGAGGCCCTGCTTGCCGGTGCGCCCTCGCCGATCCACGTCGCCGACCACGTGATCGGGGCGGGCGAGCGGCTGTTCGATACGATGTGCGGTGCCGGGCAGGAAGGGATCATCGCCAAGGCGCTGGACGCACCCTACGCCTCGCGCCGCAGCCGCAACTGGGTGAAGGTCAAATGCACGCGGCGGCAGGAGTTCGTGATCGTCGGCTACAAGGCCTCCACCGCACGCGGGCGCCCCTTCGCCTCGCTGCTGCTGGCGCAACACGAAGGCGGCGATCTGGTGCACAAGGGCAATGTCGGGACGGGGTTCGATGCCGATAGCATGGCGGAGCTTGCCGCACGGATGAAGCCGCTCGTCCGCAAGACCCCGCCCGTCGCGGCCGACCACGCGGCCGCACGCGGGGTGACGTGGCTGACACCCAAGCTCGTCGCCGAGATCGCCTTCGCCGAATTCACCGCGGAGGGCCGCGTGCGCCATGCCAGCTTCATCGGCTTGCGCACCGACAAGCCCGCGAAATCCGTGAAGCCCGAGCGCCCCCGGCCCACTCCCGAACCTGTCCCCGCCATCGCCATCTCCAGCCGCGAGCGGGTGATCTTCCCCGACAGCGGCGAGACCAAGGGGGATCTGGCCGACTACTACGCCGCGATCGCTCCGCTGATGCTGCCTTTTATCGGCCATCGCCCGGTCAGCCTAGTGCGCTGCCCGCAGGGGCGCGCGCGCAAATGCTTCTTCCAGAAGCACGACAGCGGCTCTTTCGGCGATGCCGTGTGCCACATCCCGATCCGCGAGAAAGACGGCGGAACGGAGGATTACCTCTATCTCACCGACGCGCGCGGCATCCTGCAATGCGTGCAGATGGGCACGATCGAATTTCACACGTGGGGATCGCACAGCGAAGCCGTGGAGGCGCCGGACCGGATGATCTTCGACCTCGATCCGGACGAAGGGCTGGACTTTGCCGATGTCCGGCAGGCCGCGCAGGATATCCGCGCGCACCTTGCCGATCTCGGGCTCGCCAGCTTCGCGATGCTTTCGGGCGGCAAGGGGGTGCATGTCGTGGTCCCCCTCACCCCCGGCCATTCGTGGGACGAGCACAAGGACTTCGCCCGCCGCTTCGCCGAGGCACTGTCGCAGGCCGAACCCGATCGCTTCACCGCAACCATGAGCAAGGCGAAGCGCAAGGGACGCATCTTCATCGACTGGCTGCGCAACCAGCGCGGCAGCACTGCGGTGGCCCCCTATTCCGCACGCGCCCGCGAAGGCGCGCCGGTGGCGGTGCCGGTCACATGGGAGGAACTCGGCGATTGTGCCGACGCACGGCCCTTTACCATCGGCGATACGGACGAACTGGCAAAGCGTGCCGCGTCCGGCGGGCTAAAGGGATGGGGTTTCGCCGCCCAGACGCTGCCCGCCCTGTAAGGCGGGTCAGCGGTTGAAGTGCAGGTAGTTGTTGTTGAACATCGCCACCCGCTTGAGCCGTTCGAGATCGCCGATCCGCAGCTGGCGGTCCGACAGCTCGATCAGCCCTTCGCGGCGCATTTCCTGCAACGTGCGGTTGAGGTGCACGAGGCTTAGGCCGTTCGCCTCGGCAAGATGGTTCTGGGTGATCGGCAGATCGAAACTGAGCCCCGTCGCCAGCCCCACCGCCTTGAGCCTGTAGTAAAGCTCGACGAACAGGTGCGCCAGTCGCTCCAGCGGCGACCGCTGCCCGATCGACAGCAGCCATTCGCGCTGGATCCCCGCCGAGACCATCTCGTGCCACAGCAGCGCGCGCAGCAGGTGCGGGCGCTGGTCGACCACCTCCTGAAACTGCTGCGGCTGGATCTCGAAATATCGCACTGCCGTCAGCGCGCCGATCGAATGGTCGAGTTCGGAGAGGATGTAGATGTTGAGGTCACAGAAATCGCCCGGCAGGAAAAAGCCGACAATCTGCCGCCGCCCGTCAGGCAGGTCCTTGTAACGGCACGCCCAGCCGGAAATCAGCAAGCGGATGACTGTCGGGTTCTCGCCCTCGCGCGCGATGTCGGTACGGGCCTCCGCGTGGCACACCGGGCCGGTCTCCAGCGTCGAAAGGGCACGCCGGTCAGACTCGTCGAGCATCATGTAGCGGCCAAGCAGGCGGAACAGGGGTTCGATCCCTGCGGAGGTCAGTGTCGGCATGGTCGTGATTCCAGGTTGGGACAGGCCCTGAGGCCCGTCGTTCTCTCAAGGCGAACACGCGCGCTGCGACACTAACCTTGGTGAATCACCTGAACAGCCCATCTGCGACTGGGCGTCGCAGCGATCGGCTGGAAGGACCCGAACGTGCGGTGAGGCGGTCAGTAGGTTGCGGGAGGATCGCTGGCGGGGAAGCTCTGGTCGCTGGCTTCGTCGACATCGGTCCACTCCTCTTTCGGGGGATCGCGCATCGCTTCCGGGCCGGCATCGCGGACAGGGTTGCGGCCATGTCCGGGTTGACCCTCGCCAAAGGCAGCGCGCGGATGGGTCCCGCTGCCGGCAGAGCGGCGGGACAGGGCATAGGCACCCGCACCTAGGGCGAACAGGGCAAGGATCAACCGCATGGGGCAATGGCTTTCGCAAAGGGAGGGATTACCCCGGAGCTTGGGCTGCGCTTGCCGCATCGTCCCTATCATGGGTTGCCCGCGATGATCACATCGTGCGGGGCTTTCGGCCTTCACAATCTATGTTAGTCAGTATCTTCTCCCGCCCCCATATGTACACGGCTGCGAAAGACCAACGGATGGCCGATTTTTCACCCGATCATGACACCAGCCTGTTCGGCGCCGCTTTCGATCTGTTGCCCGAGGCAGCCTGCATTCTCGCGCCGGTTGACACGGCGGAGGGGGAGGAGGCCGATTGGCGGTATCTCGCCAGCAACCGCATCCACGGCAAGCTGCTGGGCAATGCCGCTCTCGTCGGCCAGACCTTGCGCAGCGCCCACCCCGACATCGGCCCGGAATGGTTTCTTGATCTGGCCCGCGTGCTGGCCACGGGCAAGGCGGAAACGGCGATCCGCAACCACGCCGTCAAGCCGATCGTCTACGAGGTCGCGTTCTCGCCCCTGACCAGCACCGGGCGGTCTGCCGTCATGGTCCGCCTGCGCGACATCACCGGGGAACGCCATGACCGCGAGAGGCGGCGCGAGGCGGACGAGCGTTACAAGCTGCTGTTCGAGGCGATCGACGAAGGCTTCTGCATCATCGATGTGATCTTCGACGATGCGGGCAAGCCGGTCGATTACCTGTTCATCGAAGGCAATGATGCCTTCATCCAGCAAACCGGTCTTGTCGAGCCGGTCGGCAAGACCATGCGCACTCTCCAGCCCGATATCGAGGACAAGTGGAGCGCCACCTATGGCCGGATCGCCCTGTCCGGCGTTCCCGAGCGGTTCGAGAGCGAATCTCCGGCAATGGGGCGCTGGTTCGATGTCTTCACCTTCCCCGTCGGCAACGCCGCGCCCTATCAGGTCGGCGTGCTGTTCCGCGATGTCGGCTCGCGCAAGACGATGGAACTGGCGCTGCGCCACAGCGAAAACCGGCTGCAATCGCTGATCGGGGCGACATCGGATCTGATCTTCCGCATGAACCCCGAAGGCACGCTGATGGAGCAGCTCGGCGGGGCCAACCTGCTCGGCGAGGTCAACGGACAGAGCGACTGGATCGAAGGCTTCGTTGCGCCGGGCGATCAGGGCAGGGTTCGCGCCGCTGTCGACGCTGCGATCAGTGCCAACACGCCAATCGAGATCGAGCACCGTTACATCCGGCCCGGCGGGGAAGTCGGCTGGCTCTATTCCCGCGCAGTGCCGGTGTTCGACGAGCAGCGCACGATCACCGAATGGTTCGGCATGGCGACCGATGTCACTGCCAGCCGTCTCGCTGAACGCCAGCTTGCCCATGGCGCGCAGATGCTCCGCGTGGCGAGCGAGATCGGCAAGGTCGGCCTGTGGGACTGGAACGTTGAGACCGGCGAGATCTACTGGTCGGACGAGCACTATCGCATGGAAGGCTACGAGCCGGGCGAGATCGAGCCGACCTACGAGGTCTGGGCCGAGCGTGTGCATCCCGATGACCGCGAGGCCGCCTCTGCCCTGATCGCGGCGGCGATGGAGAGCGGCGAGGACTACGTCAACGAATACCGCGTTTGCCACCGCAACGGCGATATCGTGTGGCTCTCGGCCCGCGGGCGGTTCCTGTATGACGAGCAGGGCAAACCGGTGCGGATGCTTGGCGCAATGATCGACACCACCCAGCGCCGCCGTGAGGAGGAATGGCAGAAGCTGCTGGTCGCCGAATTGCAGCACCGCGTGAGAAACCTCATCGGGATGGTGCGGTCGGTCGCGCGGCTTTCTGCCCCCAGCCACCGCCATGTCGACGATTATGTCGACCACCTGATCGGACGCTTGCAGGCGATGGGCCGTACCCAGAGCACGCTGACCCGCTCACCCGGACGCAGTGTCGACCTGTCCGAACTGGTGCGGGAGGAACTGCTGGTCCATGCCGTGCAGCCCGACAAGTGCCACGTTGACGGGCCCGAAGTCGCGCTTTCCCCCCACGCGGCGGAGATCGTGACCCTGGCAATCCACGAACTCGCCACCAATTCGATCAAGTACGGCGCACTCGGCGATACCGGCTATATCCGGATCGTCTGGTCCAACGAAACGCGCGACGGCAAACCGTGGGTGAGCCTGCGCTGGCAGGAGACTACGCAACGGCGCAAGACCAAGCAGACCCGCAAGGGCTTCGGCCGCAAACTGATCGAGGAGCGGGTGCCCTATGAATTGCAGGGCACGGGACGCTTCGCACTCCACGACACCGGCGTCCTGGCCGAACTCGAATTCCCGCTGTCGGACGCCGGCAGCATCCTCGACACCCGATCCTGACAGGTGATTCCGACATGCCCGATCAACCGCTCTCCGGCCGCCGCATCATTATCCTCGAGGACGATTACTACCAGGCGCATGATTGCCAGGAAATGCTGGAGCACGCCGGCGCGAAGGTCGTCGCGATTTCAGCCACGATCCCCGATCTCGATGCGCTGCTCGCGCAAGGGCCGATCCATGCGGTGCTGATCGATATCAACCTCGGCCACGGGCTGTCGTTCGATTTCGCGCGCGAGTTGAAGGCCCGGGCGATCCCCTTCGTGTTCCTGACAGGTTATGATGCGGCAATGCTGCCCGATGACCTGACCGGCAGCGCCTATCTGAGCAAGCCGGCGGATTGCGGGCGGATCGTGAACGCCCTGGCGAGCCATGCAGGGGGCACCCGCTAGGCTCGCCGCGCTACAGGCGGAAAAACATCTGCGTCAGGCTGCAGCGATGCGCAGCCGCTCCTGCTCGCGCAGAGTCTGCACGCGCGGGGCGAGGTAGGAACTGTCGAACCCGGCAATCTGTTGCAGCGTGCGCAGATCGTGGATCGTCAGCTGCTTGGATCGCAGGGTGATCAGCCCTTCCTGCCGCAGCTGCTGGAGCTTGCGGTTGATGTGCACCGGGGTCAGGCCCAGCACGTCGGCCAGATCGTCCTGCGTCAGCGGGAAGTAGATCTGCTGGCTCTGATGGCTGTCCACCAGCGACAGCCGGTAATGCGCCTCGCAGATGAGGTGGGCCATCCGCTCCAGCGCGTCACGCCGGCCGACATTGACCACCCACGATGCGAGCACCGCGTTCTCCATGCAGCCGTAAGACCGCATCGCTTCACCGATGGCCGGGAAGCGGTCGATCAGGCGCCGCATATCGGCGTGCATGATGTTGACGATCTTGCAGGGGCTCAGAGTGATCACTTCCTCGATCGCGATGCCATTGGGCGAACAATCGAAGTAGAAGGCATCGCCGGGCAGCAGCAGGCGGGTGATCTGCCGCGCGCCATTGCGCAGGATCTGATAGCGCGCCGCCCACCCGCTAAGAACCACGGGGAAGGAGTGCATTTCGTCGCCATCGCGCGACAGATACTTCTTGGCGCCGATATCCCGGGGCTGGCGGCAGAGTTCCTCCACCGCCTGGATTTCCTGGTCACCCAGTTCGGCAGCGTGCATAAGTCGCAGCAGGAAGGCGTTGAACATGCGCTTGCTCCTTGGTGTGTTGCGGGAATTGCACTGTCCCCGATCAGCACCTGTATCTCTCGATCAAAAGTTATCCCGTTTGTCGAATCGACTGCGGTTCACCCCGAAAATGCCGCGTGTTATCGTGGAAGTATTCGCGAGCAGACCGCCAGAGTAAAGGCCGCGCGCTTTTGCGGCAAGATTGCAATGCTTTGCAGTAGTATTCTTGCGCATCGGCCACGCTGTCGATTCGCAAGCCGAAGCCAAAAGGATGCATCGACAAGGCGCCACCTCGAGAAGGCGGGTCGCCGATCGTGGGTAATGCAGGATAGGGGGCCTCCGCGGCCCGCCTGTCACCTTCAGGACAGACCCCGGAACAACGCCAAATCTTCCGGGATCTCACAACCTGAAAGGACCAAGACATGGCGAACGAGCGCAACCAGAACCGCGAGAGCCAGAGCCACCGCAGCGGCCGTGAGGAGCAGATGCAGCAGGGCAACGACAACCATCGCGGCCAGAGCGGCTCCGACTGGGATCGCGGCGATCAGCGCGGCTACGGCCACAGCAACTACAGCCAGAACGACGACCGGCGCGGCGGCGGGCAGTATCAGCAGGATCAGGGCTCATACGGGTCGCAGGGCGGCTATCCCGCTCAGAGCGGACAAGGCGGCTATGGTCAGGACAATTATGGTCAGGGCGGCTATGGCGGTCAGGGCAGTTACGGCCAGAGCCAAGGTGGCTACGGCAGCCAGAGCGGATACAGCGGCTATGGCGGCCAGAGCGATTATGGCGGTCAGGGTGGCTACGGCGGCGGACGCGGCGGCTTTGGATCGAGCGGTCAGCGCGGACAGAACGCCATGATGGGCGGCGGGCAGCATGGCCAAAACCACTACGGACAAGGCCAGATGGGGCAACAGGGCCAGTATGGTCAGGGTCAGGGCCAGCAGGGCCATCACCACGACCACAGCTACAGCCAGTGGCGCCAGCGCCAGATGGACCAGTTCGACACCGACTATAACGAATACCGCCAGCAGCAGCAGGACGAGTTCAATTCGAAGTTCGACGAATGGCGCCAGAAGCGCCAGAGCGAGGGTCAGTCCGGCGCGGGCGGTTCGTCCGGCACGGGCAGCCAGACCCCGGGCAAATCGGGTTCGAGCGCAAGCTGACAGGACGGCGCCGGGCATGCCTCCGCCCGGCGCTGCCCCCCGGACCGCGCCCCTGCCATCCAGCCGAGGCGCGGCTTTTCATGTCAAAAATCTGATCGGCGCGATCACAGGTCCGAAAATCTGTAAATAACAGCAGATATAACGCAGGTTAGGGCGTGCGGGGCGTGCGTCGGGCAGCATTTCATGACCCGGGGGTATCCCGATCCCTCTGGTGACTCGATGGCCGGGCGCGCGTTAGGTTTCCACCTCGCCCGGTTATTGCCCCAAAAACCACTCCCCGCCCAGCGATGGGCGGGGTTTTTTGTATCCGCCCGCCTGCCCGGTGCGCAGATGTAGCAACGCCCGCGAGACCGACCTCGGAAGGTGGATCTCGCGGGCGTTCCCCGGGCAGTGCGGTGGGTCGCGGACCGCACCGGGCGGGACGGGTTCAACTGCGGTCGAAACGCTCGAAATATTCGCGGAATTCGATGCTCATCCGCTGCCGCGCCTGAAGCGGCGCATAACGGATCACGTCGGGCAGCCAGCTGCCTTCTTCCTGATAGACGTGCTGCTGCACGGCGCTTTCGATATGGTCGAGCTTCTCGTGCCATTCCTGCGAACCCGGCGCCAGTTTCTGGAGCGCGGCGAGCTGCACCTTGGTCATGGCATGCTCTTCATACGCCATGCCGGCATGGGCCTTGCTCGAATGCTCGGAAATCTCCGGATAGATCACCGCTTCCTCGGCCATGGAATGCGCGTTGAGCAGCACGGCCAAGTCGGCGATGGCAGTCTGGGCGGCCGGCCCGCGCGCCTTCCGGGCTTCGGCGAACAGCCCTTCGATGCGGCGGTGATGGGCGAGAATCTCCTCGGCAAAGGGTTCGTTGACCGCCAGTTCCTGGATCTGCGCGCGGGCCTCGGCGCGCTGTTCGTCGGAGGCGGCCGGCGCAAGCGCCGCGGCAATACGGTCGAGAAAAGACATGGGGAACCTTTCCGTGATTCCAGAGGGGTTTGCTGGTCCGGACCACCCTAGGCACCGGCAATCCGGTGGCCACCGCCTGCGTTCCTATCCGGCGTTAATGTCCGCCCTCGCCGCGTCCGTCATGGCGCGCCTCCGCCATGACGACGTTTTCCTCTCTCGCGCTGCTTCTCGATTTCGATGGCACGCTGGTGCCGACCGCACGGACCCCCGATGCCGTGGCGGTTTCCGATGATCTGCGCGCACTGATCGCGGCGGCGGCAGAGCGGCTGGAAGGGCGGCTTGCGATCGTCAGCGGGCGTTCGCTCGAACAGCTCGATGCCCTGTGGGGAAGGGCACTGTGGCCGCTGACGGTCGCCGCCAGCCACGGCCTGGAACTGCGCCACGACGGTCGCCGCCGCGCCCCGCCCGAGGCCGGCATCTTCGCCCGCCTCGCCCGGGAAGCGGAAAGCCGTTTCGGCGCGCGCAACGGCGTGGTGATCGAGGTGAAGAGCTTCGGCCTCGGCCTTCACTACCGCCTCGCTCCGCGTCTCGGGGACAGCGTCGGGCGCTGGGCCAGAGACCTCGCCGACGAGCATGGGCTTGTCATCCAGGAAGGCGACATGGTGTTCGAACTGCGCCTGCCGGGGGCGGACAAGGGCGATGCGGTGCGCGCGATCATGGAGCTTGCGCCCTTCGCGGGGAGCACGCCTGCCTATGTCGGCGACGATTTCACCGATATCGCCGCCATCACCGCCGCGCGCGCGCTGGGCGGCCGGGGCTTCGCGGTCGGCGGGCGGATTGCCAGCCACGCCGATGCCGCACTGGCCGATCCCGCCGCGGTCCACGGCCGAATCCGCGCGCTGGTGGACGGCGGGACGCAGGCTTTCATCACATAGGCGGTATTTTGTCCGCGAGGCTTGGGCGAAGGCAGAAGGGCGCCACCCCCGGGCACCCCGCCGCAACCCAAAGGCCCAGCATGTCCCGCCTCATTGCCGTATCGAACCGCGTCCAGATCGAGACCGAAGGAGAGAACGCCAACCGCGGCGGGCTCGCCGTCGCACTCGCTGCGGCGCTCCGCCAGAGCAACGGCATATGGTTCGGCTGGTCGGGCGAGCAGACCGAGGAATTCACCGGCCAGATCGCCTTCCGCCGCGCCGACGGGGTCGCCACCGCCACCATCGATCTCGAAGCGCAGGACATCGACGAGTATTACAACGGCTTCGCCAACCGCACCCTGTGGCCGCTGTTCCACTACCGGCTCGACCTGACCGAGATCGCGCGCGATTTCGCCGGGGGCTATGCGCGGGTCAATGAACGCTTCGCCGAAACGCTTGCCCCGCTGATTGCGCCCGATGATCTGATCTGGGTGCACGATTACCACCTGATGCCGCTCGGCAGCCGGTTGCGGGAACGCGGCTTTGCCAACCGCATCGGCTTCTTCCTGCACATCCCGTGGCCTCCGCCAAGCCTGCTGATGTCGCTGCCCGGCCACCGCGAGCTGGCCGAAAGCATGCTCGATTACGACGTGATCGGCTTCCAGTCCGATGAATGGCGGCAGGCCTTCATCGACTATGCCACCGTCCAGTTCGATGCGACCATCACGGGCGATTACCTGACCCTCGGCCAGCGCCGCACCCGGCTGCTGGCATGTCCGATCGGGCTGGATATCGAGGACTTCGGAGGCGCGGTGCACTCGATCGCGGCCAAGCAGGCCGAAAGCCGGCTGGTGGTCAGCGCGGTCGGGCGCGACATGATCGTCGGTGTCGACCGGCTCGATTACTCCAAGGGATTGCAGGAACGCTTCGCCGCCTACGAGCTGCTGCTGACGGGCCGCCCCGAACTGCGCGAGAAGGTCTCGCTCCTCCAGATCGCCCCGCCCTCGCGCGGGGATGTGGCGGCGTACCGGCAGATCCGCGAGGAGCTGAGCGCCCTGTCGGGCCGGATCAACGGCGAATTCGCCTCGATCGACTGGGTACCGATCCGCTATGTCAATCAGGGCTATTCGCGCGACGAGCTGTTCGGCATCTACCGCGGCGCGCGGGTCGGCCTTGTCACGCCGCTGCGGGACGGGATGAACCTCGTCGCCAAGGAATACGTGGCCGCGCAGGACCCGGCAAACCCGGGGGTGCTGGTCCTGTCCTGCTTTGCCGGGGCCGCCGCACAGCTGACCGAGGCGGTGATCGTCAACCCCCACTCGATCGAGGAAATGGCCGACGGCATCGCCCGCGCGCTCGCCATGCCGCTGGCCGAGCGGCAGGAACGCCATGCGGCGATGCTGGAAACCATTACCCGCCACGATGTGCGCTGGTGGTCGCAAAGCTTCATGGAAGCGCTTGCCGAAGACCCGGCGCCCGTCCCCGGCAAGGTCGCCCGGCTGGCCGGCGCCGGCATCACCCAGGGCTAGGTTGCACCCCGGACAGCAAACCCCCCGCGCGGCCGGGATCTTCCGCGCGGGGGGCCGGTGATGATGGAACAGACCGCCTGCCAATGCGGCGGGGCCTAATCCATCGTCGCGCCCGGCGTGCCGCCTGTCGCACTCGGGCTCGGCGAATTCTGGTCGAGCCATTCGGCATGCATCTGCACCGCCGGAATGGCGCCTTGCGCGAACTGGCGCAGTTCGGCGTTGTCACCGGCCGCGCCATAGGACTTGAGCAGCGCCAGCGCCTTGCGATGGGCGGCGGTCTGCTGGCTGAGATACTCGCGGTCGAAATCCGGACCGCTCATGGACTTCAGGATATCGACCTGCGCGCGGTGCTCGGCATCCAGCGTCTCCGGCATGGCAAGGTTCTGACCCGCCTGCGCAGCCGCCTGCTTCAGCGCCTCGGTGGATTTGGTGTGATCGTCGATCATCATTTGCGCGAACTGGCGGGTCGGCGTGCCATCGGCCCGTTCGAGCGCCACTCTCGCGGCGGCGATCTCGTACATGTCGGACATCGCGACCGCTTGTGCGAATTCTGCGGCGGCGGGGGGCTGTTCGCCGGTCATGCCGTCAGCATCGACAGACATTGCAGTCTCCGACGGGGTGGGCTGGTCCTGTGTGTCAGGCCCGTTGCAGGCAGTCACCGCCAGCAGGCTCGCGGCTGCCAATAGTGCGTTGCGCATTGTAAATCCTTTCAGCTCTCAATCCCCTGAATGCCCTGTTCCGCGCCGTGATAGAGACCGCGCGCAGGGGGCGAATTCACACAGGTCACTGACGCGCATTAGCCGCGCGGGAAGCGCGCCGCCGCTGCGCAAATCCTTGCCGAGTATAGGGAACCCGCCACTCAGGTGGCCGACAATCGCCTGCAATGAGGGGGACGGAACACGAAGGACAAGGTGCCATGCAAGAACACGTCGCTTCCCCCTCCCCCCCCTGCTTCAGCGCCGAAATGACCGCATCCCTGCCCGCGTTGCGCAGCTTCGCGCGATCGCTGTGCCGGCAGGGCGACATGGCCGATGATCTGGTGCAGGAGACGATGGTTCGCGCATGGTCATCGCGTCATACCTTCCTGCCGGGCAGCAAGTTCCGTCCGTGGCTGTTCACCATCCTGCGCAACCAGTTCTACAATGCGGTGAGGAAGCAGGCGCGGCTGGTGGCGTGGGAGCCCGAAGCGGCCGAGCGATTGCTGGTGCAGGCCCCCGATCAGGAAGAACGCCTGCATGTCGCCGATATCGAGGGGGCCTTGCAGCAACTGCCCTCGGGCCAGCGCGAGATGCTGTTGCTGATCGCCGGCGCAGGGCTGAGCTACGAGGAGGCAGCCGAGGCCGCCGACTGCAAGCTCGGCACGGTCAAGAGCCGCATCAACCGTGGCCGCGCAGGGCTGCGCGCGATCATCGAAAACGGCGAGAGCCTGCCCGAGGCGTGAACGAAGATGCGGGCCCGCCCCCTGGGGGATGGGCCCGCATACAGGCGGGGCGCGGCGTGTGCCGTGCGTCGCGCCCCGCCTGATATCTGCCGCACTAACCCCTTATTGCGGGGCCATCTTTTCGGCCTGTTCCTCCACGGCTTCCGCCTTGGCATCGGCGCTTTCGCGCACGGCATCGGCCTTGTTCTCGAGGTTCTGTTCGGCGGTCGAGTCCACCCCGTCGACGGTCTGGTCGAGCTCGTCGGCGCGGTCTTCCATCGCGTCGGCGGTGGCTTCGCCCTGCGCTTCGATAGCGTCGGCGCGTTCCTCGGCCCGTTCTTCGGCGGGGCTGTCGCAACCGGCGAGGCCGGTCCCGGCCAGAGCAATGGCGGCGATCGCTGTGAGATTGATTTTCATGGATATTTCTCCGGTTTAGCGGACCGAGCCGCGACGAAACAGGTTGACGATGGCGAGCAGCACCAGCGCCCCGAGGAAGGAGACCACCAGCGCGCTGATCGAGAAATCGCCCGCAGTGATGTTCCCGCCGCCGATCAGCGGATTGATCAGGAAGCCGGCGAGCAGCGCACCGACCACGCCGACCACGATGTTGAGGAAAATGCCCTGCTGGGCATCGGTCCGCATCACCATGCTGGCCAGCCATCCGAGGATGCCGCCGATGATGATGATCAATATGAGATTCATGAGCTTTCTCCTTGTCGAACGAGGGTCCGTCCGCGCAGGGCCGCTGGTCGGCCGCGCGCCGGTTGGCTTCGACAGGCCCTGCCTGACAGGGTGGGGGGCGGGCGCCCTCACCTATGTTGTGGAGGATGCAACACTCCCTGCGCCGAACGGGAGGCGGTTGCGCGATGTTTCATGTGAAACATCTGCACAATGCCGCAAAAGTCAGGGGGCAGACGGGGTGTAGCGAGGGTCTGGAGGGGGTGTAGAGGGGGTGTAGAGCGGGTCTAGCCCCGCTTGAGGAACAGGTAGAGCGCCCCTTCGCCGCCGTGCCGGATATGCGCACGCCGCACCGCGGTGATCGCCCCCGCATGACGGCTCGCCGCAAGCCAGTCGAGCAACTTGGCGCGGATCGCCCCGCGCCGCACCATGCGGTCAGCAG
>JAIEOM010000123.1 GCA_019750455.1 Sphingomonadales bacterium | reverse complement strand
CGCGAGATCGCCCAGGCGGAGTATCGCTGGATCGAACAGTTCGGCACGGGGCTGCGCGCCGACATGCCGTGGCACGCTGTGTTCGATCCGCGGGTCTGGCAGACCGCGGACCAGACCGCCGACTGGCTCGGTCCGGTGATCGTGACGCTTGCGATCGCATGGCTGATGCGGCGCCGGACACAGCACAGCGGCACGGGCGGCATTGCCGGCTGAAAGGCACGCTTGACCGGGCCAGACCCGGCCTAGGCCCCTGCTAGACCCCATTCAGCCTCCGGCTAACGGATGTTCCACGTGAAACTTTTCGGGGAAAGTGGTGGACAGGGCTGGATTCGAACCAGCGTACGCTTGCGCGGGCAGATTTACAGTCTGCTGCCTTTAACCACTCGGCCACCTGTCCACACAGTCCCTCCGGAGAGGGGGCCGTTTCGCGGGCCATATTGGCCCTGAAATTGCGCGATTCCCCGAGGGGTCCCGCTGCCGAGAGGCGCCCCTTTGGCGAAGCGGTGCTTGCCTGTCAATGGCCCTGCTGGCAGGGGGCGTTTTTGCAAAAGGCGCAGCCGGGACACAACATGAGCAAAGGTGAGAAAAAGCGCGCCCTCAGGGGCCGTGCAGGACGCATGAAGGGCGGACGCGGTTCGGGCCGCGCGTCGAGCGGGCAAGTGCGCCTGTGGGGCCGCCATGCGGTCGAGGCGGCGCTGAAGAACCCGGAACGCCAGCACAGGAAGCTGTGGGCCACGCCCGAAGGGCTGGAGAGCCTCGATGGCGAACTGCCCGCCGATTTCCCCATCGAACACGCGCAAGCCGCCGATATGGCGCGCCTTGTCGCCAAGGATGCACCGCATCAGGGGCTGGTGCTGGAATGCGCGCCGCTGGAGGACGTGTTCCTCGATGAAGTCGCGCTGGGAGAGGCGGCCCGTCCGATCGTGGTGCTCGATCAGGTCACCGATCCGCACAATGTCGGCGCGATCCTGCGTTCGGCGGCCGCGTTCGGCGCAGCGGCGATCGTTACGCAGGACCGCCACGCTCCGCCCGAGGGCGGCGTGCTTGCCAAGGCGGCCTCCGGCGCGCTGGAAACCGTTCCGTGGGTGCGCGTCGTCAACCTCGCCCGCGCGCTCGAGGAACTGGCCGATGCCGGATACTGGCGCATCGGGATGGCCGGCGAGGCCGAGGCGGTGCTCGCCGATATCCTCCCCACCGGACCGGTCGCGATCGTGCTCGGCGCCGAGGGTGAAGGCCTGCGCCACAATATCGCAGGTCATTGCGACGTGCTGGCGAAGCTCCCGATCTCCTCGACGATCGAGAGCCTCAATGTCTCGAACGCCGCCGCGATTGCGCTTTATGCGACAGCCTCGCGCGGGTAGAAGCATCGGCGAGAGGGGGGAAATACCATGACCATGTTCTCGACCATCCGCCTGCGCGCCGCCGCGCTGCTGGCGGGCTTTGCGCTGGCGCTGACCGGCTGCTTCATGACGCCGGGCAAATTCACATCCGAGCTCGCGCTCACCGGGCCGGACAGTTTCACCTTCAGCTACGAGGGCGAGATCTTCTTCCTCGGGCTATCCAAGCTGGCCCAGATTGATTCCGCGCAGGAGACCTTCACGCCCAACGACTGCTTTAATGACGAAACATTCGAAACGCGTGAATGCTCGAAGGAAGAACTCGAAAGCCAGCGGGCCGATTGGGAGGCCGGCGCACGCGAGCGGGCTGAGCAGGCCAAGAAGCAGGCAGAGCAGATGGCCGCGCTGATGGGCGGCATTGACCCGTCCGATCCGAAGGCCGCCGACGAGCTGGTCAAGCTGCTCCAGCGGCAAAAGGGCTGGGAACGCGTGGTCCACAAGGGCGATGGCGTGTTCGATATCAACTATCGCATTACCGGCACCATGGGCCACGATTTCACCTTCCCGCTGATCGAGGGCTTCCCGACCACCAATCCCTTCGTTCAGGTCTTCCTGCGCAAGGGCGGGCAGGTGCGGATCAATGCGCCCGGCTTTGCTGCCCAGAACGGGGACTCGGCCGGAATGGGCGCGATGATGGGGATGGGCTCGCTGGCCGGGCTCGCCGCCCTTGGCGCGCAGGAATCGGGTGACGATCCCGAGGGCAAGGCGCTGAAGGGCATCCCCGTGATGGAGGGCACCTTCACCATTCGCGCCGCGCCCGGCATGCGCATGCTGGCCAACAACACCGATGAAGGCCCCGTCGCCGAGGCCGGTGGTGAGGCGCTGGTCTGGAAAATCAGCCCGCGCACCGCGCAGGCGCCGACTGCACTGATCGCCGCAGGGCGCTGAACCGTCAGCCGCAACAGAGCGCCGCGATCACGCAAACAGAAACCCCGCCAGCCTCGCGGCTCGCGGGGTTTCTCGTGCCACCTGCCTTTGCAGGCGGCAACCGAAGTGCGCGGTCAGTTGACGGCGTCCTTCAGACCCTTGCCCGCCTTGAACTTGGGCTGGTTCGAAGCCTTGATCTTCATCGGCTCGCCGGTGCGCGGGTTGCGGCCCGTCGAAGCCTTGCGCTTGGCGACCGAGAAGGTGCCGAAGCCGACCAGACGGACCTCATCGCCGCCCGAAAGCGCCTTGGTGATCACGTCGAACACGCTTTCAACCGCGTTCGAGGCATCGTTCTTCGAAAGACCGCTTGCGTTGGCAACTTCGCTGATCAGGTCGTTCTTGTTCATGTGGGAACCCCCTCGCTTCAGGATTGTGTTGTGTCGATGAATCGCGTTGTCGAAAGCTGGCAAATTGAGACGTTTTTGCGAGCAGTGTCAAAGGCTATCCGCCTTGGTGACAGGCCTGCGAAAAAAGCCGGGGAACTTCCCGCGCCTAACCATTGCTGGGCGCGGGAGTTATTCCCGATTTGCCGACTTCCGGAAGGATGCGACCCTGCCGCGAATCACGGCTGGTGCGGACCTTCTAGCGGCTCAATGCGCGGTTGGCACCTCTCCAGACGGAGCGGCCGTCACTGACGCGGCAGCGGGCTGGCTGGCAAGATCGTCGGCCTCGGTCCATTCGATCGGCTCCAGCGGCTCCACCAATGCGCGGGCCAGCACCTCGTCCACATGGGAGACCGGCACGATTTCCAGCCCCGCTTTCGCGTTGGCAGGGATTTCGGCGAGGTCCTTGACGTTATCCTCGGGAATGAGGACGGTCTTGATCCCGCCGCGCAGGGCCGCAAGCAGCTTTTCCTTGAGCCCGCCGATCGCCAGCACACGCCCGCGCAGAGTGACCTCGCCGGTCATCGCCACGTCCGGGCGCACAGCGATGCCCGACAAGGTCGAAACGATCGAGGTAACCATGCCGATCCCCGCGCTCGGCCCGTCCTTGGGCACCGCGCCTTCGGGCAGGTGGATGTGCACATTCTTGCGGTTAAAGACGCTCGGCTTGATCCCGTAGGCCGGCGCACGCGCCTTGACGAAGCTGAAGGCGGCGGCGACGCTTTCGTTCATCACCTGACCGAGCTTGCCGGTGGTCTTCACCTCGCCCTTGCCCGGCGTGGTGACGCTCTCGATGGTGAGCAACTCGCCACCTACCGAGGTCCACGCCAGCCCGGTCACAGCGCCGACCTGCGGTTCTTCCTCCGACACGCCGTGCTTGAACTTGCGCACGCCGCTGAAGTCGCCGAGATTTTCAGGCGTGATGGTGACGCTGTCGGTCTTCTTCTCGAGGATCTGGCGAAGGCTCTTGCGTGCCAGCTTGGCAATTTCGCGCTCAAGTGTGCGCACGCCGGCCTCGCGGGTGTAATAGCGGATCAGGTCGCGCAGGGCCTCCTGCGTCAGCGTAAATTCGCCTTTCTTGAGGCCGTGCGACTTGACCTGCTTTTCGATCAGATGCCGCTCGGCAATCTCGACCTTCTCATCCTCGGTGTAGCCTTCGAGCCGGATGATCTCCATGCGGTCGAGCAGCGGCTGCGGCAGGTTGAGGCTGTTCGCGGTGCACACGAACATGATGTCCGAAAGGTCGAGGTCCAGCTCCAGATAGTGGTCCTGGAACTTGGCGTTCTGTTCGGGGTCGAGCACTTCCAGCAGCGCCGAGGCGGGATCGCCGCGGAAATCCTGACCCAGCTTGTCGATCTCGTCGAGCAGGAACAGCGGGTTCGACGTGCCGGCCTTTTTGAGGTTGGCGACGATTTTGCCCGGCATCGATCCGATATAGGTGCGCCGGTGGCCGCGGATCTCCGCCTCGTCACGCACACCGCCCAGCGACTGGCGCACGAACTCGCGGCCCGTCGCCTTGGCAATCGACTTGCCCAGCGAAGTTTTGCCCACGCCCGGAGGGCCGACAAGGCACAGGATCGGACCCTTCAGCTTGTTGGTCCGCGCCTGCACCGCCAGATATTCGACGATCCGGTCCTTGACCTTCTCCAGCGCGTAGTGATCCGCATCGAGGATCTCCTGCGCTTTGGCGATATCTTTCTTCAGCTTCGACTTCTTGCCCCACGGCAGGCCGAGCAGCACATCGAGGTAGTTGCGGATCACCGTCGCCTCGGCGCTCATCGGCTGCATCGAGCGGAGCTTCTTCAGCTCGGCTTGCGCCTTGGCCTTGGCTTCCTTGGAAAGCTTGGTCTTCTCGATCTTCTCGGTGAGCTCGGCAATCTCGTTGCCCTCGCCGTCATCGCCCCCGCCGAGTTCCGACTGAATCGCCTTCAGCTGCTCGTTGAGGTAGTATTCGCGCTGGGTCTTCTCCATCTGGCGCTTCACGCGCCCGCGGATGCGGCGTTCGACCTGGAGAACCGAAAGCTCGCCTTCCATGAAGGCCATGACCAGTTCGAGCCGCTTGAGGGGATTGCCTTCGGTCAGCAACGATTGCTTGTCGGCCACCTTGGCGCTTATCGCGGCGGCGATGGTGTCGGCGAGCTGGCCGGCGTCATCAACCTCGGACAGGTCGACGCCAGCATCGTCACCCATCTTCTTGTTCAGTTTGACATATTCGCCGAACTGCTCAGTCACCTGACGCATCAGCGCGGTGACTTCGCTGCCCGCGACAGTCTCCGGCTCGACGGTCTCAACCTCGGCGAGCAGGTGCGTGCCGACATTCTCCAGCGCGGAAAGCCGCGCACGGGTCTTGCCTTCCACCAGCACGCGCACGGTGCCATCAGGGAGCTTCAGCAGCTGGAGCACCTGCGCGATGACGCCGACATCATACAGGTCGTCGCCCTCGGGATCATCACAGCCCGGATCGAGCTGGGCGAGGAGGACGATATCCTTGGAGGCTTCCATCGCCGCCTCGAGCGCAGCGACCGACTTGTCACGCCCGACGAAGAGCGGAACGACCATGCCGGGAAAAACGACGATGTCGCGGAGGGGGAGGAGGGGGTAGGTCTGGGTCATGGGTGAGATATGGGTAGGCCACCCCGCTCCCGCAATGGTCCCGTCAGGCTAAGCTGTGGACGCCGGGCTGCCCTGCCCGCTCAACCGAAGCCGGGCAGATTGAAACCGGGCGGCAGGCCCATCGAGCCCTGCATCTCGCGCATCTGCTGTTCGGACACGCGGTCGGCGCGGTCACGGGCATCATTGAAGGCGGCGGCGACGAGGTCTTCGAGAATCTGCTTGTCGTCGGGCACCATCAGGCTGTCATCGATCGATACGCCGAGAATGCGGCCCTTGGCGCTGGCGCGGACCTTCACGAGACCGCCGCCGGCGCTGCCTTCGACCTCGATCGAATCGAGCTTCACCTGCATTTCGTTCATCTGCTTCTGGATGGTCTCCGCGGCCTTCTGGGCGGCGGCCATCATCTCTTCCATCGACTTCATCGGGGGTGCTCCATCAATTCCAGGGGGGATTACCGGCGGCAGCGCGTGCCGGTTCCGATGCGACCAGTTCGGCATCGGGAAAGGCTTCGAAGGCGGCCCTGACCAGCGGGTCGGAGCGGATGCGCGCGTCCTCTGCCGCAGCAGCGGTCTCGGCGGCTTCGCGCAAGGATGGCTGCGCCGTTCCGGTGCCGCGTTCGATCATCCAGCGCTTGCCGGTGATCTTGAACAGCGCCTCGCGAATGTCGGCCTCGGGGTTGTCGGGGAAGCTGTCTGCCTGCTCATAGACGAGGCGTTCGGGACCGAGTTCTATCACCCGCACCCGGTCGCGCATGATCTGGGCGACCCGCAATTGCCCGGCGGCATCGACCTGATCGACGAGCGCGGCCCAAGACTGGCTGGGCGTGGCAGCGGCAGGTGCAGGCGCGGCAGGCCCGCCCTCGCCCGCAGGTGCCGCCACGATGCCGCTCGCCGCAATCTCCTCGATCCGCTTTGCCAGCTTACCCGGATCGGGCATCTGCGCGGCGTGGAGGATGCGCAGCAGCGCCATTTGCAGCGAGACCAGCGGATCGGGGCCGGTGCGCACTTCGTCGTGGCCCTTGAGCAGCAATTGCCACAGCCGGTGCAGTTCCCCTGCCCCCAGCCGTGCCGCAAAATCCGCGAGCGCGGCGCGTTCATCCTCGGCCGGGGCTTCGGGATCGCCACCTGAAACCTGCGCCAGCGTGATACGGTGCACGAGGTCCATCAGTGCGCGCATCAGCGCCAGCGGCTCGACACCGAGAGAATATTGCTCGTCAATTGCAGCCAGCATCGCCTTGGCATCGCCTTCGAGCAGATGGCCCAGAAGGCGGCGCTGCGCGCTCTTGTCGGCAAGGCCAAGCATGTCGCGCACGCGGGTGGCGGCGACCTTGCCCTCGCCGTCGAGATCGGCATGGGCGATCGCCTGGTCGAGGATCGAAAGACCGTCGCGCACCGATCCTTCGGCGGCATTGGCGATGATCGATAGAGCCTCGGCCTCGGCCTCGACACCTTCGAGACGGCACACCTTGGCGAAATGATCGGCCAGCAGTGAGGCCGGAATGCGCCGCAGATCGAAGCGCTGGGTGCGGCTGAGGACCGTAACCGGCAGCTTGTCGACCTCGGTGGTGGCGAACAGGAACTTCACATGCGGCGGCGGTTCCTCAAGTGTCTTGAGCAAAGCATTGAAAGCATTGCGCGACAGCATGTGGACTTCGTCGATGATGTAGATCTTGTAGCGCGCCGAGACCGCGGCGTAGCGGACCTGCTCGATGATCTCGCGCACGTCATCGACGCCGGTGTTGGAGGCGGCGTCCATCTCGATCACGTCGATGTGGCGGCCCTCGGCGATGGCGGTGCAGGGCTCGCACCGGCCGCAAGGATCGATGGTGGGACCGCCCTGCCCGTCGGTGCCGACGCAGTTCAGCGCCTTGGCGATGAGGCGCGCGGTCGAGGTCTTGCCGACCCCGCGCACGCCGGTCATCAGGAAGGCATGGGCCAGCCGGTCCCGCGCGATGGCATTGGCGAGTGTGCGGACCATCGCCTCCTGCCCGATCAGCTCGGAGAAGGTCTGGGGGCGATATTTGCGCGCGAGGACGCGGTAAGGCTGGTTGGCCGCGGGTGCCGGCGCTGGTGCCGGGGTTGCCGCGGGCGCGGGCGCGGGCGCGGGCGGCGGTGTAGGATCGGGATCGCCGAACAGGGCGTTCTGCCCCGCCGCTTCCAGCTCGGCGGCGGTGGGGCCGGTCTCTTCCTCGGGCAGTTCGGGATCTGAATCGCTCATCACCGGATCACCTTAGGCCGCGCCGCCGCCAATGTCGAAGCCTTGCAGGCAAACTTCACCACAGCTGCGCTTGACATAAGTTTCAATTTGCAATCTAATTACATGAACAAGGGGAGCAAGACATGACCATCACACCGGGACGCATGACCGACGATCACGCCGGTCCGCTTGTGGTTTTCCTGATCGGGATGCGGATCAATCATTTCCACAAGGTCGGGCGCTGGCTGCCGGTGTTCAGGGCCATGGGCCCGATGCTGCGCGAGCTCTACGCCAATCCGGAGAGCGGGTTCCTCGGCACCGAATATGCGCTGTGTTCGCCGCGCCAGGTCCTACTGCTGCAATATTGGCGCGATTTCAATTCGCTCGAAGCCTATGCCCGCGACCGGGACGCCAAGCACTGGCCGGCATGGACCGCCTTCAACAAGGCGATCGGCAATGACGGGACGGTGGGAATCTATCACGAAACCTATGCGGTCGCAGCAGGGGCGCACGAGAGCGTCTATGCGAACATGCCGCCCTTCGGGCTCGGGCGCTTTGCA
The DNA here is from genome assembly GCA_019750455.1 of Sphingomonadales bacterium. GTDB lineage: Bacteria > Pseudomonadota > Alphaproteobacteria > Sphingomonadales > Sphingomonadaceae > Erythrobacter. The sequence continues at coordinate 19,364 of JAIEOM010000123.1, read as the reverse complement.
GGGATCGTCCCGGCAACCGGATCGCGCAATGCCGCCCGCGAACGGATGCGCACAAGTGCGGGCGAATGAATGACGGATTGTCAGGAAAAGGAGCCGGGCGACCCGCCGCAATCCACCTGTGCTGCTGCCTTCCGGCCCTGACACGGTGAGCGGACGCAAACGTCCACCCGACTCCCGGGCGGTCATATGGCGCCGCGATCGCCGTTCGTCAACTCAGCGGAAGTTGTCCGCGTAGGCCTGGAGCTTCAGCCGCTTCGGCGGCGTGGCGATCACGCGCGCAGGGATGCCGTATTTCTCGGCATAGGCGCGGGCAGCCTCTTTGTCGGGGAATGTCAGGCGCACCTGCGATTGCGTGTCGCCCGTGCCCGTCCAACCCATCAGCGGATCGGCAAACCGCGCCTGCGATTGTTCGAACTCCAGCACCCATTCATCGGTATGGGCCTTGCCGGACTGCATCGCGTGCTTGGGCTTCTGATAGATGCGTGCGCTCATAGCGTGGCCCTTAGATCACGAATCGCCGCGGTTGAAGGCGTTTTTCGTCTTCATGCTCGGCTTTTCGAGCCACGGCTGATCCGGCCAGCGGTGCTTGGGATAGCGGCCCTTCATGTCCTTGACCACGTCGCGCCAGCTGCCGCGCCAGAAGCCGGGCAGATCGCGGGTCGACTGCACCGGACGCCCGCCCGGGCTGGTAAGCTTGAGTAGCAGCGGCGTGGAGCCGATCATCGGCTGATTATCAAGGCCGAAAAGCCCCTGCACCCTGACTTCGACACTCGGCGCATCGTCCCCCGCGTAGTCAATGGGGTGGCGGGTGTCGGCGGGCGACGTGAAGTGGGTGGGCGCTGCCCGGTCAAGCGCCTGACGCGCGTTCCAGTCCAGCAGGCCTAGCGCGGCATCGGCATAGCGGTGCGGCGGCAGGTCCAGATCGCGGCGGCCTGCGAGCAGCGGCGCGAGCCAATCGCCCGCACGATCACCGAGGCCTTCGGGCGAGAGCGCGTCCACCCCGGCAAAGCGGGCCCGCGCAAGGAAGCCTTCAGGCAAGAGTTCCCCCAACCGCTCCAGAGCCTTCTCCACAAGGATATCCACAAGCAGCGCGGGATCGGGGGACGGCTCGGGCACACTTGCCAGCACGATCGCGCCGAGACGCCGTTCGCGCCGCGCCTCGACACGCGATTTCTCGCCGTTCCAGCGGGTTGTGACGCGTTCCGCCATCTCTTTGGCAAACAGCGCAGGAATGCGGTCTGCAGCGAGTTCGGCCCCGGCGGTGATGCGCGCCCCCTTGGCCTGCCCCTGCGCATCGCCGACCACGATCCATTCGGCCCGGGCGAGCGGAGAGGCGGGATCAAGGATGTAGCCCCTTCCCCCCGCGCTCAGCCAGTACTCCCCAGAGCCATTGCGGCGGCGGGCGACGAAATCGGGGCGCGCGAGGGCGAGCGCTTCGGCAGCATCGGCTACGGGACTCCGGCCGATCACGGCTGCAAGCTTTGCTGCCTGCCCTGCCCATCCCTTCGCGATGCCGGCTGCGGCTGTGCTGCGCGATGTCCGGTCGCCGCGCCAGCGGGTGAGACGCTGGACGAGATCCTCGCCGCGCCCGCCCAGCCCGCGCTCCTGCAACAGCATCACCAGACGGGCAGCATCCTCGCCCACACCCGCCGCCGCTCCATGGAGTACTGCCGCCGCCTGATCGGGAGCCATCGGCAAAGCCGCAATCGCCTCGCCCAAGGCCGTAATCCGCCCTGCGCCATCAAGCGCGCCCAGCGCCTCCAGCGCGCGCCTTGCGGCGGCCACGGAAGCTTCGGGCGGGGGATCGAGCCAAGGCAGACTGGCCGGATCCGCCGTCCCCCACTTCGCCAGCCGCAGCAGCAGCGGTGCGAGGTCGGCCTGGATGATTTCGGCGGGTGCGAATTCCGGGCGGCCAGCGTGCCCTGCCTCTTCCCAGAGGCGATAGGCGACCCCTGGCCCCTGCCGGGCCGCACGCCCGGCCCGCTGCGCTGCCGAGGCTTGCGAGGCACGGCGGGTGACAAGATGCGTGGTCCCCGCCGCCCGGTCGAATTCGGCGAGGCGGGCAAGGCCGGAGTCGACCACCACGCTGACACCGTCCAAAGTAAGCGAGGTCTCGGCAATCGCCGTCGCCAGCACGATCCGGCGGCAGCCCTGCGGATCGCGCCTTATCGCGGCGCGCTGGGCGGTGGGCTCGATCTGGCCGTGGAGCGGGTGGATCGGGGTGTCGGGCAAGCGCACTTCCAAACGTTCGCGCACCCGCTCGATCTCGCGCACGCCGGGGAGGAAGGCGAGGATATCGCCCGCTTCCTCGCGCCAGGCGGTCATCACTGCGGCGGCTATGCGGTCCTCGACAGCCCGTGAGGCATCGCCGCCAAGCCATTTGATCGTCAGCGGAAAACTGCGCCCCTCACTTGCGATCACCGCTGCGCCCTCGCCCAGAAGGCGGGCGAAGCGCGACCCGTCGATAGTCGCCGACATCACCAGCACGCGCAGGTCCTCACGCAGCACGCTGCGGGTTTCCAGCGCCAGCGCCAGCCCCAGATCGCTGTCGAGCGCGCGTTCGTGCGCCTCGTCAAACAGCACAGCCGAGACACCGGGCAACTCCGGATCATCGACCAGCCGGTTCACCAGAATCGCCTCGGTAACAACGAGAATGCGGGTGCGCGCGGATACCTTGCTGTCGAGCCGGGTCATGTAGCCGACCGTCTCCCCCGGCTTCTCGCCCAGCATCTCGGCCATGCGTTCGGCCGCGGCACGGGCTGCGACGCGGCGGGGCGAGGTGAGGATGATCTGGCCGGTGCACCATGCCTCGCCCAGCAGATCGGGCGCGACAGCGGTGGTCTTGCCAGCGCCCGGCGGCGCAATCAGCACGGCAGCACCCTCGTCCGCCAGCGCGGCGCGAATTTCCGGCAGAACGGCATGGATGGGAAGGTCAGTCATCACATCATTCGTCATGCTGAACTTGTTTCAGCATCAGTCTAGCCATCCGGCCCGGAGCATGCTGCGAAACGGACCCTGAAATGCGTTCAGGGTGACGATTCAATGCCCGCGCGCGACCGCGAATTGCGCGGCTTCGGCCATCGCCTGACGCGCCTTCCCGTCGGGGAAGATCGAGATCGCGTCGATCGCGCGGTGCGCGAAGTGGCGCGCCCGCTCGCGCGTGTCCTCGAGGGCGTTGTGCTTCCCGATCAGGTGGATCGCATGGGCAAGGTCTTCATCCGAAGTGCGATGACCGATGATCGCGTCCTTCCAGAACTTGCGCTCTTCCTCGTTGCCGCGGGCATAGGCGAGGATCACCGGCAGGGTCATCTTGCCCTCACGGAAGTCGTCGCCCTGATCCTTGCCCATCTCGGCCGCATCGGAATCATAGTCGATCGCGTCGTCGACCAGCTGGAAGGCGACGCCGAGGTTGCGGCCATAGGCCTCGAGGGCGCGCTCCTGCTCTTCCGAGCATTCCGCGACCACGGCAGCGATCTGGCTGGCGGCGGCGAACAGCGCGGCGGTCTTGGCGCCGATGATGTGGAGGTATTGTTCTTCGCTGGTGGTAATCTGGCGCTGGGCCGAGAGCTGCGAAACCTCGCCCTCCGCAATCACCGCACTGGCGCGCGACAGGATCGAGAGGACGCGCAAGGAGCCATCCTCGGTCATCAGTTCGAAGGCCCGACTGAACAGGAAATCGCCGACCAGCACGGTCGCTGGATTGCCGAAGATGATGTTGGCGGCGGCCTTGCCGCGCCGCAGTTCGCTGCCGTCCACCACATCATCGTGCAGCAGCGTGGCGGTGTGGATGAACTCGACCGCCGCGGCCAGCTTGTGGTGGCGCGTGCCCTTGTAGCCGACCAGTTCCGCCCCGGCGAGCGTCAGCATCGATCGCAACCGCTTGCCCCCGCCCGATATCAGATGCCCGGCCAGGCGCGGGATCAGAGGGATCTCGCTCTGCATCCGTTCGAGGATCACGGCGTTGACCGAGTTCATGCCACCTGCCGTCAGCGACAGCATGGGATCGAGTGTCGGCGCCTTGCGCGGCAGGGGAAGTATCTCGGCGCTCATGCTGCACAAGGCTCTAGGGCGGCCCGCGCGTGCTTGGCAAGCGCAGATTTGCTGCTAATTCTGCGGCCCATGCCGCATGATCCGCAACACCCGCATGAGCCCGATCCGGTGCTCGCAGCCTTCCGCAAGAGCATCGACAACATCGATGCCGCGCTGATCCATATCCTGGCCGAGCGGTTCCGGATCACACAGGCAGTGGGCGAATACAAGGCGAAGGTCACCCTTCCCCCCGCCGATCCGGACCGTGAAGCACGCCAGATCGCGCGGCTGCGCAAACTATCGGAAGAGGCCGATCTTGATCCCGAGTTTTCCGAGAAATTCCTTCGCTTCATCATCGATGAAGTGATCCGCCACCACGAACGCGCGGCGGCAGGTTAAGGCGTTTTGTCGGATTCTTCGGCAATCGGCCGAGGCGGCGCTGGCGGAGGTGGGGGCGGCTGATCGCGCAGCACTTCGAGCAATGCGGCCCGCTCGCGCAGGATGCGCCGCTGCTGGCGGGTCAGGCGTTCGGTCTCGCCATTGCCGAGCAGCACATGGCGCCCGCCGTCATAGCCCAGCGGCGCACCAAGACAGGTTGCATCGCGGCCGAGTTCGACGTCGCATTGCGGGCCGATACCCGTCCGGTCGATCACCGGCACGGCATAGGGGTTGTTGAACACGGTGCGCCCACCCTCAAGCGGATCGGGCGTTGCACAGCCCGTCAGTGCCAGCATGGCAAGGGCGAGCGCGATGGTGCCACTGCCTCTTGCGATCATGGATCCGCTCCCTGAAGGTTACATCCATATCAATCCTTTGCGAGGCGTGAACCGGCTGTGAACAGTCTGCGAGAGAGCGGGGGCACGACCACGCCGGACAGTGACCCCCGCAAGTTTTGCGCGCGCCTGACGGATCAGCCGCGCGGACGGCGCGCGCGGGGCGGCCGGGAAACGCCCTCGGCGCGCGAACGGGTCACGGTGTTGCTCACCATGCCATTGCTGCGGGTGGTGACGCGGCTGCGCGAGGCAAGCGTATCGCCCGCACTACTGGTCACGCTCTGGCTGGCCTGCGAATTGCCCTGCCCATCACGGCTGCGGCTGCCGGCGAGGCCATAAGACTGGCCCCCGCGGCCCGTGGCCGTGCCGGAAAAGGTCAAACCATCATCGGTGCGCACGCGTTCGCCGACCAGATTGCGGGTGCGGCCCTGCGGACCGGTCTGCGTGAGCGATACGGTCGATCCGGTGTCGGTGCGCTGGCGCACGCCGATGCTCGTCGCGGTATTGCCGGTTTGGCGATTGGTGGCCACGCCGGTGCGGGTCGCGGTGCCGGTATCGCGGTTGACCGTGGTGGTCTGGGTGGCCGTGTACCGGTCGCTTTCATAGGTCTTGGTGCGGGTCTTCTCCTGCGCGCCGAGCGGGGCCGCGAGCGCGAGCGCGGTGATCGAAACGAGCAGCAGACGGGCCTTCGAGGGGGTCTTGATCATTGGCGTATCCTCCATGCAAATCAAAAGCTTGCTAGTTCCCCGGCAGCGAGCGGGGTGATGCTGCCGGTGACATGGAGGAAACGTGCCAGCGCGAATTTCCCTTCGCTGGACGTGCGACTTATCCGGCGGGCGAAGGCTCGGGCCGGGGTTCGGGCTGGAGTTCGGACTGGGGCGAGGCTGCGGATGCAGGAGGGGCTGGCAGGCCGCGACGGGCGCGCACGGCTTCGGTCAGGGCGCGCCGTTCATCTACCGAAAGGCTGCGCCAAACCTCACGCCGCTCGGCCGGGGTCATCTGACGCAGCTCGCGCACCTTTTCGCGCAGCGCCGGATCGACCGGCGGAGGCCCAGCCAAATCCTCGCGCGTTACCGCCTCGCCATTTTCGACCTTGCGCTGCATCGCCTCGCGCCGGGCGGCGACCTGCTGGTCGGCACGCTGTTCGCGGCGGGCGATTTCCTGTTCGACCCGCGCGCGGAACCGTGCCTCTTCTTCCGGTGTCGGCACGCTTAGCCCTGCGGCGCGGCGGCGCTCGATCTCGTTCTTGATGCGCTGATCGATCTGCGCACGACGTTCCTCGCGGCGGCCCGCGCGGACCTGTTCGACCCTGCGGAAGGCCTCGCCAAGTTCCTCGGGCGTGTCGATCGGCCCCTCGATCACCACCGGAAGCGCAGTCGATTCTGCGGCAGGCACCGATGCTGCGGCGGCGACGCGGGGCGTCGTTTCGGCGGCGGCGGTGCCGGCGATGCTCGCCCACACGCTTTGCGCCGAAGGCAGGGGAAGCGCGATCTGCTGGAGCAGCCCGGTCGCCGCCGCCGCCGTCGCGAGCACGCCGAAGCTGGCAACGCCGATGGCAATCCGCCGTCCCATGCGCCAGCCGCGCATGCCGACGCGCGCGGGGCGGCGCAGTTCGGGCAGCGGCGAAGCGGAACCGCAGGGCCGCGTTTCGGCAGCGGCCAACACCCGGTCGGCAAAGCCTGCGGGAAGATCGGGTGCGGCATAGCCGTCAAGCACCCGCGCGAGCGGACTGCCGCGATCGATGGGCCCGCCCGTGCCTTGTTCGTTAACGCTCATGGCGCATCTCCTTGCGCCGCCAGTGCCTGCCGCAGCGCCGCGCGGGCGCGGTGGAGCAGGCTCTCGAAGGCCTTGATGTTCATATCCATTGCTTCAGCCGCCTCGGCATTGGGCAGCTCTTCGTAATAAGTCAGCACGATCGCGGCGCGCTGGCGTTCGGGCAGCGCGAGCACCAGCGCCCGCGCCAGATTGTCGCGCTCTCCCGCCTCGATCAGCGCATCGGCAAGCGGGGCATCATCCTCATCGTCCGGCATCTCGCCGCCTGCAAGCCGGCGGGCGCGGCGCAGGCGGTCGATGGCGAGGTTGGTCACCACCCGTTGCAGCCAGCCGCCCAGCCGCAATTGCGCCGCCGCCGCGCTGCCCGTCGGGTGTTTGGCCGCGATGGCGGGCGCATGGTCCCACAGTCGCAACATGGCCTCCTGCACAATATCCTCCGCTTCGTGCGCATCGCCTGTCATGCGATACGCGACACGGTGGAGCGGACGCCCGTGCCGCGCGATCATCTCGCGCAAGGCGTCCGGATCGCGCGCCGCCAGACGCGCCGCCCATGCCGCATCATCGCCCGGTTGGGCGAGCGGCGGCGCAATTCGCTCTGGCTGCGGGGCGGCGGTCATGGCGGGTCGCAAATGGCCTGTCTGCGGTGTCGTATTCGCAAGCTGTAACGCGGCAGGATTAAAAACCCTTCGCGCGCCCGATCAATCCGCGCGCGGCAGGCGCAGTTCGACCAGCAGACCGCCCAGATCCTCGCTGGTGCCCAGAGTGACGCTGCCGCCGTAGATTTCAGCCACATCGCGCACGATCGCAAGGCCAAGACCCGTGCCCGGTTTGCCCGTATCCAGCCTCACCCCGCGATCAAAGATGCGGGTGCGCTCGGCTTCGGGGATTCCAGTGCCGTCATCCTCGACCCAGATAAGGCACATCTTCGGATCGCGCGGGGCCTCGTCCTCGTCAGGATCGATGGTCACGAACACGCTGCCGCCGCCGTATTTCGCGGCGTTTTCGATGAGGTTGCCGAGCAGTTCGTCAAGGTCCTGCCGTTCCAGTGAAACCAGCGCGGTCTTGTCGCCCGCGATGTCCAGCCGGCCTTCCGGATAGAGCCGCTCGACCGCGCGCCGCACCGCCTCCGCGCTTGCCATCACATTGGTGCGTGCATGGCCAACCGCGCGGCGGCCCACTGCGCGGGCACGGGCGAGGTGGTGGTCGACATGGCGCTGCATCGTGCGCGTCTCGCGCATCACCGCATCGCCAAGGTCGGGCGCACGCGCGGTGGCGGCGTTGGTCAGCACGGTCAGCGGCGTCTTGAGCGCATGGGCGAGATTGCCCGCATGACGCCGCGCCTCTTCCGCCTGCCGCTCGGAATGTTCGAGCAGCGCGTTCAGCTCGTCCACCAGCGGCTGCACTTCCAGCGGCAGGGGATCGGTGATCCGCCCCGCCCCGGTTGTCCGCAGGTTCTGGATCGCCGCGCGCACCCGGCGCAGCGGCGACAGGCCGTAACGCACCTGCATCAGCGCCATCAGCAGTAGTCCGAGGCCGAGCACCGCGAAGCTCCAGATCAGGATCAGCCGGATCCGCCCGATCTGCGCGTCGAGCTGTTCGGTGGCGCTGGCCACCGCAAAGGTCCAGCGCGTCTCGCTGCCCGGCAGGATCACGGTGCGCTCGGCAATCCGCAGAGGCTCGCCGGCGAACTGGTCGGAGTTGTAGAAATGCGCGTCGCTGTCGAACTCTTGGCCCTCCGGCGCGGCGCCTTGCAGCTTCAGTGTGCGGTCCCACAGGCTGCGCGAGGGCCAGGGATCATGCCCAGCCCCGCTCACCTGCCAGTACAGCCCGCTGCCCGGTTCCAGAAACCGCTGATCACCCAGCGTGCGGTAGAAATTGACCTCGCCGAAGGAATCGATCTCGGCCGAGGAGATCATCGCGGTGAGGATGTAATCGAGCTGCTCGTCGAAATTGGCTTCGACTTGCGAGGTTAGCGTGCGCTCCAGCGCGATACCGCCACCCAGCAGGAGGACAGAAATCCACCCCGCTGCGATCAGGCCCATGCGCCGGGCAAGGCTGACGCGGCGTTGCTCTCTCGGAGGCGCCGCCTCGACGGGCAGGACCGCACCTTCCGCCCCGCCCGCAGGCAAGGTCACCGGCGCATCGCCGCCCGGCGCCTGCGCCTCAGGCGCGGGGTGCGTCGGCGGGGTCGTCGAGGCTGTAACCGAGGCCACGGATGGTCGTAATCACGTCTGCGCCAAGCTTCTTGCGGATACGGGTGACGAAGACTTCGATGGTGTTCGAATCCCGGTCGAAATCCTGATCGTAGATATGCTCGATCAGTTCAGTGCGGCTCACCACCTTGCCCTTGTGGTGCATGAGGTAGCTGAGCAGCTTGTATTCCTGCGCGGTCAGTTTGACCGGCTCTCCAGCCAGCGTAACGCGGCCCGAGCGGGTGTCCAGCCGCACATCGCCGGCGGTGAGTTCGGACGAAGTGTTGCCCGAAGCGCGCCGGATCAGCGCGCGCAGGCGGGCGATCAGTTCTTCGGTCTGGAACGGCTTGGCGAGGTAATCATCGGCCCCCGCATCTAGCCCTGCGACCTTGTCGGACCAGCTGTCGCGCGCGGTCAGCACCAGCACAGGGAACGTCCGGCCCTCGCGCCGCCACATGCCGAGCACGGTCAGCCCGTCAATCTCGGGCAGGCCAAGGTCGAGCACGACCGCGTCATAATCCTCGGTCGAGCCCATGAAGTGCCCGTCCTCGCCATCGGTCGAAAGATCGACGGCATAGCCCTGCCCTTCCAGCGTCGCCTTCAATTGCGCGCCGAGGGTGGGTTCGTCTTCGACGATCAGAATGCGCATGGTCCACCACTTCCCTGCTTGAGCATGCGGCGGGTCGTGCGCCTTTGCGTGCGGAGCGTCAAGCGACGCACTCGCGCACAAACGGCTGCTTTCCCCCGCTGATTGCCCATGTTGCCGTTGCGATCAGCGCGACCGGCCGATGATCCGCCCGGTCCGGGCGTCAACATCGACATAGGTCACGCGGCCATCCCTGATGAACTTGAGGCGATAGGCGCGCGCTGTCGAATCATAGGCGAAGCCGAGATATTCGGCATCGCGCATCATCGGCAGGATCTTCGCCTCGATCTCGCCGGAGCGCATGATCGTGCCAGCCTGCGCCTCGCGCCGCGCCTCGTCCTGATCGCCGCGCTGCTGGTCCTGCTGCGCAAGCGCGGGCGCGCCGGCGAGGGAGAGGGCGGCAAACGGAACAAGCAGAAGGGCGCGGGAGAAGTTCATGACAGGATTGTGCCTAGGATAGGTCCATTGAACAAGCCGTGAATGGCTCACTTGCCGACGAGTTCATAGGTGATGGTGACGTTGACCCCGGTCGATACCTGACCGGGCAGGACAGGCGATGAGGTGGGACCCGGCGCAGCCATCATCTTGGTGGCCTCGAAGACAGGGAGGCTGCCATCGATGGTCTCGGAAACTGCCAGCACTCTCACTCCGGTGTAACCGAGCATGGCCGCATAGGCCTTGGCCTGCGCCTCGCCGCGGGCGACGGCTGATGTGCGGGCGCGTTCCTTGGCGGCGGTCTCGTCCGACAGGCTGAATGCGGGTCCGCTGAGATCGGTCGCACCGGCCTCGACCAACGCATCAAGCACGCGCCCGGTGTCCTCGATCTTGCCGAGGATCACGCTGACGCGGTTGGCCGCCTGATAGCCGCGGAACACCGTCCGCCCATCGGCGTAATCGTACTGCGCACCAAGGCTCACCCCGATGGTCTGGATGTTCTTCTCGGGCACGCCAAGCGCCCTGATGCGGGCGATGACCTTGCTCATCTCCGCCGCGTTCTGCTGCATCGCCTCGGTCGCGGTGGGTGCGGTGGTCGTGACCCCTGCGCCGATGGTGACGCGGTCCGGCGCGCTCTCGACTGTCTCGTAGATGTTGAGTTCGACTACCGGGCCGGACGGGGTGATGCCGACCTGAGGCGCAGCGAAAGCGGCGGCAGGCAAAGCCAGCGTCGAGGCGGCAGCGATGACAAGGGCACGCGTGGTCATGGGTATTTCCTCCGGTTCGCCGCGCCTTTGGAGCGTCTCGCCTTTCGCGGGACTGAACCGCGGGGGCGACATGCACTTGCCGCCTTCCCTCCCAGTCCCTAGGTGGCGCGGGTCATGGCACAGCCCCCCATCTTCTCGCTCGAAGGCATTGCATTGCAGCAGGGCGGCCGCTGGCTGTTCGGCGGGCCGACTCCCACCAGCGGTGCGGCGCCGATCGACCTGCACGTGCTCCCCGGCGACCGGCTGGCGCTGATCGGCCGCAATGGCGCGGGCAAGACCACGCTGCTGCGCATTATCACGGGCCGCATCGAGGCGGATCGCGGACAACGCCGGGTGAAGCCGGGGACAAAGATCGTGTTCCTTGAACAGGACCCTGATTTCACGCCGTTCTCCACCCTTATGGACTTCGCGACGGGCGGCGATGACGCTCCCGCCGCCCACGAGGTGGAGGCCATCGCCGGCCAGCTCGGTATCGACATGTCCCGCCCTGCCGCCACCGCCAGCGGGGGGGAAAAGCGCCGCGCCGCCATCGCCCGCGCGCTGGCGCAGGAGCCCGATCTGATCCTGCTCGACGAGCCAACCAACCACCTCGATCTGGCCGCGATCGACTGGCTGGAGGACTGGCTCTCGCGCTACCGCGGGGCGTTCATCACCATTTCCCACGACCGCACCTTCCTCACCCGCCTGACTCGTGCGACCCTGTGGCTCGACCGGGGCACGCTGCGGCGCAAGGAAATCGGCTTCGGCGGCTATGAGGCGTGGGAAGAAACGGTCTATGCCGAGGAAGCCCGCAATGCGGATCGCCTTGATGCCAAACTGAAAATCGAGGCGCACTGGCTTGAGCGCGGGGTCACTGCGCGGCGCAAGCGCAACCAGGGGCGGCTGGAAAAGCTCCACCAGATGCGGGCCGTGCGGGCGGCGATGATTTCGGGCGCGGGGACGGCCAAGCTGAAACTCGCCTCCGACGATGATTTCAAGTCCAAGTCCGTGATCGTTGCCGAAAACATTTCAAAGACTTACGGCGACCGTGCGATCATTAAGCCGTTCAGCTTGCGCATCCAGAATGGTGACCGCATCGGGATCGTCGGCGCGAATGGCGCAGGCAAGACCACCCTGTTGAAATTGCTCACCAAAGAACTGGAGAGCGACACCGGCTCCGTCACCCACGCCCGCACCCTTTCGGGCGTGATGATCGACCAGCAGCGCAAGATCCTCGAACCGGGCGCCACCGTCCGCCAGATTCTGGCGCAGGGGGGCGACTGGATCGATGTGCGCGGGGTGCGCAAGCATGTGCAGGCCTATCTCAAGGATTTCCTATTCGACCCCGGCCTTGTCGACACGAAAATCGGCATTCTTTCGGGCGGCGAACGCTCGCGGCTGTTGCTCGCCCGCGAGTTCGCGCGGACGGCCAATCTGCTGGTGCTGGACGAGCCGACCAATGACCTCGATCTCGAAACCCTTGATCTTCTTCAGGAAGTGATCGCCGATTTCGATGGCACCGTACTGATCGTCAGCCACGATCGCGACTTCCTTGACCGGACGGTGACTGTCACTCTGGGGCTCGACGGGTCGGGCAAGGTGGATATTGTCGCCGGCGGCTATGCCGATTGGGAAGCCCGCCGCAAAGCGCCTCCAAGCGGGGGCAAGACGGGGTCTAACGGGGGTCAAGGCGGGGTCAAAGGGGGGGGTGGACCTGCGCAAAAGCCGGTTCCTACAAAGCCCGCCTCAGCCCCCCGCTTATCCTACAAGGACCAGCGCGATTACGAGATCCTGCCTGCCCGGATCGAGGAACTGGAAGCCGCGATCGCCAAGGGCGAGGCGCTGCTGGCCGATCCCGAACTCTATGCAAAGGACCCGCAAAGGTTCGCGACCATCAGCCAGGGCATAGCCAATGCCCGGGCTGAAAAGGACGCGGCGGAGGAACGCTGGCTGATGCTTGCGGAAATGGTGGAAGGTTGAGCAGCCCCGCACCGGGGCACGACACAATCGAGGACCTGAGGCGCCGCATCGCCGCCTGCACCCTGTGCGCCGAGCATCTCCCGCTCGGCCCCCGCCCGATCGCGCGCTTTTCCGCGACCGCCCGGATTCTCATCATCGGACAGGCGCCCGGCACCAAGGTTCACGCAAGCGGCGTGCCGTGGGACGATGACAGCGGCGACCGGTTGCGGGAGTGGCTGGGGGTCGACAAAGCAACCTTCTACGATGCGGCCAAGGTCGCGCAGATGCCGATGGGCTTCTGCTATCCCGGCCGCGCGGCAGGCGGAGACGCGCCGCCGCGCAAGGAATGCGCGCCCCGGTGGCATGATGCGGTGCTCGGCGTGCTGCCCGAAAACCGCCTGACCCTGCTGGTCGGCGTCCACGCACAGGCGCGCTACCTCCCGCATCTCAAAAAGCTTTCGCTCACCGAGCGCGTGCGGCGTTTCGGTGAAGATCTGCCCTTCATCGCCCTGCCCCACCCGGCGTGGCGTTCGCGGCTGTTCATGGAGCGGCACCCGTGGTTCGGGCGCGACATCCTTCCGGCCCTGCGCGCCAAGGTGGCCACCGCGCTCAGGTGATCCGGTAGAATTCCGCAACCCGTTCCAGCGCAATTTTCAGCACCAGCTTTCCGCTGCGCGCGGGCCAGCCGAGGCCCTTTTCCGCCTCGGGCAGGGCCTCGCCCGCGCAGACCACGCGCCACAGGATATCCTCCAGCCCCTTGCCCGCCGACGTAATCGCCCCGTCGAAACGCTGACGGGCGGCGATCTGCTTTTCGCCGGGGGATAGGCCGCGATCCCCCGTCCCCTTCACCCGCACCGGGTCCCAACGCATGGTGATATTGGCGGAAAGCTGTGCCCGTTCGTAGTCCGCACGCAGCGCCTCGCCCGCATCGAACAGCCGTTCGCTGAGATGCCCGCGCGCGTGCAGCCAGGCGAGCGGGCTTTCGGCGAGGTTCACCGTCACCGATCGCGACCGCGCAAGCCCGCCCGGCCCGGCAGGACGGTGGCGCGGGCCTTCAGGGGTGAGTTCGCGTTCGACGAGATGGCGCTTCATGGTGGTTCCTCCGCGTTTTGCAGCGAAGGACTTGCCAACACGGCCCATCTGTAGGAAAGAGAAAACCAATCCGGTTAATTTCAGTGCGCAGCATTCGTGATGCCCTATCGCTCCGCTACCTGAAGGCGTTTTTGATACCCTATCGCTTCGCTACCTGAAGGCGTTTTATGAACCGCATCCGCGACATCCGCAAAGCCAAGGGGCTGACGCTCGCCGATCTTGCCGCCGCCTGCTCTCCGCCCACCACCGCGCAGACGATCGGTCGGCTGGAGACAGGGATGCGGCAATTGTCGCTTGGCTGGATGAACAAGATCGCCGCCGCGCTCGGGGTGGAGCCGGCGTCCCTGATGCGCGCCGAGACCACCGCACCGGCACAGATCGTCGCAGAACTCGGTGCTAGCGGTCCCGAGGCTCTCACCCACCCGCGCGAGGCATTGCCACCCAGCGCCCTTGCGCCCGAAGATGGCCCTGCGCCGCTGGTCCTGTCGGTCACCGCCAGCGTCGGCGAATACCGGCCCGGCGATCTCGTGTGGCTGCGCGCAATCGCGCCCGAGGAGGCGGGGCAGGCGATCAACCGCGCCATGAATCGCGATTGCCTGATCCCCCGCCCGGGCGGGCGCTTTGCCTTCGGTCGCCTGATCGACCGGCGCGGGAGCCTTGTCGCCGTGCTGCCGCCGGGCGCGGGGCAGAAGCAGGTGGTGGTCGACAATCCGCCGTGGATCGCGGTCGCCTTCATGCTGGTGAGAGCGCTTTAACGCGCAAGCCGATAGGACCGCTCCGGTGAAACACGTCCTTGTCCTCTCGACGCTCTATCCCAACGCGGTGAACCCGCGCTTCGGGACCTTCGTCGCGCGCTCGCTGGAGGCGCTGGCCAAGCGCGGGGACTGGCGGGTGACGGTCATCAACCCGATCGGCCTGCCCCCGCTGGTGCTGGGCCGCTACCGGGCGCTGGCAGACCTGCCGCTGCTGGCCGAGGAGGGCGGCATCACCATCCACCGCCCGCGATTCACGCTGATCCCGCGGATCGGCGCAAGGCGCAACGCGGCGGCCATTGCGCGCGCCGCCGTGCCGCTGGCACAGGCGGTGCATGCTCAGACGCCGGTCGATGTGGTCGACGCGCAGTTCTTCTTCCCCGATGGCCCCGCCGCCGCCGAGGTGGCACGCGCGCTTGGCCGCCCGCTGTCGATCAAGGCACGGGGGAGCGACATCACCTTCTGGGGTAAGCAGGAATTCGCGGCGCGGCAGATGGTCGCTGCCGCGCAGCAGGCGAAAGGGCTGCTCGCCGTCAGCCGCGATCTGGCGGGGCAAATGGCGGCGATGGGCATGCCCGCAGAGCGCATTGCGCTGCATTACACCGGGCTTGACCGCGACCGCTTCCGGCCCTTCGCCCACCCCCAATTGCGCCGCCAGCTCACCGAGGAGCTGGGCTTTCCCCTGCCCGACAATTCACCGTTGCTCGCCTGCGTCGGCGCGCTGATCGAACGCAAGGGACAGGCCATCGCGATCCGCGCGCTGCGCGACATTCCCGATGCGCGGCTGGTGCTGGTCGGCAAGGGGGAGGACGAGGCATCGCTGAGGTCCCTCGCCGCGCGCGAGGGGGTGGGCGAGCGGGTGTTGTTCGCCGGTTCGATCGATCACGATCTGATGCCGCTGATCCTGTCGGCCGCCGATGTGATGGTGCTGCCCACCGCCAATGAAGGCCTCGCCAATGCCTGGGTGGAGGCGCTCGCCTGCGGGACACCGGTGGTCACCTGCGATGTCGGCGGCGCGCGCGAGCTGATTGCGAGCGATACCGCTGGGCGGCTGGTGGAACGCACGCCCCAGGCGGTGACGGCAGGCATCAAGGCGATCCTCGCCCACCCGCCGGAACGCGAGACGGTGGCCGCCCTCACCGACAGTTTCAGCTGGGATGCCAACGCCGCCGCACTGGCCGCGCATTACGAGCGGCTGGTGGACGGGGCCTGAGCCCACCCCTGCCCTTTACGCTTCGCCGCGCGCGATCTTTTCCTGCCGGTCGAGCGCGGTTTCGGTGGGCACGAAGCTGCTCGTCGTCACGCCCATCCAAATCAGCAGCGGGCCGGCCATGTAGATCGAGGAATAGGTGCCGATGAACAGGCCCACGGTGATCGCCGCGACCATGCCGAACAGGCTCGGCGGGCCGAAGATCAGCAGCGGAATCAGCGCCACGAACAGCGTCAGCGAAGTCATCACCGTGCGCGCCAGCGTCTCGTTGACCGACAGGTCGAGCAGCGCGCCCATCTCCATCTTGCGGAACTTCTTCAGGTTCTCGCGGATGCGGTCATAGACGACGATGGTGTCGTTCAGCGAATAGCCAATGATCGCGAGGATCGCGGCGACGATCTGGAGGCTGAACTCCATCTGCGTCAGCGCGAACAGGCCGAGCGTCACCGACACGTCGTGAACCAGTGCGAACATCGCGCCCACGCCGAACTGCCATTCGAAGCGCACCCAGATGTAAAGCGAGACCGCCGCCATCGCCGCCAGCAGGGCGAGGATCGCCTGATCGCGGAACTCGCCCGCGACCTTGCCAGACACGGTGTCGTTGCCGTCACGGCGCGCGTCGGGATAGGCCTGCTTGACGCTGGCGATCACCTTGTCGCCGATCGCGGTCGCCGCGCCGGGCGTGTCCTCGGCCCCTTCAGGTAGCGGAACTCGGATCGAAACCTGGTTCTTGGCGCCGAATTCCTGCACCACTGGCTCGCCATAACCGAGCCCGCCGACCAGTTCACGCAGCGCGGGAATGGGGGCTTCCTGCTTCTGGGTGAAGGTCATGCGCACTTCCTGCCCCCCAGCGAAATCGACGCCGAAGTTGAGGCCGTTCACCGCCACCGCCGCCCAGCTCCCGATGATCAGCACAAGGCTGAGCACGAAGAACGGCACGCGCAGTTTCAGGAACTGGATGTTGGTGTTGTCGGGGACGAGCTTCAGGAGTTTCATGCGTCCGCGCTCCTCAAATCGTGATGTCGTTGGGGCGCGCCTTGCGCAGCCACCCGGCGACGAACATGCGGGTCAGGGTCACGCCGGTGAACACCGAAGTGATGATGCCGATGATCAGCACCACCGCAAAGCCCTTGACCGGACCGGAACCGAACGCGAACAGCGCCACGCCGGAGATGACGTTGGTGAGGTTCGCGTCCCAGATCGCGCGGCTGGCTTCCTTGTAACCGGTCTCCACCGCGGCGACGACCTTGCGCCCGCGCGCGCGTTCCTCGCGGATACGTTCGTTGATCAGCACGTTGGCGTCCACCGCCGCGCCGATGGTGATGACGAAGCCCGCGATCCCCGGCAGGGTCAGCGTGAAGCCGCCCAGCGCCATGATTCCGAGCAGCATCAGCACGTTGAGCACCAGCGCGACTGTGGCGTAGATGCCGAAGCGGCCATAGGTCGCCACCATCAGCGCGATCACCGCGAGGCTGCCGATGCCCATCGCAAGCAGGCCCTTGCGGATCGAGTCCGCGCCCAGATCTGGCCCGACGGTGCGCTCCTCCACCACCGCCAGCGGCACCGGCAGCGCGCCTGAACGCAGGGCGATCGCCAGCTGGTTGGCGCTTTCGGCAGTGAAACTGCCCGAAATCTGCGCATTGCCGCCGATGATCGGTTCGTTGATGTTGGGGGCGGACAGCACCTGCCCGTCAAGGATAATGGCAAAGGGCTTGCCGACATTCTCGGTCGTCAGCTTGGCAAACTTGGCCCCGCCCTGCGCATCGAAGCTGATGGTGACGATGTTCTCGTTGGTCTGCTGGTTGATCCCGGCCTGCGCGCCGGTGAGGTTGTCCCCGCGGATCCCGCCGAGGCGCTTCACCGCAATCGCCCCGCCTTCGCCTTCCGCATAGGGCACGATCTCGCTGCCCGGAGGCGCGATGCCCGCCTGGATATTGGTCGGCAGGGCGTTGAGATCGACAAGCTTGAATTCAAGCTGCGCGGTCTGGCCGAGCAGCTTCTTGAGCGCATCGGGATCCTGAAGCCCGGGCACCTGCACCACGATGCGGGTCGCGCCCTGGCGGATGATGGTCGGCTCGCGCGTGCCGAGTTCGTCGATACGGCGGCGCACCACTTCGGTGGCGCTGTCCATCGCATCGTCGATCGCCTGTTCCACGCCTGCCTCGGTCTGGGAGAGAACAATGCGCTGGCCATCCACCACATTCAGTTCCCACTCGCGCACCGTGGTCGCGCCCTGCATGGTCGGCTCGATCAGCCCGCGCGCACGGTCGATATCAGCGGCATTTTCCAGCATGAAGGACAGCTTGCCGTCCGCAGTCGAAACATCGCCGATGCGGATGCGGGGGCTAGCCCCGCGCATCAGCTGGCGCACGCTTTCTTCCATGTTCTCAAGCCGCTGGGTGCGCACATCCGATGCCTTCGCCTCAAGCAGCAGGTGCGATCCGCCCGCAAGGTCAAGCCCGAGGTTGACCTGCGGGTTCGGCAGCGCGCTGGGCCAGTCCAGCCCCGCGACGTTGGCGAGCGAGGGCAGCGCCAGCAGCGAGGCGGCGAGCGTCACCGCCCATAGCGAGAGCTTTTTCCAGAGGGGAAAGTCGAGCATTGCGTCAGGGTCTCACACGCAAAGGAAAGGGTGCGGGCCGGGCCGGTGGGCCACGCGGCCGGTCAGTCGTTGGCGGGCTTGCCGCCGGGCTCGATCACGTCGCCCAGCGTCGCCTTGATCGCCTTGACGCGGACATTGGGGCCCAGTTCCAGTTCAGCATAGGTGTCATCCACCTTGACCACCTTGCCCACGAGCCCTCCGGCAGTGACGACCTGATCGCCCTTCTTGACCGCGGCGATCTTGGCCTGATGCTGCTTCTGGCGCTTCATTTGCGGGGCGATGATGAGGAACCAGAAGATCGCGATCATGCCGACGATCGGCAGGAAACTGATCCAGGCAGGCGGCGCGTCGGCAGCACCCGCAGCAGCGGCAAGAAGGTCGATTGTCATGCGATAGAGCCTGTCAGATCCCGTGAATTCCGTGCGAGGCGAGCGCCCCGTGCGTCCAAGTGGGCGCGCCTAGCAGCAATGCAAGTGAGCCGCAATCTTTGCACCGGAAAGCGTTGTGAGACGGCAACACCACATCCTGCATCAAACCCGCTTGCAAGCCACCGCCACCCCCCCTATAGGCCCCACTCCACTGGTGACGGGACGTAGCGCAGCCTGGTAGCGCATCACACTGGGGGTGTGGGGGTCGGAGGTTCGAATCCTCTCGTCCCGACCAGTGGAAAATTTCCTTTCTTTGTCATGTCCGGTCCCGCGCAATTGCGCGGCGGGACTGCGCGGATTAGGTTGCTGGCGGTTCCGCCCTTCCCCGAGAAAGCCGCTCCCGCTCCATGACCCGCTGGCGTCTTGCCGCTCCTGTCGATGATATCCGCGAGGCGCTGCTGGCGCTGCCTGCGGTGCCGGATCGCTTCGCCATCGCCACGCTGGTTGCGGTGGATGGCTCCGCGCCGCGCGATGTGGGGGCGCAGATGCTGGTCACGGCGGACGCGCACTGGGGCTTCCTGTCGGGCGGCTGTATCGAGGATGATGTTGCCGCCCATGCGCGTGCGGCGGTGGCGGAGGGCGCGCCGCGCATCTTGCGCTATGGCGAGGGCAGCCCGTGGATCGACATCAAGCTTGCCTGCGGATCGGGGATAACCGTGCTGGTCGAGCCGGTTGCGGCAGACGAACCCGCCCTCGCCACGCTGCTCGATGGCTGGCATGCGCGCCGGCC
>JAIEOM010000092.1 GCA_019750455.1 Sphingomonadales bacterium | reverse complement strand
GCGATGCGTTCCGCGAGCGTCAGCAGGGCGAGCGATTGCGGATCGCCCGCAACCGGCCAACCGCCTTGCGCCGAAGCAGCGATCAGCGCTGCACGCGCTTCGGGCAGGGCAGCGGGATCATAGGAAAGGGTCACCCGGCCGGGACCTTGCTGCGCCACCACCGGCACGCGCGCATGGCCGAGCGTAATCGCGATCTTCCCGCTGCGGGCGATGCCTGCGGCCATGGCGGCCGGCATCGTATCGCCCAGCACGATCCGGTCGCGCTGCCAGCTACCGCCCATCAGCGGCACGGTCATGCCGATCAGGATGTCGTGCGTGCCGCTTTCACAAGCGTCTGGCACGGCCGCGCCGGGCCGCGTGGCGATTGCCGGTCGAATCATCTTGTCCCCTGTGGTCTGCCCCGGAGTGGTCACGTTCCGGGCTCGGCAAAGCTCTGCCGCATACAGGCTGGACAGGTGGCAAATTTAAGCCCCCGTAGCTTCCCCTAGCCGGGCAGTGGCGAACACCTAGGCGGCCCCGGCAGCGCGCCGCACCCTTGGCGCAGGTATCGCATTATCGCTTTGTTTTAGAATGCAAAATTTTTCGGCTTAAACATCCCGCCAGACAGCCGCTCTAGTGGCCAGCAGCGACGGGCCTGTTCGTCCTGCCTGACCATTCAGGAGTTTCGACCAATGAACGTGATCAACACCAACACCTCGGCCCTGCGCGCCACCAACTCGGCCGTCGCCGCCGGCAAGATGCTCGGGACCGCCATGGAGCGCCTGTCGAGCGGCAAGCGCATCAACAGCGCCGCCGACGATGCCGCCGGCCTCGCCATCGCCACCTCCATGACCTCGCAGATCCGCGGCATGCAGCAGGGCATCCGCAACGCCAATGACGGCATCAGCCTTGCCCAGACCGCGGAAGGCGCGCTGAACGAAGTGACCAACATGCTCCAGCGCGTCCGCGAGCTGGCCGTGCAGTCGGCCTCGGGCACCTATCAGGACGCCACCGACCGCGCTTACATGCAGACCGAAGTGGACCAGCTGACCGCGCAGATCGATCAGGTCATCACCAACAGCGAATTCAACGGCGTTGCCCTGTTCGACGGCACCACCGCAACCGTGACCGTGCAGGCCGGTGCGAACGGGACCGACACGGTCGACCTGACCATGGCCGACCTCACCAGCCTCGCAGCCAGCGGCGGTGCGGCCGGTTCCTACGACGTTTCGTCGGCCACCGCGGCCAACACGCTGATCGGCACGGTCGATACCGAACTCGATTCGATCAACAGCGCCCGCGCCACGCTGGGTGCCGGCCAGAACCGCCTCCAGTCGGCGGTGAACAACCTCACCAACGTTTCGACCAACTTGTCGGATGCGCGTTCGCGGATCCAGGACACCGACTACTCGGTGGAAACCACCGCGCTCGCCAAGGCGCAGATCCTCGGTCAGGCTTCGACCGCGATGCTCGCCCAGGCGAACCAGTCGCAGCAGAACGTGCTGTCGTTGCTGCGTTAATCGACACAGGTCCCGCGTGCCGCCCCTTTCCCCTGGGGGCGGAAAGCAAGAGAGCCCGGAGCCGCAAGGCTCCGGGCTTTTCTGTCGTGTCTCGTGCGGCCTCGGGCAAACCAGCCGGGGATTGACGCAACTCCGACAATTCGATATTTCGAATTTTATTGAATTATTGGAGCGTGCCGTGCAGTCCGATCAGGTCATCCGTGCGCTCGGCGCGCTGGCGCAGGAACACCGCCTCGCGGCCTTCCGCCTGCTGATACAGGCCGGCGCGGAAGGCATCCCGGCGGGCGTGCTTGCCGAAAGGATCGGCGTGCCGCCATCCTCGATGAGCTTCCATCTCGCCCAGCTTGCCAATGCCGGACTGGTCTCCCAGCGGCGCGAAAGCCGTTCGATCATCTATGCAGCGGACTATGCCGCGATGGGCGGGCTGATGGCCTACCTCACCGAAAACTGCTGCGGCGGCGTGCCTTGCGATGACCCTGCCGCCTGCATCCCGCCATCCATCATGGAGACTGCCCTGTGAAGCGCTTCCACATGCATGTCGGCGTGACCGACCTCGATGCCTCGATCGCCTTTTACACCCACCTGTTCGGCGCCGCGCCGAGTGTCGTGAAGCCCGATTACGCCAAGTGGATGCTCGAAGACCCGCGCATCAATTTCGCGATCTCGATGCGCGAGGGTGCGGCCAAGGGGATCGAGCATGTGGGGCTTCAGGTCGAAGACGAAGGCGAGCTGGCCGAGGTCTATGCCCGGCTGAAGGCCGCCGACCGCCCGGTGCTGGAAGAAGGCGCGACCACCTGCTGCTATGCCAGGTCCGAAAAGAGCTGGATCGCCGATCCTGATGGCGTGGTGTGGGAAGCTTTCCTGACCAATGGCAGCAGCACCACCTATGGCGGCAGCCCCGATCTCGAACAGCTTGCCAATGCCGGTGCGGCGACTGGCGCGTGCTGCGTGCCGCAGTCGGTCGCGACCGCGCCTGCTGCATCTTCCGGCTGCTGCTGAACCGAACCGCGCGGGGGCGACAATGAACATTCTGGTGCTGTGCACGGGCAATTCCGCCCGCTCGATCCTTGGCGAGGTCATACTCAACCAGCTTGGCGAAGGACGCGTCACCGCCTTCAGTGCGGGCAGTCAGCCCAAAGGGGCGGTGCATCCGGGCGCACTGCGGCTGCTGGCGGCGCGCGGGATCGATCCGGCCGGTTTGCATTCCAAGAGCTGGAACAGCTTCACCGGCGCCGAAGCGCCAACCATCGATCTCGTCATCACCGTTTGCGGCAATGCCGCAGGTGAGGCCTGCCCGATGTTCCCCGGCACGCCGCTGCGGGCACACTGGGGCCTGCCCGATCCGGCTGCGGCAACGGGCGACGAGGCTGCGGTGGATGCCGCCTTTGCCCGCACGTGGGACTGGCTCGTCATGCGTGTCGAGGCGCTGCTCGCCCTGCCCTTCGCGACGATGGAACGCGACGCCTTGCAGGCACGGCTTGCGCAAATCGGCCAGATGGAAGGCGCTGCATGACGCGCGCATTGTTTGCCGAGGCGCTCGGCAGCTTCTTCCTCTTCGCCACTGTGGTGGGATCGGGAATCATGGCCGCCAGCCTTGCCGGCGGGAACGTCGCCGTCGCGCTGCTGGGCAACACGCTTGCCACGGCGGCGATCCTGTTCGTGCTGATCACCATGCTGGGGCCGGTATCGGGGGCGCATTTCAACCCGGCGGTGACGCTGGTGTTCTGGCTGCGGCGGGAAACTGCGACTGGCGCGGCCCTGGCCTATGTTGGCGCGCAGCTGGCCGGCGGCGTCCTCGGCGTATGGACCGCGCATCTGATGTTCGATCTTCCGGTCCTGCAATGGAGCACCACCGCGCGCACGGGGGTCGGCCAATGGGCGGGAGAAGCCGTCGCCACCTTCGGCCTGCTGCTGACCATCCTCGCCACGCGCGAGGTGCGGGATGACCGGGTGCCGCTGAGCGTGGCACTGTTCATCGCCGCCGGATACTGGTTCACCTCGTCCACGAGTTTCGCCAATCCCGCGATCACCGTGGCGCGCAGCATGACCGATACGTTCGCCGGGATTGCGCCGGGCGACATCCCCGGCTTCGTGCTGGCCCAGATCGCCGGAGCCTTGGCAGCGATGGGAGCGGCCCGGCTGCTTCTGCCGGACGACCGGCGCGAGGACGGCAAGCTGGGCCGGGCCGCCAGTCCGCAATCCTGACAGGTCAGGGCTTTGGCACGGCCTTGTCCGTGCCCGGTGGTGCATTCGCGCCCGGTCCGCCCGATGCCGCGCCGCGCCCTTCGAGCAGCAACAGCGAGATGCGGCGGTTGCGCGGATCGGCGGGATTGTCGCCGATCAGCGGTTCCGTCGCGGCGACGCCCTCGATCCGGGCAAAGCGGCCCTGGGGCACGCCCCCCAGCACCAGCGCCTGACGCGTTGCCTCGGCCCGGCCGGCCGACAGCGACCAGTTGTTCGCCGCCACCCCGCCGCGCCACGGCAGCGAGTCCGTGTGGCCGCGCAGGATCAGCGGAGCGTTCTCGTCCTTCAGCGTCTCGGAAATCACCTGCAACAGCCCGCGCGCTTCCTTGGTGAGGATCGTCGTGCCCAGTTCGAACATCGAGAAATCGGCATTGTCCATCAGGTCGATGCGGATCCCTTCGGGCGCGCGCATCACGCGCACCTGCCGGGCGAGATGCCGGAGCTGGCGGCGCTGGACGAGCTTCTTCTCGATCTTGTCCTGAAGCTCTTTCAGCTTCTTGGATTCCATCTCGCCGCGTCCGCCCGCCTCGCTCGGTCCGCCGGTGACCCCGCGCGGGATGGTGATGGAGCGCGTGCCCGTCTGCCCCTGGCGGTTGGGGTAATTGTCGGGATCGGTGAGCGAGGAACCGCCCAGCAGGCCATCGGCCCCGGCGCTTTCCTGCCGCATCTTGACCAGCGTCGGCGCGAAGTAATCGGCAATGCCCTTGCGCTGCTTTTCCTCTGTGGCGCCGAGCAGCCACAGCAGCAGGAAGAAGGCCATCATCGCAGTCACGAAGTCGGCATAGGCGACCTTCCATGCACCGCCGTGATGACCGCCTTCGACGATGGTCACCTTCTTGACGATGATGGGTGCCGGAATGGCTCCGCCTGCGTCGGCCATCTCAGCGGCCCCGCATCTTGTCGAGCAGGTCAGTCAGCTTGGGCCGGTGCGCCGGCGGCAGGCCCGAACGCGCCGCTTCCAGCACCAGCGGCTGCGGATAGCCGTGCAGACTGGCGATGATGACCTGCTTGATCGAATGGAAAATCTGCTGATCGTGCGTGTTGATCTGCTTAAGACGCGCGCCCAGCGGGCCGGCAAAGCCATAGGCCAGCAGCACCCCCAGGAAGGTCCCGACCAGCGCGCTGCCGATCATCTTGCCCAGCACTGCCGGGGGCTGGTCGATCGCGCCCATGGTCTTGATGATCCCGAGCACCGCCGCGACGATCCCCAGGGCGGGCAGCGCATCGGCGAGCGACTGGATCATGTGCGCAGGCTCGTCCATCTCGTGCAGCTGGGTCTTGATCGAACTGTCGATCACGTCCTCGACCGCGTGGGTATCGAGCGTGCCGGACGACACCACCATCAGCGTCAGCGGATCGCAGATCATCGCGGTCACCACCGGATCGGCCTGAAGGCGCGGATATTCGGAGAAGATCGTCGAGGCGGCGGGTTCGGTGACATGGCTTTCCAGCGCCACCGCGCCTTCGGAACGCAGCAGCTTCATCAGCTTCGATGTCAGCGCAATGGCATCTATGTGATCCTCGTCAGTGTATTTCGGACCCTTGAAGACCCGGCCAAGACCCGCGCCGAGCAGCTTGATCTCGTGCATCGAGTTGCCGATCAGCGTGGCACCGGTGGCGGCACCGCCGATCATCATGAATTCGAGCGGGAGGGCAGCCAGAACCGGGCCCATGGCGCCGCCGGCGAGCATGAACCCGCCGAACACCATGACCAGCAATACGACAATGCCGATGGCAGCAAACACGGGTCGGGTCTCCTCAGCGCAGCGCGTCGAACAGCGTCAGGGAGCTGACACGGGCGAAGGCGGACTGGCTTGCTTCAAGGGCGGTCATCGATTGCTGAAGCCGCACGATGGCATCGGCGATATCGGTATCGCCCACCCGGCTGCGCCGTTCGGCAAGGGCAACCCTGCGTTCGGCCTGCTGGATTTCGACCTGTTCGACCCACGCCATGCGTGTGCCGAGAATGGTTGTGGCGCGGCCCGTGGTATCGAGCGCGGCATCGAGCCCGGCCAGCGAAGCATTGGCCGCCGCCACCGGATCGCCCGCCCCGCCCTGCAAGGCGGTGGTCAGCGCGCCCAGCACGGCAAAGGCGCTGGTGGGCGTGCCGCCGAGGTCGAACTGGAACACCTCGCTGCCCGGCAACCCGCGCTCGATCGCGGTGCCCGGCGCCACCGGCACCGCGCCGCTTTCGGGCGTTCCGGCATAGGTGACATTGCCGGCCGCATCGCGCGTGAAGGCGGTGCCGGACGATTGGCCTGCGAACAGCGGTTCGCCCGTCAGCGAGACCGCGTTGGAGCGGGTGAACAATTCCTGCCCGAGCTGCTCCAGCTCGAAGGCGATCGCACGGCGGCCATCGGGGCCAAGCGGCGTGCTCGCCGCCTGCACCGCCAGTTCGCGGGCGCGCTGGAGCAGGTTGCTCACCGCCTCGACCTCGTCCGCCGCCGCCCCCAGATCCTGCCCGAGCCGAGCAGCATTATCGCCCTCGACCTGCGCGAGCACCTCGCGCCGGGCGACCGACCGCAGCTGCGCGGCGGCGGCCGGGTCCTGCGAGCCGCGCTCGATTTTGCGCCCTGTCGCGATCTGGGTGCGCGTGCGTTCAATCCCGCTGCGCAGGTCGGCCATCTGGGCGAGTGAGCGGTTGAAGAAGGAACCGGCGGAATTGGTGATCGACGGCATGTCGCTTGCGCTCCCTTACCTGAGGCCCAGAATCGTATCGAACAGCTCGGCAGCGACCTGGATCACGCGGCTGTTGGCCTCGAATGCCTGTTGCAGGCGGACGAGATTGGCGGCTTCCGTATCCAGATCGACACCGGTTTCGCGCAGCAACTCGGCCTCGGCGCTGGCGGCAACCACGCTGAGACCCTCGCTGCGGGTTTCGAGCGCGGAAACCCGGCTGGAAAGGCCCAGCAGCAGCGAATCCGTGCCGCTGACCGGCCCGCTCGCATCGCCCAGCGCACTGATCAGCGCGGCAAGGTTTGCGGTGTCGCGGCTGCCCGCGGGTGAGCCCGCAGCGGCGGTTGCCAGCCCATCGGCAGAGGCGAGGACGACATTGATGCTGCCCGCGCCCGTCCCCGCGAAAATCGGCGGACCGGGATTCCCGTCAAGCCCCACGCCATTGGCTTGCGCGGCGTTGGTGATATTGATCGCCGAAACCGCAAGCGCATCCAGACCCGTCTGGAGCCCGGCCATTTCGGCCAGCGCGCTGGCCCGGCCCGCCATTGCTCCGCCGGCGGGCACGGTCGGCGTGCCGCCCACGGTAAAGGTCACCGTGCCATCGGCGGCGAAGCTGGTGGCGAGCGGACTTGTTGTCGCCCCGGTGACCAGCGCCACCGGCGGCGTGCCGTTCAGCATCACATCGGCGGTGCCGTTGGCGTTGATCGTCGGGCTGATACCGAATTCCTTGGCGAGGCCGCGCAGCGCCTTGTCGCGCGCATCGAGCAACGCCGCGCGCCCGGCGGTGCCTTCGCGCGAGCCGACCAGATCGGCGTTGACCTTGGCGAGTTCCCCGGCCAGCTCGTTCACCGTAAGGGTCTTGGCGCTGACCTCGGCCTGCACCAGATTGCGGGCATTGGCGAGCGTGCCGTTGGCGATGCGGAAATTGCCCGCCATCTTGCGCGCGGATTCCAGCGCCGACAGGCGCAACGCGGGCTCGGTCGGGTTGTTCTGGAGCCGGGTCAGCGCGGCTTCGAAGTCGACAAGGCCGGTGAACACGCCCGAGGCCTCGAGCGCGCTTTCAGCCTCCTTCATGGCGAAGAATTCCGCCTCTGCCGCCGACAGCGCCGACGACGAATCGCGCGCCTGCCGCTGCACCAGCGAGGATTCCGCGCGCTCGATCGTGCCCGGCCTCACCCCGCCCAGCGAATCCTGCGCGTTGTTGCCGATATTGCCGGTCATCACCAGCTCGCCCTGCGTCAGGGTGCGGCGCGAATAATCGACGTTATCGGCATTCGCGATGTTCTGCGCCGTCAGCTCAAGGCTGCGGCGGGACGCGGTCAGGCCCGAACGGCCGATGGTGAAGATCGCGGTAGGCATCAGCTGTCACCTTTGACGGGGAGGTATTGCGCAAGGCTCGCCTCGATACTGCGGGCAAACCCGAAGGCGCCCGCCTTGGCGGCGATGTCGGCGAAATGTTCGTCGCGCATTGCCTGGAACTGCTGGAGCCCGCCGCCGGTTAGCGCCGTTTCCTCGGCAAAGCTGGCGGCGCGCGCTGTTTCGAGCATCTTGCGCACCATGATCGCCTCGAAGCCTTCAGCGGCCTTGCGCAGCTCCGCCTGCTCGGGGCTGAGCGCGGGCGTGGCGACGGCGCGCGCTGGAGTAAGCGGCCCGATCACAGCACCACCATTTCAGCTTGCAGGCTGCCGGCCTGCTTGAGGCTTTCAAGGATCACCACCAGATCCGCCGCGCCCACCCCCAGCAGGTTCAGCGCATCGACGATCTCGTTCAGCGAAGCGGCGGCGGGCATGTAGGCGACGCGGCCGGATTCCTCCTCGACCGTGATGTTGCTCGATTCCTCCACGGCGGTTTGCCCCTGGCTGAAGGGCGCGGGCTGGACGACCACGGGGCTTTCATCAATGCGGATGACGAGCTTGCCATGACTGACCGCCGCCGGTGCCAGACGCACGGCATCGTTGATGACGACCGTGCCCGTCCGGCTGTTGACGATCACCCTTGCGGCGACAGGCGCGGGCGTGACGGGGAGCATCTCGATCTCGGCCATCAGCCCGGACCGCACGTCGTTCCCCTGCGGCAGGGCGAGCGCGATCGACACGCCATCGGCAATGGTGGCGATGCCCGGATAGCGGGAGTTGATCGCATCGCGCACCCGCGCGGCGGTGAGGAAATCGGCCTTGTGGAGGTTGAATTTCAGCGAAGGCGTCGTGTCGAAACCGGTGGCGACGGCGCGCTCCACGGTCGCCCCGTCGGCGATGCGGCCCACAGTCGCGACATTGACGCTGACCTGCGAACCATCGCGCCCGCTCACGCCGAGGCCGCCCACCGCGACATTGCCCTGCGCCATCGCGTAGATCTGTCCGTCCGCGCCATAAAGCGGGGTCAGCACCAGCGCGCCGCCTCTGAGAGAGGCCGCCTGGCCGAGGGTCGACACCGTGATGTCGATGCGCTGGCCGGGCTTGGCGAAGGCGGGGAGTTCAGCGGTGACGATCACCGCGGCGGCATTGCGCAGCACCGGGCTCACCCCCGGGGGCAGCGGCAGGCCGAGCCGGCCCGATACGCCGCGCATCGCTTCGGTCACATAGGCAAGGTTGTTGTCGCCCGTGCCCTGCAAACCGACGACCACGCCATAGCCGGTCAGCTGGTTGGCGCGCAGCCCTTCGAACTGGCCGAGATCGCGGATGCGTTCGGCATGGGCAGGCGCGGGCAGCTGCCCGGCGATCAGCGCGATCAGCAGGTAGAGAATCGGGGCGAGAATGCGGGTGCGGTTCATCGGGTCCCTCCTCAGAACGGCGAAATGATGTTGAAGAAGCGGCTGAGCCATCCGGGGCGACTCGCCTGCTGCACTGCGCCCTTGCCGGAATAGATGATCCGGGCATTGGCCACCTGCGAGGAGGCGAGGCGATTGTCGCCATCGATATCGACCAGCCGGATGCGGCCGGCAAACTGCACCCACTCGTCACCCTGACTGAGCATCATCTGCTTTTCTCCGACCACTTCGGCGGTGCCGTTGGGGTAGATTGCGGCGATCGTCACCGCGACGGCACCGTTGAGGCGGCTTTGCTGCGCGGCATTGCCCCCGCCGGTGAACGACCCTTCGGCCGCAGCTTTAAGGGCATTGGGGTTCAGGAAATCGAGCGGGCCGCTGGCCGGCGGGGTGATTCCGAACTCGCCTTCGCGCTGCGTGCGGCCATTCGTGCTCTTGGAGGTGTTGGTTGCTTCGACCAGAATGATCGTCACCATGTCGCCCAGTGCCCGGGCGCGGGTGCCGGTGACGAGGTTCGCGTAGCCGTTGGACGCCTGGAAGATCGCCCCCGCGCTCGCCTGCTGCGGCGCAGGTGCGGCGGCGTAGGGATCGCCGCTGTTCGCTGCTGTCAGCGCCGTGCCGGGCGGCGGGGGGGCGGTGAAGCCGGGGCTCGGCCCCTGCCCTGCGCCCATGCAGGCGGCCAGCAGGAACGGCGCGGCGAGCGCGAAAATGGTGCGACCGGTCATGGAAGGCCTCAAAGGGTCTGGTTGGCGTTGCGCAGCATCTCGTCGACCGCGCTCACCATCTTGGAGTTGATTTCGTAGGCGCGCTGGGTCTCGATCATCTCGACCAGCTCCTCGACGACATTGACGTTCGAGGCTTCGAGCATCCCCTGCCGGATCTGCCCGCGCCCGTTCTCGCCCGCAAAGCCTGCTTCGGCGGGGCCACTGGCCGCGGTCTCGACAAGGAAATTGTCGCCGATGTTGCGCAGGCCGTTGGGGTTGACGAAGGTCACCACGGAAAGCTGGCCGATCAGGGTCGCCTCGGCATTGCCGGGGGTGACCGCACTGACCGTGCCATCCGGGGCGATGGTGATCGACTGTGCACCGGCGGGGATCTGCACCGGCGGCTGTAAGGCATAGCCCTGCGAGGTCACCAGCGTGCCATCGTTCGACAGGGTGAAGTTGCCCGCACGGGTGAAGCCGGGCTGGCCGCCGCCGGGCAGTTCGACCTGGAAGAACCCGTCACCGTCCAGCGCGATATCCAGCGTGTTGCCGGTGGGGTTGAGCGTCCCCTGCGTCCCGATGCGCGAGGTGCCCTGGATCTGCACCCCGGTACCAAGGTTGAGGCCCACGGCAAAGGCCGTCTGCCCGGTCGAGGCCTGCCCCGCCGCGCGCTGTTCCTGATAGGCGAGCGTCGCAAAGTCGACGCGGTCGCGCTTGAAGCCGGTGGTGCCGATATTGGCGAGGTTGTTGGCGATGACGCGCATCCGCGCATCCTGTGCCTCAAGGCCGGTGCGTGCGACGTGAAGGGCGGAAGTGGGCATGTCTTACGGTCTCCGTGGAATTGGGGTCAGCGCAGCGCCATCAGCCCGCTGCCCGCTTCATCGAGCGTGCCGGCGGTGGCGATGATCTTGGCGCGCTGTTCGAAGGCGCGCTGCGCCTCGATCATCTGCACCAGCGTATCGGCGGTCTCGACATTCGACATCTCGAGCGCGCCGGGGGTGAGGCGGGCGGTCAGATCGGGGGGCAGTACGCCGGTGCCGCCATTGGCGCCCGGCACCTTCAGGAAGCTGTCGATCCCCTTGGCCAGCGGGCTGCCTTCGGGGTTGACCAGCCGGATGCGGTCAACCGGCTCGGCAGCGCCATTGGGCGCGGAAGGATCGGTGGCGAGCACGGTGCCATCAGCCGCGAAGCTGATCGCAAAGCCGGGGGGCACGGTAATCGGCGCCCCGCTTTCGCCGAGCACCGCCAGCCCCTCGCCGTTCTCCAGCAGGCCGGTTGCGCCCACGCGCAGATCGCCGCGCCGGGAATAGACCTCGCCCTGCCGGTCGGGGGCCTGAAAGGCAATCAGCGCCTTGCCCTCCATCGCCACATCGAGCGGATTGCCGGTCGGCACCACGCGCGCCGCCTTCATGTCGGCACCGCGCACGTTGCCGCGCGCCATGGCGCGGGCCTCCAGCGAGCCGTCCTTCAGCGTCGCCGCGGTGACCGCGAAGATTTCCTGACGAAAGCCCGGCGTAGAGGCATTGGCGAGGTTGTTCGCCACCACCCGCTGCCGGTCCATCGCCGCGTTCATCGCGGTCAGGGCGGTGTAGATCAGACGGTCCACCGGTCAGCCCCTTACTGCTGACGCAGGTTGATGACGGTGGTGGAAATCTGCGTCGCGGTGTCGATTGCGCGGGCATTGGCCTGGAAGTTGCGCTGCGCGGTGAGCAGGGCGACCATTTCCTCGGCCAGATCGACGTTGGACCGCTCCAGCGCGCCGCTGATCATCTCGCCATAGGTGCCGATGCCCGGATTGCCGAACACGGCCGCGCCGGATTCACCGGTCGCCTGCCACTTGGTCTGGCCGATCGAACGCAGACCGTTGGGCGCGGGGAAGGTCGCCAGCGCGACCTGCCCGACCGGCTCGGTGCTGCCATCGGCGAAAGCGGCGATCACGATCCCGCGCACGTTGATAGTGACGTTGGCCAGCGTCGAGCCGGCGCCATTGGTGATCGGCACATTGACATCGGCCGGCACGGTCGAGGTCGCATTGCCCGCCGCATCGACCGGATAGGCTTGCAGGCGGTTGCCCCAGCTGTCCTCCAGCTCGCCCACGGCGGTGAGGCGGAAATTGCCGTTCCGCGAATAGGCGACATCGCCCGAGATGGGATTGGACAGCGCGAAGAACCCGTCGCCGTCGATCGCCAGATCCAGCGCGCGGCCGGTCTGTTCGAGGGGGCCGAGCACAAAGTCCTGCGTGATCCCGGCAATCGTCGCACCGATGCCCGGCGCGCGGCGCGGATCGGTGGCGGAACCGGTTGCGACCAGATCGGCAAACTGCGCCGAGCTTTTCTTGAAGCCCACCGTTTCGGCGTTGGCGATGTTGTTGGCGATGACGCGCAGATCGGTTTCGGCGTTGCGCAGGCCGGACAGCGAAGTGAAGAACGACATGGGGCTTTATCCTTCTCGGGTAAGGGGAGTTCAGGGTTGCGGGACAGCGGCAAGGCGGCGGGTCATGGCCTCCTGCGCGGCGATCAGTCGGTCGAGCTTGGTCGAGATTTCCTCGAGCGTGGCGCCGCTCTCGGTCTGCGCGGCCAGCGCGGAGAATTGCGCCATCTGCGCCAGCATCTCCTTGTTGTCGGTCGGCTCGAGCGGGTCCTGCTGCGAAAGCTGGGTGGTCAGCAGCTTGAGGAAATCGGCCTGGCCGAGCGTCTGCGTGGCGCCGGTCAGGCGGGACGGCGTGTTGAGCCGGTCGAGCGTGGTCTGCGCCGCGGGGGCAAGGGACGTGTTGGTGGTGGTGGTCATCACTGGCTCCTCAGGGTTTCGAGCATCAGCTGCTTGGCGGTCTGGAGCGCCTGCACCAGGTTCTGGTACTGGCGCGAACTCTCCATGATCTCGACCATCTCGGCAGTCTCATCGACGGGCGCTTCGAAGACGTTGCCGTCCTTGTCGGCGAGCGGGTGTGAGGGATCGTAACGCTTGGTGGCTGCAGTTTCGGCGCGCACCAGACCGCTGCTGGTCACTCCGGCAAGGCCCGAAGCCTTGTCGAGCTCGGTCGCGAAGACTGCGCGGATCGGGCGATAGGCGCCTTCCTCGGTGGTGGAGACCGAGCCGGCATTGGCGAGGTTCGATGTCGCCGCGTTCATCCGCACCATCTGCGCGCTCATCGCGCGGGTGGTCATGGAGAACAGGGTCATGGGGGTGCGATCGGGCATCGGCCTCACTCGCCCTTCAGCGCGCGGGTGATGGTGTTGACCTTGCCCTGCACGAAGCTGAGCGTCGCCGAATAGGCCACGGCGTTTTCGGCGAAGGCGACCTGTTCGCGCCCGAGTTCGACCGTGTTGCCATCGAGCGAGGGCATGGTCGGGGCACGGTAGAGCATCCGCGCATCGCCGCCGGGGGTCGTCACCGCCCCGCGCGCGCTGGCGAGCCGGGCGTCGAGCGCGGCGTTGAAATCGATGTCGCGCGCCTTGTAGCCGGGGGTGGCGGCATTCGCGATGTTGGACGCGATCACTCCCATGCGCTGCGATCGCAGGGTCAGCGCGGCGCCGTGGATACCGAAAAGTCGCTCGTTCACAGATGGAGCCTCCTCAAGTGCGGCGGGGCAGGCCCGCGGGGTTCGCAGCCGGTTCAGCAGGAAGCGTGCCAAACCGCAGATCGCCCGCCGGAAAAGGAGCGCTGCGGCAGCAGGCGGCAGGCTTTTGCCGCTTGCTGCGCGGTATCGGGGCAAACCCCTGCCGCATTGCCATTGCGCTTAATCCCGCAAGGGGGCGGCCGTTCTGCGACCCGTAACCAGCAGGAGGGATCCCATGTCGCCCACGATGTCATCGCTGTTCGATCCCGCCGCGCTGGCGATCGTCGTTGCGGGGACGGTGCTCGCCACGGTCGCGCGCTGCGGGTGGCGCGATTTCGGCGCCGCGCTGCGCTGCGCAGGCGCGCTGCTGGGCGGAGGCTTCGCGGCCGAGGCGAACCGCAAGGCGCTCGCGCTTGCGATCGGGGCGATCCAGCGCGATGGCCCGCGCCGCGCCGATCCCGCCCTGCCGCCCGATCGCACGCTGGGCCTGATGGTGGAGAGCTACCTGCGCCACGGCACCCTCGATCCGCTGGGCACAATCCGGCGTGCCGAACGCGCGCTGGATGAAGCCCGCCGCATCGGCGCGGCACAGGTGTTCGGCTGCGCGGGGGAACTGGCCCCGGTGTTCGGCCTGATCGGCACCCTCTACGGCCTGACCCAGCTCGCGCCTTCCGCAGAAGGCGTCAACGCCACGGCCGTGATCATGACAGCGGTTTCGACCGCCGTGCTCACCTCGCTTTACGGTGCGCTGATCGCGCATCTGGTGTGCTTCCCGCTGGCGAGTGCTGTCGAGCGCCGGGGCCTTGCCGAAGCGCAGGAGCGTGATGCACTGGCCGAATGGTTCATCGCCCAGATTGGCGGGACAGAGGCAGCCGCGCAGGCCCGCCGCGCGCACCTGCGAGGTGTCGCATGAGCCGCGCGGTCGCACATGCCGTCGGCACCGGCCCGGCGCGGGGAGGGCATGGCTGGCAGCTGATCCTCGCCGATCTGGCGCTGATCCTGTTCCTGCTGACGCTGTCCGCCTTGCCCGCCGCCGAGGCCGAGACAGGCCGGCGCCTTGCCGCGCGCGCAGTGCGGGAAGAGACCGAACCCGGGGAGCCCCGTCCGGAGATCGCCCCGGCGCAGGCGCTGTTCCGCCCGGTGCCCGGCGGCCCCGGCCTTGGCCGCTGGCTTGCATCACAAGCGCCCGATACGCGCACAACCCTGACGATCTTCGCCACCCACGCTCCCGGCGGCGAGGCCGAAGCCTGGGCCCGCGCCTCTGCGCTCGCCGTCGAGGCGCGCGGAGCCGGAGCGCGGGTGCGCACGATCATCACCGTGGGGAAAGAGCCCGACCTCTACGCCAGCCTCGCCTATGATGCGCAGGTGGCAGAAGCGG
Organism: Sphingomonadales bacterium; assembly: GCA_019750455.1. Taxonomy (GTDB): domain Bacteria; phylum Pseudomonadota; class Alphaproteobacteria; order Sphingomonadales; family Sphingomonadaceae; genus Erythrobacter. The sequence continues at coordinate 12,022 of JAIEOM010000092.1, read as the reverse complement.
GCGAGACTGGCAGCGGAGCCTAGATCAGCCCAGCTCGATCCGGTTGCGGCCCTGCTGCTTGGCGCGGTACAAAGCCTCGTCCGCGCGGGCCAACGCCCTGCGGGTGTCAGCATCCCCGGTCACCTCGGCGACCCCGCCCGAAAACGTGATCTTCCCGAACGGCTGGCCGGTGTCGCGGTTCATCAACACCCGCGCGCCGAGTGCGCGACGGATCGCATCGAGCCGCCCCTTGGCAGCTTCCTTGCCGAGACCGGCGAACAGCAGCACGAATTCTTCCCCGCCGTGGCGCGCGGTGAAACAGGCGTCGCCCGCCATCTCGGCAAAGCTTGCCGCCAGCGCGCACAGCACCCGGTCGCCTGCGGCATGGCCGTGGCGGTCATTGACCTGCTTGAAATGGTCGACATCGCAGAAGGCGATGCTCAGCGGCTCGCCCTTGACGCGCGCTTCGATCGCGGCGGACACCAGCCGCCGTTCGAAAGCACGGCGGTTGGGCAGGCGGGTGAGGTGATCGACATCGGCCTCGGAGCGGGCCTCGGCGAGGTTTTCGCGCAGCCGGTCGATCTCCACCTCGCTGCGGGCCATGGCCGCTTCGACCTGTTCGATCCGCGCCAGCATGGCGCGCGACAGATCGATCACCTGGGTGAGTTCGGCCGGGTTGCCCAAGGCTTCGACCTGCACGCCGATCGCATCGCGGTGCTCATGCGTGTCGCTCTGCGCCTCGCGCGCGGTCTCGGCAAAGCGTTCGAGCGTGTATTCGAGCTTTTCCGAAAGGGTTTCGAGCGCGGCAATGTGGTCGTGGCGGTCGGGATCAAGCTGGGCCAGCGTATCCAGCCAGGCCTGATCGATGGGCTCGCCCGAAAGCTCGCGCTGCACCAGCGCGCGGGCGAGTTCGGGCTGCGATCCCGAAAGCGCGCCGCACAGCATTGCAAGGTTGGCGCCCGTCACGGCGAGATCATGGGAGATCACAAAACCGCAGATGCGCTCCAGCAGGGCGCGCCGCGCTTCTTCCGCGCGGGTTTCGCCGTCTGGAACGGGGGCATCCGGGCTGGCACGGCGGCGGGCGGAGCGGGAGAAACCGGGAGCAAAGACCATCGGGCACAATCGCAAGTCAGGGGTGAAGCCTCAAGCGAAGCAGCCTAGCGGCTTATGCTGAAGCGACCGCGTCGCTGAACCCGGGGAGAATGCGTAGCGGGCGCTTGGCATGGCCCTTGCTGCTTCCGGGAGCGCGCAGACCGCGCCATGACAAGGATATGCTCGCGATGGACACCTCTCCGATCAGGCCCGAAGGCTGGCGGTTCGCACCGCTGGTACTGCCGATTCTGCTGCCGTTGTGCGATCCGCCCGCCGCGGCGCAGACGCGCGGGGACACGACCGAGCCGGCGGCGATCGACCGTGCAGTGGCGGAGTTCACCGGCGCTGCCATCGGTTCCCCCGGCGGCGCGCGCGGGCCGAGCGATCCCCGGCTGCGGCTGGCAGGATGCGGCGGACCGCTTGCGGTGAGCTGGCATACGGCAGCGCGCACTGCGGTGCAGGTCGAATGTCCGGGGCCGACCGCGTGGCGGGTCTTCGTTGCCACTGCTCCGGCGCAAGGTCAGGGTTCCGCCACCCGTGCCGCCGCCCCTGCGGTGAAGCGCGGCGATGCCATCACCCTCGTCGTGCGCGGGCGCGGCTTCAGCGTCCAGCAGCCCGGCGAGGCGTTGCAGGCAGGCGCGGTGGGCGAGTGGATCGAGGTGCGCACCAGCCGCAAGGCCGAGAGCCTGCGCGCCCGGATCGAGCGTCCCGGCCTCGCCGTGATCCCCGCCGGCTGAGCCCCCTTCCAGGTCCCGCTTGCACCACCCCCTTAAACCCGCGTTCCTGCCGCCGTTCTCGCTGACAGGAATTGCACACCAAGGACACAGCCCATGCCCTCTGTCGAACTGAGCAAATTGCCGGGAGTAAGCGCCACCCGCGCCATTACCGCCGGCGAGCGCGCGCAGATCGAAGCGCGCCCCCGCCCTGCTGCCGCCGATACCTCCGGCGCGGCTGCTTCGGGCATCAGCCTTGAAGTCACCGCCGCCAGCGATACGGCCAGCCCGCCGGTCGACGCCGAGCGCGTCCAGCAGATCAAGGCCGCGCTGCGCGATGGCTCCTATCCCCTGGTGCCGACCAAGATCGCCGATGCGATGATCGCCGCGCAGGTCAGCCTGTCGCTGCCCGAGCGGAGCTGACCCGGTGCCGGAAATCCTCGTCCCCGCGCGCCGCCCCGCCGCTCCCGAGCCGGTCCCCACACTGGCCGGCAACCTGCGGCAGATGATTGCCGTTCTCGAACGCGAGCGGCAGGCGCTTGCCGCCCTCGATGCCGATGGGCTGATCGGCGCCGCGCAGGAGAAGGAAACGCTGTGCGATGCACTTGCGGCGATCGGCCCGCAGATGCTGGACGGCGAGACCCGCACCCTTGCCGAGACAGCGCGCCAGCTGAACGAGGTCAACCGTCGCGTGCGCAACCTGCTCGCCGCCAATGTCGCCGCGCGCATCGAGGCGCTGGGCGGATCGCGCCGCGGCCGCCGCGCCACTTACGCGCCGGCCCGCGCCTAGGGGTTCTTGCCTAGGCCCGCGCCGGGCCGTTCTGGCACATCGCTTGCAGATGCTGCCCCGAAGCGACCGCATCCCGCGGCCGCCACGGACAGGCGAATTTGCGCATGAGCCATTCCCCGATGTCGATGAACCTGCCGGCGGGCTCGATCCGTGCAGGGTTTGAAAGCGCCGCCCGCACCCATGCCGCCGCCCGCGCCGGGCTGGACACCGCCGCACCGGGGGCGGCCCGCCAGATCGCCGCGCCGCGCGGGTCCGTCGAAGCCGCGATTGCCGACGCCGCGCAGGCGACCTCCATCGATTTCAACTATCTCCTCGCCCAGGCCGAGGTCGAGTCCGCGATGAACCCCGATGCCCGCGCCGCCACGTCGAGCGCGACCGGGCTCTACCAGTTCATCGACAGCACCTGGCTCGATACCATGAAGAAACACGGCCCGCGCTTCGGGCTGGGGCATATCGCCGACCAGATCGACGTGACCGCATCGGGCAGCGCCTGGGTCGCCGATCCGGCGCGCCGCGAGGCGATTCTGGCCATGCGCAGCGATCCGCAGATCGCATCGCTGATGGCCGCCGGTCTTGCCGAGGACAACCGCGCGCATCTGATGCCGATCCTCGGCCGCCAGCCGAACCACGGGGAGCTGTACCTCGCGCATTTTCTTGGCGCGGGGGGTGCCGGGCGGTTCCTCAGCGAAATGCAGGCCGATCCGGGCCAGAGCGCGCCCGCGCTGTTCGCCCGCCCTGCCGCCGCCAACCGCGGCATCTTCTACGCGTCCGACGGTTCGCCGCGCAGTCTGGCGCAGGTGATGGATGTGATCGAGGGCAAGTTGGGCCGCGCGCTCGACCGTGCGACGGACGGGCGGGGGACGAACTTCGCACGCGCCGATTATTCCGCGCGGCCGGGCCCTGTGGGGGGCTTTACCCCCGCCCCATACCTGATTGCCGACGAGGGCGTTTTCGGCCCGGGAACACCTCCCACCCTGACGCTGGGTGCCCTGCCTGCCCGCACATCGCAACGCCCGCCGATGTCGCAGATCCTCGGCAGCACCTTCGGCACCGATACCGCCGCTGCGCCCCCGCAGGTGCGCCGTGCCTATGACCGGCTGAAAGCGCTCGGCCTGTGAGTTCACCCGCCATGACGACCGTCCCCCTGTCCCGTCTCGCCGCGCCTTTTGCGGGAATGTCCGCTTCGCTGGCTTTGCCGGTCGGCATCTTCGCGCTGCTGGCGCTGATGGTGCTGCCGATCCCGGCGCTGCTGCTGGACATCTTCTTCGTGCTCAACATCGCCATTTCCATCGCCGTGCTGATGGTGGCGCTGAACGCGCGGCGCCCGCTGGACTTCTCGTCCTTCCCCTCGGTGCTGCTGTTCGCGACCCTGCTGCGGCTTGCCCTCAACGTCGCCTCGACCCGCGTCGTGCTGGTCCACGGCCACGAGGGCGGCGCGGCGGCAGGCCACGTGATCGAAAGCTTCGCGGCGTTTCTGGTCGGCGGCAATTTCGTCGTCGGCCTGTTCGTTTTTGCAATTCTGATGATCATCAACATGATCGTCATCACCAAGGGCGCGGGCCGCGTGTCGGAGGTCTCCGCGCGCTTCGTGCTCGATGCGCTGCCCGGCAAGCAGATGGCGATCGACGCCGATATCGCCGCCGGCCTCGTCACCGCCGACGAGGCGCGCGAGCGCCGCCGCGAGGTGACGGTCGAGGCCGATTTCTACGGCTCGATGGATGGTGCCAGCAAGTTCGTGAAGGGCGATGCGATGGCGGCGATGCTGATCCTCGGGGTCAACATCGTCGCCGGTTTCGCCATCGGCATGATCAGCCACGGCTTGACCGCGAGCGAGGCGGGCGAGGCTTACGTGACGCTCGCCGTGGGCGATGCGCTGGTGGCGCAGGTGCCCGCGCTGCTGCTGTCGATTGCTGCCGCCGCGATCGTCACGCGCGTTTCGGACCAGCGCGACCTGGCAGGGCAAATCGGCGGCCAGTTCGCCGACCCGCGCGGGTGGCTGCCGGTTGCGCTGATCCTTGGCGCGGTGGGGGTTGTGCCGGCCATGCCGCAGATGATCTTCCTGCCCGCCGCCGGGATGGCCGCCGCTATCTGGTGGCACCTGAAGAAGCGCGCGAACGCCCCCGTCGCGGTCGCCGAACCGGTCGAGGAGGTTGCCCCTGATCACATCGCGCTCGCCGATGTGGCCGATAGCACGCTGGTGACCATCGAGCTGGGCTACGGCATCGTCGGCATCGTCGATGCGGCTCAGGGCGCCCCGCTGATTACGCGGATCACGGGGATCAGGAAGCAGCTCTCGCGCGATCTCGGCTTCGTCCTGCCGCAGTTCCGCATCCGGGATTCGCTGGATCTGGCGGCGCAGGATTACGCCGTGGTGATGGGCGGGGTGAGCATCGCGCGGGGCAATGTGCGCCCGGGCAAGCTGCTTGCCATCGACGCGGGCGATGTGCGCCCGGGCCACGGCTTGACCGGCGAGCCGACCCGCGATCCTTCCTTCGATTGCCCCGCCCTGTGGATCGCCCCGGCCGCGCGTGACCATGCTGTTGCGGAAGGGTTTCTGGTGGTCGATCCCGCGTCGGTCATCGCCACCCACGCCAATCAGGCACTGCTCGCCGAGGCGCACCAGCTGCTCGGCCCGGACGAGGTGCGCGAGTGGGTGGATGGCCTCAAGACCCGCGCCCCGGCGCTGGTCGAGGCGGTGTACCCTGACCCGCTGCCGCTCGCCGCGCTGACCCGCACCCTGCGCGCGCTGATGGCGGACGGGATCGGGCTTGCCCACCCCCAGCCGCTGTTCACCGCGCTGGCTCTGGCGCTCCAGAAGACCACCGATTTCGACAGCGTGATCGATGCCGTGCGCGCCGACCTTTCGGCGCGGCTGGTGGCCCGGATCGTCGGCCCGGACGAGCCGCTCAAGGTCGTCACCCTCGATGCCGGACTTGAGGCCGCGATCCTTGGCGGGATGGTGGACCCGGCGACCGGCTATCCGCTGATCGAGCCCGATTGCGGGGCGATGATCCAGCGCGAAATCAACGCTGTCGCCGATGCCGAGCGCGGGCCGATCGCCCTGATCGTCCAGCCGCCGGCCCGCCGCGCGCTCGCCGGGCTGCTCAAGCTCAGGGCACCGCGCTGCATGGTGCTGTCGATCGCCGAACTGCCCGCCGCGCAACCGATCGCCGTGGTCGGCACCATCGGCGCGCCGGATGAAGCCCCTGCCCTTGCTGCCCCTGCGGAGCTTGCCGCATGAAACATGATCACGCCGCCTTCGGCGCTCTCAACCACCCCTATGCCCCCTCTCGCGCCGAGGTCGAGGACCGGGTCCGCCGCTTTCTCCCGCTGGTCCGCCGCACCGCCTGGCACATCAACGGACGGGGCCGCGAAGGCCTTGAAATCGAAGACCTTGTGCAGGCCGGCATCCTCGCGCTGACCGAATGTGCCCAGCGCCATTCCGGGCCGACCGAGGACGGGTTCGCCGCCTATGCCAAGATCCGGGTGAGGGGCGCGATGCTGGATGAAGTGCGCCGCGTTGCCCATGACAGCCGCACCGCGCGGGCCAGGCGGTCCGGGTACGAGCGGGCGCTTTCCAGCCTGCGCGGGACACTGGGGCGCGAGCCGAGCCGTGCCGAACTCGCTGAAAGAATGAAGGTTTCCGATGCGGAACTGCTCGCCATCGAAGCCTCGGGCGTCAAGCTGACCCCGATCGACGACGCCTATGACGAGACCAGCCTCGCCTTCGCCTCCGACGATCCCGATCCCTTCGAGGCGCTGTGCGCGTCGGAGGATCGCGAGCGGCTGATCCGGGCGATGACGCAGCTGCCCGACCGGCTGAAGCTGGTGCTCCAGCTGTTCTTCGTCGAGGAACTGAACCTCACCGAAATCGCGGCCGTGCTGGAAGTCAGCGTGCCGCGCGTCCACCAGCTGCGGGCCAAGGCCCTGAAAGACCTGCGCACGCTGCTGGAGGCCGATTGTTCCACGTGAAACATGGAAAAACCGGGGGCCTGGCCGACCCTGGAGGGGGTCAAACCCGGGTCTAAGTGGGGTCTGGCGGGGGTGTAGACCCGTCACGCAACCCCCGACCCGGGCCTGACCCGGGGGCCAGTTATCTAACGGCAGATCGACAAGCAGCGGGGTCCCGGATCAGGTCCGGGACGGGGGATTCACTCCCTTACCCCGCGTCCCCATCGGCGTGGCCGCGGCCTTCGCTGGTGGTGCGCTGCGATCCGGCCGCACCCGTCGCGCCTTCGCCTTGCCAGAAGTACGGACGGCGCTTCGCATCGCCGGTGCCGACCTCGTTCATGGTCTTGGCATCATACAGCCGCCCGCCGATCATCACCTTTTCGATGTTGTCCGAATGGGCGATATCCTGCGACGGATCGTCCGAGAGGATCACCAGATCGGCGAGCTTGCCAGCCTCGATGCTGCCGATGTCCTTGGCCATGCCGAGCGACTGCGCCGGAACGATGGTCCCCGCCTTCAGCGCCTCGACCGGGCTCATCCCGCCGCGCACGAAGCTGCCGAGCTCCCAATGCGCGCCGACGCCCGCCTGCTGGCCGTGCGCGCCGATGCTGACCTTCACGCCGCGCCGGGCAAGCTTTCGCGCCTCGCGTGCGTTGTTGTCATCGACGAAGGCCCATTCGGGCGCCTTGGTGCGCCGCGCGGTTTCCGCCAGCAGCATCTTGGGCGGGGTGTGGACCATCAGCGGGTTTTCCCAGACGTTGGTCGCCTGCCGCCAATAGGGATCGCCCGCGAGGCCGCCATAGGTCACCACCAGCGTCGGCGTGTAGTTGGTGGCCGACTGGCTGAAGAATTGCAGCACGTCCTCGTACATCACGTCGACGGGGATGTTGTGTTCCAGCGTCGAATTGCCATCGGCGGCGATGTTCATGTCCATGCCGAACAGCGATCCGCCCTCGGCGACGACAAGGATGTTCTCCGCCGCCGCGGCGCGCACCACCATCTGGCGCTGTTCGCGGCGCGGCTGGTTGTAGTTCTTGACCGAGATACCCCCCTGCGCCTTGATCCGGCGCACATGGGCGAGCGCGTCCTCGTAGCTGTCGATCCGTGCATACACATCTGGCGCCTTGGCCCCGTAGATGATCTCCCCGGTCGAGAAGATGCGCGGACCCGTCGTCAGCCCGGCGCGCTGGCGCTCCGCCGCGGCGAAGACGGTGCTGGCTTGCGAAGACGGGTTGTGAACCGTCGTCACCCCCATCGCGAGGTCCTGCAACAACGACCAGTTCTGCTGCGGGATCAGGTCGCCGACCCCGTAAGCGCCGTGGGCGTGGGCATCGACAAGGCCGGGCATGATGGTCTTGCCGCTGGCGTCGATGAAGCGCGTGCCTTCGGGGAAGCTCATCCTGACGACGGTGGCATCGTGAACGCCGGTGATGCGGTCGCCCTCGATCACGATCATGCCGTTTTCGATCACGCCGGCATCGTCGGCGGCAAGCCCTGCGCGCATGGTCAGCACCCGCGCCCCGGTGATGACGGTGGTGCCCGAAGGCTTGGCCTTCTGCACGCTCACGCCGAGCGGAATGCCGGTGGTGGGCGGGGTATAGGCGGCGGTCTTGTCGCCCTCTCCCTTGGGGGCATTGGCGAACAGCGCAGGCACGTTTGCGCTTTGCAGCGAAGGCCCGATCGACCAGAACAGCGTCTCGCCGCCATTCGCCCAGCCGAGGTAATCCGCGCCCCCGGTGCTGACCTTGGTGACGGGCAGCGACCCGCCGCTTTCGCTGACGTCGACCGGCTTGCCGCCGGGCACCAGCGGCATGGCGAAGACCTCGTAATTCTGGCGGAAGGCGATGGTGCGGCCATCGGGCGCGATGCGCAGATCATTGGCCAGATCGCCGCGCGCGTGGACCCGCTTGGCCTCTCCGGCAAGGTCGGTGGAGACCAGCGCCAGCTTGCCGCCATCGCGGGCGACCATGAACAGGCGGTCGCTGGCTGCGCCCCATTGCGGATTCGCCCCGTCACGGGTGACGAGCTTCGCCTCTCCTCCGGCGACCGGCATCACATAAATGCCGGGGTTCTCGGAGAAATCGGGCGAGGTCAGGTATCCGCCCTCGCGCTTTTCGAAGGCGATCATGGTGCCATCGGGGCTGAAGGCGATATTGCCGAAATGCCCCGGCCCGGTCAGCACGCGGCGGTTCTGGCCCTGCGCGTCGGCGAGGATGATCTCGCCCAGCGTGGCATCGTTCCAGCGTACATAGGCGAGAGCGCTGCCATCGCGGCTGAAGGCGGGGAAGGCTTCGAGCGCGTCCGCATCATCACCCGTCAGTGGCGCAGGCAGATCGCGGCCCTTGGCGGACTTGGAATAGAGCCGCCCGAGGCTTTCGAACACCACCCGCGCCCCATCGGGCGACAGCGTGGCGAAGCGCGGCATGGTGGTGGTGAAGGTCTCGGGGCTCACCTCGATCACCGGGTGCGGCGCATCGGCTACGGCACGGGTATCGTTCACCGTGAACGGGATCACCGCATGGCCCGATCCGTCGCGGTTCACGCGGTTGAGCTTGCCGCCCGCCCAAAATACGATGGCCGAGCTGTCGGGCAGCCAGTCCATGTTGGGATAGACCCCGGTGACGGCCCAGGTTTCCTGCACATCGAGGTCAAGCTTGCCGTAGATCATCCGCTCGCGCCCGCTGGCAAGGTCCTTCACCCACAGCTGGGTCTGGTCCTTGTCGCGCCGGACGAAGGCCAGTTCCTTGCCATCGGGCGAGGGCGCGGGGCGCACCGCGCCGCCATAGCCGCTGACCGCGGTGGTGACTTCGCCGGTGGCCAGATCATGGCGTTCAATGGCGAAGATGCCCGCATTCGAATCCTGCGCGTATTCGAAGACGTTCCCGGGCGTGGTGTTGCGGGTGTAGTAGATCGCGCTGCCATCGGGGGCGAAGGTCGGCTCGCCCAACTCCTTTTGCAGGCGTTCATTGGCGCGCTCCACGACCTGCACCCCGCCGCCGCCGCTGACGTGGTAGAGCCACACCTCGCCCGTGCCCGCGCTGCGTTCGGTGGTGTAGTGCTTCTTGGCGGCGATAAAGCGTCCATCGGGCGACCAGCTCGGCTGGTTGACGAGGCGGAAGTCCTCCTTGGTCACCTGCCGCTTGTCGCTGCCATCGGCGTTCATCACCCAGATATTGTCCCCGCCGCCGCGGTCCGAGGCGAAGGCGATGCGGCTGCCATCGGGCGAGAAGCGCGGCTGCACGTCCCACGACAGCCCCTCGGAAATGCGCTTCGGCGTGCCGCCGCTGACGGGGAGCGTGTAGATATCGCCAAGCAGCGTGAAGGCGATGGTCTGCCCGTCGGGCGAGACGTCGACATCCATCCACGTGCCCTCGTCCGTCTTGATCGGCACCTGCTTGAGCACCGCACCCTTGGGCGCCTCGACGCTCCACTTCTCCTCGGCCTTGGCGCCCTTCTTGGCGGGGGCGGCGGCAAGCGGGGTGGAAATGCAGGCAGCCCCGGCGAGCAGGGCGGCGGCGAGAATGCGCATGGATTGAGTCTCCCTCTGTCGGCGGCGAAGACTAGCGGGGCGCAAGGATATTGCTAGGGGCGGTAATGTCGTTGGTCGATTACGGAAGGCCGACCGCAGGGGGGCGAGAAACAGGAAGCGCGATGCTGCAACGGATCACCAACAATTTCGCCGCGCTGGCCATCGGCGGCGTGGCGCTCGCGTGGCTGTTCCCGCCCGCGTTCACGTGGATGACCGACGGCAGCATCCGCGTGGCCGGCCAGCCGCTGCTTTCGCTGGCGCTCGGCATGATCATGCTGGCGATGGGCCTGACGTTGAGCTTCGACGATTATCGCGGCCTCGCCCGGATGCCGCGTGCGCTGCTGGCGGGGGTGGCGCTGCAATTCCTCGTGATGCCGCTGTCGGGCTTTGCGGTGGCGAAGGTGCTGGGGCTGGAGCCGGGGCTCGCCGTGGGTCTGATCCTCGTCGCCTGCTGCCCCGGGGGCACGGCGTCGAACATTGTCACCTACATCGCCCGCGGGCACGTGGCGCTGTCGGTCGCGATGACCATGGCCTCAACCCTCGCGGCGGTGGTGCTGACTCCGCTCCTCACCGGGTGGCTGGCGGGGGCCTATGTCGAGATCGACCGGCTGAACCTGCTGGTCCAGATGGTGAGCGTGGTGCTGGTGCCGGTGGTGGCGGGGACGCTCCTCAACCGACTGTTCCCGCGCGCGGCGGAGCGGGTGAACGCCGTGCTGCCGCTGGTCGCCATCGTGCTCGTGATCCTGATCGTCGGCGGGATCGTCGGCGGATCGAAGGCGCAGATCATGGAGCATGCGGGCGTGCTGCTGCTGGCGACCTTCCTGCTCCATGCGCTGGGCTTTGGTCTTGGCTATGTGCTCGCCCGCGTGCTGGGGCTGGGCGAGATCGAAGCGCGGACGATCAGCATCGAGGTGGGGATGCAGAATTCGGGCCTCGGCTCAGGGCTGGCCAAGACCCCCGCCTTCGCCGCGCAATTCGCCAATGCAACGCAGGCCGCCCTCGCCCCGGTCCCGGCAGCGATCTCGGCCGTGTGGCATGTGGTGATCGGGAGCCTGCTGGCCGGGTGGTGGCGGCAAAGAGACGGGGGGCGGGGTTAGCACATGTGCTCGACCGAGCGGATTTCGATCACCCGTTCGACGAGATATTCTGCCCGGGCCGCATTCAGATGTCCGGCAGGGCCCGGTTTGCGGCGGCCGATAAAGCGGATTTCGAAGCTTTCCATTCGCGTCGGGAAAGAGCCTCCGGCAATTTCGCCGCAGGGGTAAGGTGGCAGTGTGATGCCCTCCTCACTCAGATACCCGTGGTTGTCTTCATTGTAGACGGGCGCTGTTCCAGCTTTTGCGCCCTCGATGAAGGTCGAGCTTTCCCAGCTGAGCCGGTAGACCCCGCTATATTCCCGCCGAGGCCCAACGTATTGCGGCGACGAAAGAGCCACCGCCCAGGCGATTGCCACAGCGATGATGACAAGCACCGCGTAGGCGCGCGCGGCCGCACTCACCCGTACATCCCCCGCTTCGGCCCCAGATAGCCGAACAGATAGGCCCCTACCTTCCTCATCTGGATCTCCTCAGAGCCCTCGGTGATCCGGTAGCGGCGGTGGTGGCGGTAGATGTGCTCGAAGGGCTTGTGGCGTGAATAGCCGATGCCGCCGTGGACCTGCATCGCGCGGTCCGCCGCCTCGCACACCAGCCGGTTTGCCCAGTAATTGCACATCGAGACCTTGTCCGAGATGGTCTTCTCGATCGCCTCGTGGGGCATATTGTCCATCTCCCACGCGGTCTTGAAGATGAGGAGGCGCAGCATTTCCGCCTGCGTCGCCAGCTCCACCAAGGGGAACTGGATGCCCTGATTGCGCGCCAGCTCTTCGCCGAAGGGTTTTCTCTCGCGCGCGTATTTCACGCTCTCGTCGATGCAATAGAGCGCCGCCCCGCAGGAGCTGGCCGCCTGCCGGATGCGGTTCTGGTGGAC
>JAIEOM010000147.1 GCA_019750455.1 Sphingomonadales bacterium | reverse complement strand
GCCGCGATGCGTGCCGGCTTCAGCCGCAATGCGCCGCTTGGGCTGCTGATCGCCGCGATCCTGCTCGCCGAGCTGCTGCTGGCGGTGGGGGCCTACAACGCGGGCGGGCTTGCGCTCGGTACGGCCGACGGCAGCGCCGTGCAGGCAGCCGACACCTCCAACATCGAGGCATTGGGCGCGCTGCTCTATGGTCGCTACATCGTGCTGTTCGAGATCGCCGGGATCATCCTGCTGGTTGCGATGATCGGTGCAATCGTGCTGACGTTCCAACCGCCCAAGCCGGGCGCCCGCGCGCGGCAGGATGTCGGCAAGCAGATCCGCCGCCGTCCGGAAGAGGCCACCGTCATGAAAAGCCCCGAAGTGGGCCAGGGGATCGAGCTGTGATCGGGATCGAACATTACCTTGTCGTGGGCGCGATCCTGTTCGTGCTGGGCGTGCTGGGGATTTTCCTCAACCGCAAGAACGTGATCGTCATCCTGATGGCGGTCGAGCTGATCCTGCTCGCGGTGAACCTCAACCTCGTCGCCTTCAGCGCCTTTCTCAATGATCTGACGGGTCAGGTCTTTGCGATGCTGGTGCTGACCGTGGCTGCTGCCGAGGCTGCCATCGGGCTCGCGATCCTCGTGATCTACTTCCGCACCCGCGGCTCGATCGCGGTTGACGATATCAACCGGATGAAGGGGTAACCTACTCGTGCATCCGATCCTTATCATCGTATTTGCGCCGCTCGCCGCTGCTCTGATCGCAGGACTGGGCAACCGCATGATCGGCAATGTCGCGGCCAAGAGCGTGACGACCGCAGGGTTGTTCCTTGCCGCAGGCCTCAGCTGGCCGATCTTCCTCGGCTTCCTCTCGGGCACCGCCGCTGCGGAGGTCGTGCCGGTGCTGAAGTGGGTGCAGAGTGGCACCCTGACCTTCGACTGGGCACTGCGCGTCGACACCATGACCGCGATCATGCTGGTCGTGATCAACTCGGTCTCGGCGCTCGTGCACCTTTATTCGTGGGGGTACATGGAGGAAGACCCGGATCAGCCGCGCTTCTTCGCCTACCTGTCGCTGTTCACCTTCGCGATGCTGATGCTGGTGACGGCGGACAACCTCGTCCAGATGTTCTTCGGATGGGAAGGGGTGGGCCTCGCGTCCTACCTGCTGATCGGTTTCTGGTTCAAGAAGCCGAGTGCGGGCGCGGCGGCGATCAAGGCCTTCGTGGTCAACCGCGTGGGTGACCTCGGCTTCATGCTCGGCATCTTCGGCACCTATCTGGTGTTCCAGACGACCTCGATCCCGGCGATCCTCGAAGCCGCGCCTGCGATGAGCGGGTCGACGATCACCTTCGTCGGCATGCGCGTCTATACGATGGATATCCTGTGCATCCTCCTTTTCATCGGCGCGATGGGCAAGAGCGCGCAGCTGGGCCTCCACACTTGGCTGCCTGACGCGATGGAGGGCCCGACCCCGGTCTCCGCGCTGATCCACGCTGCGACCATGGTGACAGCGGGCGTGTTCATGGTGTGCCGCCTTTCGCCGATGTTCGAGACCGCGCCGACCGCGCTCACCATCGTCACCATCGTGGGCGCCGCCACCTGCTTCTTTGCCGCCACGATCGGCACGACCCAGTGGGACATCAAGCGGGTGATCGCCTATTCGACCTGCTCGCAGCTGGGCTACATGTTCTTTGCCGCGGGCGTCGGGGCTTACGGGGCGGCGATGTTCCACCTCTTCACCCACGCCTTCTTCAAGGCCTTGCTGTTCCTCGGCGCGGGTTCGGTGATCCACGCGATGCACCACGAGCAGGATATGCGCTACTATGGCGGCCTTCGTAAGCACATCCCGCTGACGTTCTACGCGATGCTGGCAGGCACGCTGGCGATTACGGGTCTGGGGGTCTACCACCTCGGCGCGGGCTTCGCGGGCTTCTGGTCGAAGGATGCGATCCTCGAAGTCGCCTTTGCGCGCGGCAATGGTGCTGGCCAGTTCGCCTTCTGGGCCGGTGCTGGCGCGGCACTGCTGACCAGCTTTTATTCCTGGCGTCTGATGTTCCTGACCTTCTGGGGCAAGCCGCGCTGGATCGAGAGTGAGCACATCCAGCATTCGGTTCACAAGACACCGGAGCAAGCGGGCGAGGACACCACCGGCGGCTACCATCCGCATGAAAGCCCGGTGCCGATGCTGATCCCGCTGGGCGTGCTGACCATCGGCGCGGTCGCGGCAGGGCAGGTGTTTGCGCCCGCCTTCCTCGACAATGCGGAGTTCTGGAACGGTTCGATCTTCTACAACGAGGCGCTGATCCACGCGATGCACGCCGTGCCATATTGGGTGAAGTATACCGCTTTCGTGGTGATGATCCTCGGCTTTGCGGGCGCCTATCTCGCCTACATCGCCAAGCCGGATATCCCGGCGAAGTTCGTCAGCACCTTCTCGGGCCTGCACAACTTCGTCTTCCGCAAGTGGTACTTCGACGAGCTTTATGACGCGATCTTCGTGAAGCCTGCCTTTGCGCTCGGCCGCGCCTTCTGGAAGCTCGGCGATGTCGGCACGATCGATCGCTTCGGCCCCAACGGCATCGCCTGGGTGGTCGAGCGCAGCGCGGTTGCCGCCAAGTCGATCCAGTCGGGCTACGTCTACACCTATGCGTTGATCATGCTGCTCGGGCTGGTCGCCGCCGTCACCTACGTTCTGCTTTAGGAGCGCGCTTCGTAATGGAAGGCCTTCCCATCCTGTCGCTGATGATGCTCGTGCCGCTCGCCGGCGCGCTGGCGTGCCTTGTTTCAGGCGCCAACGCCGCGCGCTGGATCGCGCTCGGGGCGACGCTTGTCACCTTCGTTCTCGGCATCGTCCTTTGGGCGAATTACGATATCGGCGGCCCACAATGGCAGTTCCCGGAAGAGGCAAACCTGTTTGCCGGCTTCAAGTACAGCCTCGCCATCGATGGCATCGCGCTGATGCTGATCATGCTCAGCGTCTTCCTGATGCCGATCTGCATCCTCGCCAGCTGGGACTCTGTGACCAAGCGCGTCGGCGAATACATGGCGGCCTTCCTGTTCATGGAGGTGCTGATGATCGGCACCTTCGCGGCGCAGGACCTGTTCCTGTTCTACGTCTTCTTCGAGGCGGGCCTCATCCCGATGTATCTGATCATCGGCGTTTGGGGCGGGGACAACCGCATCTACGCAAGCTACAAGTTCTTCCTCTACACCCTGCTCGGCTCGGTGCTGATGCTGATCGCGATGTTCTGGATGGTGGCGAAGGCCGATACCTCCGACATCCCGACGCTGATGGAATATCCATTCCCGGCCGAGGCGCAGACCTGGCTGTGGCTGGCCTTCTTCGCAAGCTTCGCCGTCAAGGTGCCGATGTGGCCGCTGCACACCTGGCTGCCCGATGCCCACGTGCAGGCCCCGACCGCTGGTTCGGTAATCCTTGCGGGCGTGCTGCTGAAGCTGGGCGGCTACGGCTTCATCCGCTTCAGCTTGCCGATGTTCCCGGAAGCTTCCGCGCAGTTTGCATGGCTGGTCTTCGCGCTATCGATGATCGCGGTGGTCTACACCTCGCTGGTGGCGCTGGTGCAGGCCGACATGAAGAAGCTGATCGCCTATTCCTCGGTCGCGCACATGGCGATCGTCACCGTCGGCCTGTTCGCCTTCAATGTGCAGGGGCTGGAAGGCGCGATGATCGTCATGCTGTCCCACGGCCTCGTATCGGGTGCGCTGTTCCTGTGCGTCGGCGTTATCTATGATCGCCTCCACACCCGTGAGATCGCGCGCTATGGCGGCCTTGCGATCAACATGCCGTACTACGCGCTGTTCTTCCTGCTGTTCACTATGGCGAGTATCGGCCTGCCCGGCACCAGCGGCTTCGTCGGCGAGTTCCTGGCGCTGGCGGGGATTTACCAGACCTCGAGCCTCGTCGCGCTGGTCTCGACCACCGGGATCATTCTTGGCGCAGCCTACATGCTCTACCTCTATCGCCGCGTGGCTTTTGGCGGGCAGACCCACGCAGACGCTGCCGCCATGCCCGACATTTCGGCGCGCGAGTGGATCATGATGGCCCCCATCGCCGCCGCCGTGCTGTGGATGGGCGTCTATCCCGAAAGCTTCCTCGCGCCGATGCGCAAGGACATCGCCACGCTCGATGCGCGGCTCGCTGCTGCAGCGCCTGCGAGTGATGCACGTCCGGCGACCGGCACTCCGCGTCCCGAAGCCGCCAACGCGCTCCACCACGACAATTCCGAACATACCGCCGCCGGGGAGGGCGCGCACTGATGGACTTCGCTCCTTCCTTCGCTCTCGTTCTGCCCGAACTGGTGTTGACCGGCACCGGCCTTGTGCTGCTGCTGCTGGCCGCATGGGGCGGTGACAAGACCGCCCGCCAGATTGCCATCGCGGCGGCCGCTGCGTTGTTCGTCGCGGGTAGCCTGATCGTCCCCGGACTTCACACCGGCGGCAACGGTCCGGCGACCCTCGCCTTCGGCGGGCTGCTTAAGGTCGATAGCTTCGCCCTGTTCGCCAAGGCGCTGATCTATCTCGCCGCCATTGGCGCGCTGATGATCGCGCCTGCCTTCTTCGCGGGTCCAGCGGCCGGAACCGAGCGCGGGATGCGTGCCGAATATCCGGTCCTGGTGCTGTTTGCGACTGTCGGCATGAGCATCATGGTTTCGGCCAATGATTTCATGAGCCTCTACCTTGGGCTCGAGTTGAACAGCCTCTCGGCCTATGTGCTCGCTGCGATCTTGCGCCGTGACACGCGGTCGGGCGAGGCGGGCCTCAAGTACTTCGTGCTGGGTGCATTGGCCTCGGGGATCCTGCTGTACGGGATGAGCCTGCTTTACGGCTTCACCGGCGGCACGTCCTTCGCGGCGGTCCGGGCAGTGCTAACCGGCGAGATGGGCACCGGCGCGCTGTTCGGAGTGATCTTCGTGCTCTCGGGCCTCGCCTTCAAAATCAGCGCCGTGCCGTTCCACATGTGGACGCCCGACGTCTACGAAGGCGCGCCGACCCCCGTCACCGCCTTCTTCGCCACCGCCCCAAAGGTTGCCGCCGTGGGCCTCACCGCGCGCGTGGTGTTCGAGGTGTTTGGCGGTCAGGTGGCTGCGTGGCAGCAGATCGTGATGTTCATGGCGCTTGCCTCGATCGTGTTCGGTGCCCTCGGGGCGATCGGGCAGGAGAACCTGAAGCGCCTGCTCGCCTATTCCTCGATCAACAATATCGGCTTCATCCTGCTCGGCCTCGCCGTGGCGAATGCCGAAGGCGCGAGCGCGATGCTGGTCTACCTGTTCATCTATGTCGCCATGAGCCTCGGCTGCTTCGTCGCGCTGCTGATGCTGCGGGACGAGGAGGGCGCGCTTTACGAAACCTTCGCCGATATCCGCGGCCTTTCGGTCACCCGTCCCGCCATTGCCTGGGCGCTGCTGCTGTTCATGTTCAGCCTCGCGGGCATCCCGCCGCTGCTCGGTTTCTATGCCAAGTTCGTGATCTTCCAGGCGACCATCGAGGCGGGGCTGGTTGCGTTCGGCGCCATCGCCATCGCTGCGAGCGTGATCGGGGCGTTCTATTACATCAAGTTCGTCAAGGTGATGTTCTTCGATGAACCCACAGGCGTCGTCACCGGCAGGAGCGAGACTGGCCATTGGGTGCTGCTGTTCCTGACCGCTGCGATCATTTCGCCGTTGGGCTACCTGCTGACGCCGTCGCTGACCGATCTGGCTGGCAAGGCGGCGGCCTCGCTGTTCATCGCGGTTTGATCCACTTCGTCGACGAGACCGGCTCGACCAACGCCGACCTTGCTGCCGCCCTGCGTGGCGGCGAGGGCTGGGCTGGGGGGCGCTGGCTGGTCGCCCGCCGCCAGACCGCCGGACGCGGGCGGCAGGGGCGCGAATGGTTCGACGGCGCGGGCAACTTCATGGGCTCGACGGCCGCTTTGCTGGGGGAGGGCGGTCCGCCACCAGCCTCGTTGAGTTTTGTCGCCGCGCTGGCCGTGCAAGATGCTGTCGCTGCGGCGCTAGGTGATGACGGAGACCTCGCGCTCAAGTGGCCGAACGACGTGCTGCTTGATGGCGGCAAGCTTTCCGGCATCCTGCTTGAAATGGTGCGTGGACACATCATCGTCGGCATCGGTGTGAACCTTGCCCGCGCGCCGCAGCTGCCCGATCGCAAGACCGCTGCGCTGGCCGATGTCGTCGCCCCGCCGCCGCTCGAAACTTTCGCCGCAAGTCTCGCGTTCGCCTTTAGCCGACGGCTTGAGGCATGGCGTACCTATGGCCTCGCCGCGAGCCTGCGCGCCTTCCTTGACCGGTCGATCCACGCTCAAGGCTCGCCCTTGACAGTCCACGATACTGACGGCTCCGTCCTCTCCGGCACTTTCGCGGGCTTGGAGGAATCCGACGGTGCCTTGCGCCTGCGCTTGGCGGATGGCCGGGAACGTGTCATTCGCGCTGGCGATATTTCCTAATCCGAGGACCTGAGAAATGCTGCTCGCCGCCGATGTCGGGAACACCAATGTCGTCTTCGCGCTGTTCACCTACGAACCGGATGGCACGCACACCATCCGCGCGCGCTGGCGGATCGCCACTGATCCGCGTCGCACGGGCGATGAGTATGCGGTCTGGCTGCTCCAGTTGCTCAAGATCGAGGGCGTCGAGCGGGACGAGATCACGCAGATCATCGTCGCCTCGGTGGTGCCGCGGGCGGACCATAACCTGACGGTGCTGTGCCAGAAGTATTTCAGCATAACGCCGCTGTTTGCCGGGCAGGGCGCGGCGCGCTGGCGGTTCGAGATCGATGTCGATCAGCCGTCTTCGCTAGGAGCCGACCGCGCGCTCAATATCCTCGCCGCGCACCACAAATATGGCGGCGACCTGATCGTCGTCGATTTCGGCACGGCGACCAAGTTCGAGGCGGTGGACTTCACCGGGGCATACAAGGGCGGCTCGATCGCGCCGGGGATCAACCTCAGCTTGGATGCGCTGGTCGGCAAGACCGCGAAACTCCCCCGCATCGCCATCCGCGCCCCCGCCAGCCGGTCCGTCATCGGCCGCAACACAGAAGACCAGATGCTGATCGGCGTGTTCTGGGGCTATGTCGCGATGATGGAAGGCATGGTGGCGAAAATGAAATCCGAAATCGGCCGCCCCGCCAAGGTTGTCGCCACCGGCGGGCTCGCCATATTGTTCGATGACGCGACGGAGATCTTCGATCACGTTGACGCCGACCTCACCCTTGATGGCCTCGCCATCCTCGCCCGCCAGGCTGAAACCGCCTGAGCGCGCATAGCGTAAGAGACATTGTGAAGAACGATTACACCCCCAAAGACGAATTGCTGTTCCTGGCCCTTGGTGGCTCCGGCGAGATTGGCATGAACGTCAATCTCTATGGCTGCCAGGGGAAATGGATCATGGTCGATCTGGGCATGACCTTTTCGGGCAATGAATATCCGGGGGTGGAACTGGTCTTCGCCGATCTCGATTTCATCGAGGAACGGCGCAAAGACCTGCTCGGCATCGTTCTCACCCATGCCCATGAAGACCACATCGGCGCGGTGCCCTATTTCGCGGGCGACCTCGGCGTGCCGCTCTATGCCACGCCGTTCACGGCCGATCTTGTGGCGCGCAAGCTGGAAGAGGCCGGGCTGCTCGGCAATGTCGAGCTCAACATCATCGAGGAAGACCACGGCCAGATCGACCTCGGGCCGTTCTCGATCACCTATCTGCCACTGGCGCACTCGATTGCCGAAGGCAACGCGCTGCTGATCGACACGCCGCACGGGCGCATTTTCCACACCGGCGACTGGAAGCTCGACGAAGAACCGATCATCGGCGAGCCCACGACCGAGGAAGAACTGCGCGAAATCGGCGCGGAGGGCGTGCTGGCGCTGGTGTGCGATTCCACCAACGTCTTCAACCCCAACCCCTCGGGCAGCGAAGGTGCTGTGCACCGCGCGCTGATGGAGGAAGTTGCGCGCCACAAGGGCAAGCGCGTTGTCGTCACCACCTTCGCGAGTAATGTCGCGCGGCTGCAAACTTTGGGCGAGGTCGCGCGCGAGACCGGGCGGAAGATCTGTGTCGCTGGCCGCTCGCTCGACCGGATCATCGAGGTGGCGCAGGACAATGGCTACCTTCATGACTTCCCCACTCCCGTCGATTTCGATACCGCAATGGGACTTCCGCGCGGGGAGGTGCTGATTATCGCCACCGGCGGGCAGGGCGAACCGCGCGCCGCCTTGGGCCGGATGGCGGACATGAACCATCCGATCGAACTGACCGCTGGCGACGTGGTGCTGTTCTCCTCGCGCCAGATCCCGGGCAATGAAATCCCGATCGGCAAGATCCAGAATCAGCTCGCTGCGCGGGGCATCGAGATGGTCACCGACCGTCAGGCGCTGATCCACGTTTCGGGCCACCCGGGGCGGCCGGAGCTCGAGGCGCTCTATAGCTGGCTGAAGCCCGAGGTGCTGGTGCCCGTCCACGGCGAAATCCGCCATATGGCCGAACAGGCACGGGTCGGAAAGGCCAGCGGTATCCCGTCGCAGGTCGTCCAGAAAAATGGTGATCTTGTGCGTCTTGCTCCGGGCAAGCCGGGCAAGGTTGCCGAGGTGCGTGCGGGCCGTCTGGTGCTCGATGGGGACATCATCGCACCGGCAGATGGTGACGCCATCACCATGCGCCGCCGGATCGCGGGCGAAGGCGTGCTGGTGGTGGTGCTGGCCCGTGGGAGCCGTCCGGTGATCGAGGCGGTGGGCCTGCCGCTGGACGAGGACCTGCCCGAATTCCTCGAGGAAGCCGCCGAAGATGTGTTGAAAGCCATCGGCCGCCTCAAGGGCCGCGATGCCAAGGACGAAGCCGCCATCCGCGAAGCCGCGCGCCTTGCTGCGCGCCGCGCAGCGCAGCGCTGGTCGGGTAAGAAGCCGCAGGTGCGCGTTGTCATGCCGGGGGCGGCTGTCTGATGCAGATCACCTCGATCGCGGCGATCTATTTCCTGTTCTTCGTGATGAGCGCCTTTCTGATGCTGCCGTTCGGCGTGAAGACAGCCGATGAAGCGGGCGTCGAGAAAGTGCCCGGACAAGCCGATAGCGCCCCCATCGATTTCCAGCCCGGCAAGGTTGCGGCCCGCGCGTCGGTGGTGGCGGCGGTGGCGACGGCTCTGTTCGTCGCCAACTACAGCTATGGCTGGGTCACAGCCGCCGATCTCGATTTTCTGCCCAAACCTCCGGCCGCTGCCGCAGGTTAACGGAACCGCTGGATTGCCTGAGCGAGCGCGACATAGAGCTTGCCCATGTCCGATCCCAGCATCGTCACGCTCAGCACATGGCCATCGCGGGTCGATAGCGTCTGCCGCAGCAGCGCCTCGAAATCGTGGATGTAGCGCCCGACATTGGCTTTGAAGTCGGGATCAGAGGTGTAAAGCGCGGCGATGTCCTTCGCGGTGCCATTGTCGAGCAGCCGCACCGCACGGCGGGTAAAGATGCCGCGGTCGCCCTTCAGATAGGCCTCCCATGCGGTATCCGCGATCTCGCCCGACAGCGCGCCGCTGATGTCGATGGCGGCCGAGTTGAGGCCATCGGTGATCAACGCCATGCGCCGCGCGAAATCATTGTTGACCTGTTCTTCGGCCAGTTCGCGGGCGCGCATGACGCGCTGTTCGAGATTGCCGGTCAGCTCGTTGACCTTGACCAGCTGGTCGCGCAGCTGAATCGCCGCCTCGCGCCCGACGCCCGAGGCATGGGCGGCCGACTGTTCGAGCTTGCCGATGGTCGCGGCACTTTCGTTACGAAGCGCGCGTTCAAGCGCCTCGACCGCCTCGGTGCCGAGGTTGCCGGCCAGCGACAGCATTCGTTCGCGTGCGCCTTCATCGAGCGCCGCGAAGGCCTTGCCGATTGCCGCTTCGAGCGCGCCTAGGGAATCGCGCAGGCCTTCTTGCGCCTCGCTTGCAAGCGTGCCGCTTTCTTCGGCCAGGCGGGCAAAGCCGCCGCGCAGGCCCTGAAGCCGGGCGAGGGCGTCTTCAGTTTCCTCGGCAAGGCGGGATTTGAAACCGGCGATGGCGACTTCCGCCGCATCGATCTCGCTGCGGGTCTTGAGCAGGTAATCGGACAGGTCGCTGCCAGCCGCCGTGCTGCGCAGCATCAGCGCACCGACCTTGTCGGCCCGCGCCTCGACGCCTTCGAGTGCCTCATTCGCTCCGTTGATCGCGCTGGCGAGATCCTCGTGGCATGTGCGTGCCCCGGATTGCAGGATTTCCAGCAGCCGCACGCTGCTGTCGGTGAGCTGCGCGAGCTGCGCCTCGGTCGCGGCGAGCGCCGCGCGTTTGTCCGCGAGCCGCGCTGCGATCCCCTCCAGCGCGGTGCCAAGGTTGGTCCGTGCAGTCTCGCCCGCAGCACTTGCCTCCCCGACCACATGGGACAGTTCGGCCACTCGTGCAGTCATCGCCTCGCCTTGGGCGACCAGCTGTTCGATATCGGCGAGCTGCGCCTCGCGCCGCTGGGCAAGCGCGTCGTCGAGGGCGGCAAGCCTCTGCGCGAGCACTTCGCTGGCCTGTGCCTCGCGCGTCTCGAAGGCGGCCTGGCGCTGTTCGATCAACTCATCGAAGGTGCGGTTGCGGGCTTCGAGATGTTCATCGAAGGTCATTGCCTCGTCGCGCAGCTGAGTAATGCGCTGGCTGGCCGCGGCGCTGGTGCTGCGGTCAAGTTCGTCGACGAGGCGAAGCTTCTCGACCATCGCGTCCTGAAGCGAGGCGATCGCCCCGGCAAAACGCGCCTGTGCCGCCTCGCCCGCTTCGCGCAGCCTGGCCGCTATGCTTTCGGTCTCGCCCGCCACGGTGCCAGCACGTTCGCGCAGTGCGCCGAGGGCTTCTTCCTCGATGGTGCCAACCTGCTGGCGATAGGCCTCCGCCTCGGCACGCAGTGCGGCGAACCGTTCCGAAACGAAGCTTTCGATCCGCGCGAGCTGGCCCTCGAAGCCAGCAAGCGCCGCGCCGACATTGTCACCGAACCGGGCAATCCGGGTCTCGCTCTCGGCCCCTGCAACATCGAGCCGCGCAAATCCGCTCGACAGCCGTGCGAGCTGGTCTTCGGCGGTCCGGCCCGCGCTGCCGATCTGGTTGGCAACATCGCGGGCCGCGTTGGCGATCACCGGCAGATCGTCGCGCAGCCGGTTCATGTTGCCGAGCGCGGTTTCACTGGTGGTGGCAATGGTTTCGACCTCGGCACCGTTATTGGCAATCAGTGCCTGAAGCTCGGCCGCATTGGTCGAAAGCCGTTCGGCGGCAATCCGGCCGAGCGCCTCGAGATCGCGGGACTGGGCGGCGAGAAACTCCCGGGCGAGGCTGAGTTCGCGGTTCACGACTTTCAGGCGTTCCTCCAAGGCGGCGCTCTCGCGGTTCATCAGCGCGGCGGTCGCGGCAAAGCGGTGCGCCTCGGCACGCGAGGAACGCATGGCGAGCAGCCACACGATACCGACCAGTGCCACTGGCAAGGTCCACGCCGCGATCCACTCGGCCCACTGCGCAGGGCTTGCGCCAGCCTGCATCGCGGCCAGCTGTGCCCAGATGAAAAACCCGGTCCAGCCGGCGACGGCCAGCAGTGCCACTGCCGGCGCAGGGCGGCCGAAATGCGAGCGTGTCTGCGGCTCGTAAGCTTCCGAAGTTTCGTCTTCGGCAAGCCAGTTTTCACCGAGATCGAGCGCGTCTGATTCTGTCTCCGCCGCGGTATCGGGCGTGGTGCCGGCCTTGTCGCCGCCGCTCTTGCGCCCGAGGGCGCGCATCTGGTGCCGTGATGTCATGCTGGGATACATACCACAGCCGGAATCGGGATAAACCCTGCTTTAACCAATCCGCGCTAGGCCGTTGTGATGGCGTTCAACCACGGAGCTCTCGATGCAACCCTCGCGGCGGCGGCCGGCAGCGATGCCGCGTTGCTGCGCGAATTGCGCGCCGCCTTCCTCGAAAGTGCCGCCCGGCAGCTCGATCTGCTGAAGCGGGCGCGCTGCGATGGCAATTGGCACGTCGCGGCGATGCGTCTCAAGGGCCTTGCCGCGAGCTTCAATGCCGAAGACCTGCTTCAGGCTGCCGAGATCGCGCTGCATGCCGCCCCGGGCGAGCCGATGGCGATCCGCGAGGTGGAGGCGGTGCTCAACCGCTTCAACCGCACCCAGGTACGCGACCCGAACCGCATCTGACCTTGCGCATCGCATGGCGTGCTGACGGGGGCAAACCGCCCGTCGCGGCTTGAACCCCTGCGCGCAACGCGGCAATCCTGTTCTCCCTGCTGAAGGAGAGAGCCGGTCCATGCGCATCGGTCTGATTGCCGCGCTGCGCCGCAGCGATGATGGCGCTTTGCGCGCCGCACTACCGCTCGCGGGGCGCAGCGTTATCGCCTGGCAGGCAGCGCTATTGCAATCGCTCGGCGTGGAGCGGGTGCTTTGCCTTACCGATGGTCCGGATGCAGATATCATCGCGCTCCAGCAGATACTGGAAGGGCAGGGGGTGCAGTTCCACGCCCTGAAGGGCTTTGCCGCGCTTCCGGCGCTGGTTCGGGCGGAGGATGATCTGGTGATCCTCGCAGACGGGCTGGTGCCCGAACCCGCCGTGGTTCACGCGGTGTTGGGTGAGGGCGCAAGTCTGAGCCGCGCGGTGGCGGCGATCCCGGCCGATCACCCGCTCGCCGCAGAACACCCCGAGGATTTCGAACGCATCGATGCCGCGCGCCACTGGGCAGGGGTGCTGGCGATGCGCGGGGCGCCGGTTCAGCACCTCGCCGATTTCCCCTCCGATGCCGACGCGATTGCATTGCTGCTCCGCCTTGCCTTGCAGGCCGGCACGCCGCTGCGCGAGATGTCGGCGCGGGAACTGGTGCCGGAAAGCTGGCTGCTCGCCGATAGCACGGCCGCAGTCTCCGGCCACGAGCAGGCATTGATCGCCCGCGCTGCCCCGCCTGCCGACTGGCGTGCGCCGGGCAGTGCGCTGGCTTCCGCGCTGGTGCGGGGGCTGGTGCCTCGCGGCCTGGCGCAAGGACCCGTCATTGCAGTCACCGCGGCGCTGATGTTGCTGCTTGTCGGCGTGATGGCAGCGGCTTTCGGCTTTGGCGGAGCTGGGCTGGCGCTGGCGGGGCTGGGGGCCTTCGCCGCTCAGGTTGCGCAGCGGTTCACCGCGCTTGCCGCAGGACTGCGACGGGAGACCGCCTCTCCACGCGCCGGAGCCGTGCTGGCAACAACCCGCGACCTGCTGGCGGGCATCACTATGTGGTTTGCGATCATCCCGTTTCCCGACTGGCAGCCGCTGGCGGCGCTGGGGCCCGTGGCAATCGCTCTGGCCGTTCTGGTTGGGCGGAACAGCGATAGCGGGCTTGCCGTTGCGGCAGGGGACCGGGCGGGCTTGCTCCTGCTGCTCGCTCTTGCCGCTTTCTTGGGCCTTTTACCCGAGGCGCTGGCCTGTCTCGCCTTGGGGCTATCCGCAGCTTTGCTGCTGCGCGGCGGTAAGGAATGATCTAACCCGTCCTTAACTATGCGGGCCCTATGCCCGTGACACGATGGGCGAAGAGATAATGGACCTTGCCGCCGACGCGACAGTCGAGGTGACCCTGCGCGGCGGGCTCGCGCGGGAAGGCCGTGCTTTGGCGTCAGTCGTCCCGGTGCTGCGCCACCTGCTCGGCGCGCAAACGCAGGGGCTTGTGAGCGAGGCGATCCTGGCACGGGTGCGCGGGATGGTCTTCGATTGCGCGGCGCAGCTGCTCGCAGCGAAGGGTGGCCGTGATCCGTCGGCCCGCGATCCCGATGCACTGGATGCGCTGGCCGAAGGCCTGATGGCCGATGAGGCCCTGCTCGCCCACTGCCATGCACTGGCTGCCGAGGGCCTGATCGCCGAGCGGCTGATGCAGCGCCATGCCGTCGACCCTGTGCTGAGCCCCCTGCTTCAGGAGCTGATCGCGGCCGAGGATCCCGCTGTCGCATCGCTGGCCATGGCGACGCTCGCGGCGCAATCGCGCTTCGTGCAAAGCCAGCGGCGCATGGAACTGCCGCTTGGCGAACTGCCGGCCGAGCTGTTTCATGCCCTTACAGCACGGATTGCGGATGCAGGTGCGGCAACGGCGGGTTTGCAGGCGGCTTATGACGAGGGCGCATCGCGGCTCGGCCTGATGGCGCGGCTAGTCGGATCGATGCGGCGCGGCGCGCTGGCGGCGCTGGGCATCGAACATGCGGGGCTCGCCCTGTTCGCCACGGCATTGGCGAACGCGACCCGGTCGGCACGCACCGATGTGGTGCTGTCCTGTCACGAAGGCCAGTCCCTGCGCCTGGCTCTGTTGTTGCGCGCTGCTGGTCTGATGCCAGCTGCGATTGGTCGCCAGCTTTTGCTGTTCAATCCGGCTGCGCGCCTGCCCGAGGCGATCGGTGCTCTCAGCGCCGAGCGGGCTGCCGCGCTGCTCGCCGCAGAACGTCCGGCACATTGAGCGCCGTGGACCAGACCGGAACTTTGCTCGGCACCTATGGCCTGACCGACGGGCGTGACCGGCTGCTCAGTGCCGATGCACCGCTCGCGGAATTGCAGGAGCGGTGCGGGGGCGATCTGCCGGGGACGCTCGCCATTCCCGAACTGCTCGCGCTGGTGCAACAGGCGCGGCGCATGGGCCTGCGGATCGCTCGCAGCTTTTCCGCCTATGATGGCGATGCGGAAGTTTCGGGATTTGCGCGGATCCATCCGCTCGGACCGGATGACGGCGGCGGTTGCGAGGTGCTGGTCGAGAATTGGCAGCGCAACCCGCTGATCCCCCCTTCAGCGCGGGAGTTCGCCGACAGGATCGACGCCATCGACCGCGCCACGGCCGAGGTCAGCGCGCGGCTTGACGCGGGCCAGCGCCTGCAAGTGGTCAGCGCCCGGGCGCGCGACGCGGCATTTCTGGAAGCGGCGCCCCTAGGTAGCTTGTGGAGCGAGCTTGTCGACCTCCAGGACATAACGCATCATCAGCCGCTTCATTGGCGGTTGCTCGATGGTGCGTCATGCCGCCTCGTGGGCTCTGCGCGCGACTGGCGGGTGCGGCTTATCCCGATCGGTCCGGATCCGCAGAGCCCCGCGGGCTTCGAACTGCTGTTGATTGCGGACGCGCCGCTGGCGGAGGGCGGGCAGACCGATAACGACCAAGCCGAGGTTCCCATCGATGCTTCGCCCGCGCGCCTTGTCGGCACGGCGCTCACCCCGGTGCTGCGACAGCCGGTGGCGCGGATCATCGCCAATGCCGAAACGATGCGCGCGCGCCTCGCCGGGCCCTTGCGCGAGGAATACAGCGAATATGCCGGGACGATCGCCAGCGCCGGCCAGCATCTTGCCGCGATGCTCGATGATCTGGCGGACCTCGAGGTCGTCGAGACCCCAGGTTTCAGTACGGCGAAGGAGCCGGTCGACCTTGCCGACGCTGCGACCCGGGCGGCAGGCATTCTCGGGGTGCGGGCGCAGAACCGCGAGACAATCCTGGCGGTTGAAGGGGCGCGCGGCGAAACGATCGCGACGGCGGAGTTCCGGCGGGTGCTCCAGATCCTGATCAACCTCGTAGGCAACGCCATTGCCTACGCCCCCGCCGCGAGCACTGTCACGATCAGTGCCGTGCCTGCGTCAGACGGGCGGGTGGCGGTAACGGTCGCCGATGAAGGCCCCGGTGTCGCCCCTGAACAGGCGGAGCGCATCTTCGACAAGTTCGAGCGCCTCGGCCGCGATAGCGACGGGGGGAAGGACAAGGGAAGTGGTCTCGGCCTCTACATCTCGCGCCGTCTGGCAGAGGCAATGGGGGGGACGCTAACGGTCGGTCCCGCGCCGGGCGGCGGTGCCTTGTTCCGGCTCGAACTGCCCGCAGCCTGACAATCCGAGATACAAGAAGGCCGCCGGCTCCGTCTGGAACCGGCGGCCTTCTCTTGAAACCCGTATTGCGCTTAGCGCTTGTCGAGCGGGATGTAGTCGCGCTCGGTCGGGCCGGTGTAGAGCTGGCGCGGACGCCCGATCTTCTGGCCGGGATCGCTGATCATTTCGTTCCACTGCGCCACCCAGCCCACGGTGCGGGCCAGCGCGAAGAGCGCGGTGAACATGGTGGTCGGGAAGCCGATCGCCGAAAGGATGATGCCCGAATAGAAATCGACATTCGGGAACAGCTTCTTCTCGATGAAGTACGGATCGTTCAGCGCGATCTCCTCAAGCCGCAGCGCGGTCTCGAAGAGGGGGTCGGTAACCTTCAGCGCGTCGAACACCTCGCGCACCGTCTTCTGCATCACCGTCGCACGCGGGTCGTAGTTCTTGTAGACGCGGTGGCCGAAGCCCATCAGGCGGAACGGGTCGTTCTTGTCCTTGGCGCGCTCGATGTAGTGCGGAATGCGGTCGGGCGTGCCGATTTCCTTGAGCATGTTGAGCGCGGCTTCGTTCGCGCCGCCATGCGCCGGGCCCCACAGGCAGGCAATGCCGGCCGCGATGCAGGCAAACGGGTTCGCACCCGACGAGCCTGCGAGACGCACGGTCGAGGTCGAGGCGTTCTGTTCGTGGTCGGCGTGGAGGATGAAGATCCGGTCCATCGCGCGTTCCACCGCCGGGATCACCTCATATTCCTCGGCCGGAACGCCGAAGGTCATTCGCAGGAAGTTGCCAGTGTAGGACAGCTTGTTATCCGGATACATGAACGGCTGACCGACCGAATACTTGTAGGCCATCGCCGCAATGGTCGGCATCTTCGCGATCAGGCGGTGCGATGCGATCATGCGCTGCTGCGGATCGGAAATGTCCGTACTGTCGTGGTAGAAGGCCGAAAGCGCGCCAACCACGCCGCACATCACCGCCATCGGGTGCGCGTCGCGACGGAAACCGCGGTAGAACGTCATCAGCTGTTCGTGCAGCATGGTGTGACGGGTGATGGTGTAGGTGAAGGTGTCGAGCTCCTGCTTGCTCGGCAGTTCGCCGTTCAGCAGCAGATAGCTGACTTCCATGAAGCTCGAATGTTCAGCCAGCTGGCCGATCGGATATCCGCGATGGAGGAGCACGCCCTCGTCACCGTCGATATAGGTCAGCGCGCTCTCGCAAGCGGCGGTCGAGGTGAAACCGGGGTCGAAAGTGAAGGCACCCGTCTGCGCGTAAAGCTTGCGGATGTCGATCACATCGGGGCCGGTCGCGCCTTCGAGCACTGGGTACTCGTAGGTCTGGCCGCCGATTTCGAGTTTCGCCGTCTTGTCTGCCAAGATCTGTCTCCTGTCCAAAATCCCTGTCCGCCCTGCGCCCCCGCGCAGCCTGCCTCAGGCAGCCTGCGCGTCGAGCCGGGCGAGCGCCTCGTCCCGTCCCAGCAGGACCAGAACATCGAAAATACCGGGTGATGTGGTCGTCCCGGTCAGCGCCGCGCGCATCGGCTGCGCCAGCTTCCCGAGACCCAATCCCAGTTCCTCGGAAAGCGCCTTGGTAGTGGCTTCGAGCGCCTCGCTTGTCCAGTCGTTTTCCGCCCTGAGGGCCTCGTAAATCTTGCGTAGAATCGAACGTGCATCGCCTTCGAGGAGCAAAGCCGCCTTCTCGGTCATTTCCAGCGGCCGGTTGGCGAACAGAAACGCGGCACCTTCAGCCACTTCGACAAGGTTCTTCGCGCGCACTTTCAGCACCGGCATGGCGCGGGTCAGCAGAGCTTCGTCGGCGCCTTCGCCGATACGGGCGGCAACCAGCGCGGCCAGACGCGCGTCATCGGCCTCGCGCAGGTAGTGGCCGTTGAGGTGTTCGAGCTTCTTCATGTCGAAGCGGGAAGGGCTCTTGCCCACGCCATCGAGATCGAACAGCTGCGTCGCTTCCTCCCGCGTAATTTCCTCGCGGTCGCCGTGGCCCCAGCCGAGGCGGAGCAGGTAGTTGAACAGCGCCTCGGGCAGGATGCCGAACTCGTCGCGATAGGCCTCGACCCCCAGCGCGCCGTGACGCTTGGAGAGCTTTGCCCCGTCGCTGCCGTGGATCAGCGGGATGTGGGCATAGACGGGATCGGGCCAGTTGCCTTCGATTTCGTTCATAGCACGGATGATCGGCAGCTGGCGGAAGGCGTTGTTGAGGTGATCGTCGCCGCGGATCACATGCGTCACGCCCATGTCGTGATCGTCGACCACCACCGCGAGCATATAGGTGGGTGTCCCGTCGGCGCGCAGGATGATGTAGTCGTCGATTTCCTCGTTCTTCACCGTCACCGCGCCCTGCACCCGGTCGTGGATCGTGGTCTCGCCGTCCTTCGGGGCTTTGAGGCGAATGGTGAAGGGGGCGCCCTCGGGCGCTTCGGAGGGATCGCGGTCGCGCCAGCGGCCATCGTAGCGCAGCGGCTTCTTGTTGGCGCGCTGCTCCTCGCGCATCGCTTCGAGCTCTTCGGGCGTGGCGAAGCACTTGTAGGCATGGCCCGCCTCGAGCAGCTGCCGGGCTACCTCGGCATGGCGCTCGGCCCGGTCGGACTGGAACAGCGGCGGGGCATCGTAATCGAGCCCCATCCAGTCGAGCCCCTCGATGATCGCGTCGATCGCTTCCTGGGTGCTCCGCTTGCGGTCGGTGTCCTCGATCCGGAGCAGCGTGCGGCCACCGTGGTGGCGGGCGTAAAGCCAGTTGAACAGCGCGGTGCGCGCGCCGCCGATATGCAGAAAGCCGGTGGGCGAGGGCGCAAAGCGGGTGACGACCTCGCCGGCGGGGACCGGGCTGGGAGTGCTGCTTTCGCTTGCCATGAGCTTCGACTTCCTGTTCACTTTGAGCGGCTTGTGTTCGGTCAGGCCAGCCGGGGGACGAGCCGATGCGCGATGTGCCGATCATTCCGATGGGGGAGGATCCGGGCGGAGGTGACGCCGCCGGAAACCTGCGCTCGCGCCCTTGGCAAAGTGCGCGGGGCTTGTCCAGCACCGGCGGCGCAGCGGGGCAGGTCGGCGACGCGGCTGAACGCTTCCTCGCCGGGGCTGGATTCGACCGCGCGCCATGGCTGGCTGTGTTCTTTGCCGCAGGGATCGTGACATGGTTCGCGCTGCCACAGCCGTGGCACTGGATCGCGGCGATGGCCGGCGGCACGGGGTTGGCGCTGGCCGCATGGGTGCTGTGGCCGCCGGGTAGCGCGGCGGACGAGACCCGGGCCAACCTGCGCCTTGCCGTGGCGGTGTGCGGGCTGGTCTTCGCTTTTGGAGTGGGTACGGTGTGGGCGCGTTCGGCGATCGTGGGCGCGGACCCGATCGCGCGTCCTGCGGTGGTGCTGATCGAGGGCAGGGTGCTCGCCCGCGAGGACCAGCCTGCCGAGGGACGGCTGCGCCTGACGCTGGCGATGCGCGATGCCGAGGCCGGCGTTGCGCGCAAGGTGCGGGTCAATGTGCCTTTGGCGGCGCTGGGCTACGGCAAGGACGGGGCCGGGGTGCCGACCGGCCTTGCGGAAGGCGCGGTGGTGCGGCTGCGAGCCCGCCTGATGCCGCCTGCTCTGCCGATGCTTCCCGGCTCCTATGATTTCGCCCGGGCCGCGTGGTTCCAGGGGCTTGCGGCGACCGGATCGATTGTTGGCCCGATGACGGTGATCGCCCCCGCGCCGCCGGGCAACGGGATCGCGGGGCTCCAGCGCGCGCTGGCGGAGCATGTGAAGGCGCGCGTGGCCGGATCGCCGGGCGCCATCGCGGCCGCCTTTGCCAGCGGGGATCGCGGCGGTATCGCCGAAGCGGACGAGGTTGCGATGCGGGATTCGGGGCTGACCCACCTGCTGTCGATCAGCGGTTTGCACGTCAGCGCGGTGATTGCGGCGGCCTATTTTGTCGCGCTGCGGCTGCTGGCCCTGTGGCCCGCGCTGGCCTTGCGGGTGCGGCTGCCGGTGGCGGCGGCGGGGACAGGGGCGGTGGTCGGTATCGGCTACACCTTGCTCACCGGCGCCGAGGTGCCGACGGTGCGCAGCTGCGTTGCGGCCCTGCTGGTGCTTGGCGCGCTGGTGCTGGGGCGCGAGGCACTGTCACTGAGGATGGTTGCCATCGCCGCCGGTCTGGTGCTGTTGCTGTGGCCCGAAAGCGCCATCGGCCCGAGTTTCCAGATGAGCTTTGCCGCTGTGCTGGCGATTATCGCGCTGGCGAACAGCGCCCCGGTGCAGGCCTTCCTCGCCCCGCGCGAGGAGGCGTGGCTCGCCCGTATCGGGAGGCGGGTAGCGATGCTGTTCGTCACCGGCGTCGTCATCGAGCTGGCGTTGATGCCGATCGTGCTGTTCCACTTCCACCGCGCCGGGATCTATGGTGCGCTCGCCAACGTGGCCGCAATCCCGCTGGTGACTTTCCTCGCAATGCCGCTGATCGCCCTGGGTCTGGTGGCCGATCTGGTGGGGGCGGGCGCACCCTTCTGGTGGCTGGCCGAGCGCGCGCTGGCGCTGCTGCTGGGGATCGCGCACTTTACTGCCGGGCAGGCCGGGGCGGTGCGGTTGATGCCGCAGATCAGCGGGCTGTCGGTCGCGCTGTTCGCCGCCGGGGGGCTGTGGCTCGCGCTGTGGCGGGGGCGGGTGCGGTTGGCGGGGCTGGTCCCC
Organism: Sphingomonadales bacterium; assembly: GCA_019750455.1. Lineage (GTDB taxonomy): Bacteria > Pseudomonadota > Alphaproteobacteria > Sphingomonadales > Sphingomonadaceae > Erythrobacter. The sequence continues at coordinate 4,834 of JAIEOM010000147.1, read as the reverse complement.
GTGGCGACGGCGAGTGTGCTGGCGGCGCTCACCCCGATCCCTGATGTGCTGGTGGCGGGGGACGGGCAGCAGGTGGGCATCACCACAACCGGACCTGACGGAGCGCCACGACTTCTTTCCCTGCGTGACAGCCGTTCCGCCTACACCCGCGACAATCTCATGGAGCTTGCCGGCGTTGCTGCCGATCCCGTCCCGCTGGAGCAATGGCCCGGCGCGCGCTGTTCGGAAGCGTTCTGCACGCTTGCCATCGCGCGGGGCGGGCGGGAGTGGGTGCTCTTGCTCGGACGCAACCGCGACCGGGTGGAGGAGCGCGGTCTCGCTTCGGCCTGTGCGCAGGCGGACATCGTGGTGGCTGACCGCTACTTGCCGCGGTCCTGCCGGCCGCGCTGGCTCAAGGCCGACCGGCGGTATCTCGAACACTCCGGCGGGCTCGCCATCGACCTGTCGGCCCAGCGCATCACCGCTGTATCCGAAACCCAGGGGGCGCATGGCTGGTGGCGCGAGCCTGAACCTTGGGTTGGAAAAAAGCCCGCCAATCCGCCGACCGCCCCAAGCGAGGGGACAAACGGGGGCTACAGGGGGTCTGGAAGGGGCCTGGAGGGGGTCAAGGCCGGGTCTGGACGCGTTTGGAACCGGTGTAAAAACCACCCCGGGAAAATCCAACCTTCTGAAAGAAATGCACAATCGGGCCGGAGGGGGCCGTTTTTGAACGGTCTGGCAATGAGCCAGTCCCGCACGCGCCCCTTCCGGCCCGGTTGCAATCAGTGGTAGCGGCGCAGCAGTCCGGCCAGCTTGCCCTGCACCTCGACCTCGTCAGGGCGGTAATACTGCGGGTCATAGGCCGCATTGGCCGGATCGAGCCGCACCTGCCCGCCTTCCTTGCGCAGATATTTGAGCGTCGCTTCCTCGCCGCGCACCAGCGCTACCACGATTTCGCCATCACGCGCCGTGTTCGTGCGGCGGACGAGCGCGAAATCGCCATCGAAGATGCCAGCCTCGACCATCGAGTCCCCCGACACCTCGAGCGCGTAATGTTCACCCGGGCCGAGCAGCGCGGCGGGGACAGGAAGGGTCGCCTGGCCCTCCAGCGCCTCTATCGGGGCACCGGCGGCAATGCGGCCGTGCAGCGGCAGCTCGATCACATCATTGGCCGCCTCCGGGGCGCGAGGCGCGGGCGAGGGCATGGGAACGACATTCCCCCCCGCAGGCGCACTGCCGCGTGCCGGGGTCGTATCGCCGGGCTCGCGGATCACCTCCAGCGCGCGCGCCCTGTTCGGCAGGCGGCGCAGGAACCCGCGTTCTTCCAGCGCGGAGATCAGCCGGTGAACGCCCGACTTGCTCTTGAGATCGAGCGCTTCCTTCATTTCCTCGAAACTCGGTGAGATGCCGGTTTCTTCCAGCCGCTGCTGGATGAAGACGATGAGTTCGCGCTGTTTTGCGGTCAGCATTGGTCAAAACTCCTGTGGTCGCACCCACGGATCGCCCGCATCCGGACGCCCGTGCCAATCCCTTGCGTGCGCCAAGAGGCACCGTTTCATGGTGCTTTGTCTGCACTTGTTCCCCGCCATTAAGGTGAACGAACAAGGAACAATTAGGCAACCGCGGAACAGGTGTCAAGCAAGTCGCGCGGCAAACCCTAGGAATTCAGCCATTCCGGAGCAGGAACGCACGCACCGGCGATCCGCCGGGGAGAGCGGTCGAATGGGCCGGGCGGTCGATCAGCGCATCTGCCGCCGCCAGCGCCGATAGTGCCGAGGAATCCTGCGATCCGGCAAGGCGCACGGTCTCACCCTCTATGCAGGCGCGCAGGAACTCGCGGCGGGGGCCGATCGGCGGCAGATCCTCGCCCGCGCGCAGGGTCGTCGCTGGGGGAAGAGGGGCGGGATCGCCCAGCGCGGCGCGCACCAGCGGCAGGGCGAAGAGGAAAGCGGTGACGAAGCTCGACACCGGATTGCCCGGCAGGCCAAGGATCACCTGATCGCCCTCATTCACCCGGGGGCGGGTGGCGACCAGCAACGGCTTGCCCGGCTTGATCGCGATTTTCCAGAAGGCGATGTCCGCACCCCAATCGACCAGCGCGGGCTTGATCAGGTCGTGATCGCCCACCGATGCCCCGCCCGAGGTGATCAGGATATCCGCCCCCTCGGCCAACGCCAGCGCGGCGGCCAGCGCCTCGCGGTCATCGGGCACCGGGCCGATGCGGGTCACCTCGCAACCCAGCGGCGCGAGCATGGCGGCGATCATCGCGGCGTTGCTGGCCGGGATCTGGTGGGGAAGGCAATGGGCGGGATCGGCGGCCAGCTCGTCGCCTGAATCCATCACCGCCACGTGCGGGCGGCGGACGACGCCGATATCGCCATGCCCTCCGGCCAGTGCCAGCGCGATGCGGGCGGGGGTGAGGCGCGTGCCCTTGGCGAGCAGCAGGTCTTCGGCATGGAAATCGAACCCGCGGGCGCGGATATGGCGACCGGGCGGGGGTGTTTCGGTGGCGGTGATGCGCGCTGCCTCGTCCGCCGCGTCTTCCTGAAGCAGCACGCGGTCCGCGCCCGGAGGGACAATCGCCCCTGTCGAGATGCGCACGCATTCGCCGGGCGACAGGACATCGCGATAGGGTGCCCCGGCACGGCTTTCCCCGACGAGGGTCCACGGCCCCTCGTCGCCGGCGAGCGCATAGCCATCCATCGCCGACAGGTCGGCCGGAGGCTGCGTGCGGGCGGCGCGGATATCTTCGGCGAGAAAGCGCCCGAGCGCGGCTTCGGTGGCGACAGTCTCGGGCGGCAGCAGCGGCGCAAGGGCGAGCAGGCGGGCCTGCGCTTCCTCCAGGCCGAGCGGTGCGGTCACTCGGCAGCCTTCCAGTCGCCCGATTTGCCGCCGCTCTTGGCGATCAGGCGCACCTCGGAAATGACCATGCCCTTGTCAATCGCTTTGGCCATGTCGTAGATCGTGAGGAGTGCAATGGAAGCGGCTGTCATCGCTTCCATTTCCACGCCGGTCTTGCCCGTGAGCGAGGCGGTGGCGGTGACGCGGATCGCGGTTTCCTCAAAGGCGAATTCGATGCTGACCGCCTCGAGCCCCAGCGGGTGGCACATGGGGATGAGGTCCCCGGTGCGCTTTGCGGCCATGATCCCGGCGATGCGCGCGGTGCCCAGCACATCGCCCTTGGGGGCATTGCCCGCGCGGATCGCGGCGAGGCATTCTTCCGACATGGCGATCCGGCCCGACGCCACGGCGCGGCGGGCGGTAGCAGGCTTGCCGCCGACATCGACCATGCGGGCCGCGCCGGTTTCGTCGAGGTGAGTGAGCTTGCTCATGCCGCCAATTCTGCGCCGAGCAGGGCGCGGGTGGCACTCGCAATATCGTCAGCGCGCATCAGGCTTTCGCCGACGAGGAAGGTGCGCACACCCGCCGCTTCGAGCCGCTGGCAATCGGCGTGGGTGTTGATCCCGCTCTCGCCCACCAGCAGCGTGCCTTGCGGAGCCAGCGGGGCAAGGCGTTCGGTCGTGGCGAGGCTGGTGGTGAAGGTCTTGAGATCGCGGTTGTTGACCCCGATCAGGCGCGAGCGGAGGTGCTTGGCGGCGCGGGCCATCTCGGCCTCGTCGTGGACCTCGACCAGCACGTCCATGCCGTGTTCGCGTGCTGCGGCTTCGATCTCGGCCATCTGCGCGTCTTCGAGTGCGGCGACGATGATCAGGATCGCGTCGGCCCCGATGCTGCGCGCTTCAAGACACTGCCATGGGTCGACCATGAAGTCCTTGCGTAGCACCGGCAGGCTGCAGGCGGCGCGGGCGGCGACAAGGTAATCCTCATGGCCCTGAAAATAGGGCGCATCGGTCAGGACCGAAAGGCACGCGGCACCGCCCGCTTCATAGGAGGCGGCGTGCTGGGCAGGGTGGAAATCGGCGCGGATCAGGCCTTTGGAAGGGCTGGCTTTCTTGACCTCGGCGATCAGGGCGTAGCCGTTGGCGGTCCGGGCGCGCAAGGCGGCCTCGAACCCGCGCGGCGTGGTTTGCGCGGCGGCAGCTTCGGCGAGCGCGGCGGTGGTGGTGGCAGCCTTGCGGGCGGCGACTTCCTCGCGCTTGGTGGCGCAGATTTCTTCGAGCTTGTTCATTGCTTCATGCCTTTGCCGTTCGCCTCGAGCGAAGTCGAGAGGCTTGTCCGTGGTGTCTCGAATGCGCCCGACACGAACGGGGACGGATCACTTGGCCAGCGCGATCCACTTGTCGAGCAGCGCCAGTGCCGCGCCCGAATCCAGCGCCTCTGCGGCCATCGCTGCCCGTTCGCGCCAGTCCGCGCCGCGGCCCGCCACCGTCAGCGCGCCCGCCGCGTTGAACAGCACCGCGTCGCGATAGGGGCCGGGCGTGCCCATCAGCAGCGCCTTGAGGGCAGCGGCGTTGTGCCGTGCGTCGTCACCACGGATCGCCTCGATCGGGGCGTGGGGCAGGCCTGCCACGGCGGCATCGACCCGCTCCATGGTGAAGGCCTTGCCCGTCACCACCGCGACCTCGTTGCCGCCGGCGAGGCTCAATTCATCCAGCCCCTCGTCGCCCGAGACGATCAGCGATTTGCCCGTGCCCAGCCGCGCCAGCGCGCCGGCATAGATCGGGACATAGGCCGGACGGGCGATGCCGATCAGCTGGCTCGTCACCCCGGCAGGGTTGGAGAGCGGGCCCATCAGGTTGAAAATCGTGCGCTGGCCGATCCGCACCCGGATGGGCTGGATGCGCGCCATCGCCGGGTGGTGGTTCTTGGCGAACAGGAAGCAGATGCCGATTTCGGCGAGGGTCTTTTCCGCCGTGCGCCCCGCTGCGTCCATGTCGAGCCCGAGGGCTTCCAG
>JAIEOM010000262.1 GCA_019750455.1 Sphingomonadales bacterium | reverse complement strand
AGGACCGGTCCGACAAAGGCGAATTCGACCAGCGTCACACCCTTGCTGTCGCCGCGGAGGCGGCGCAGCAGGGCAGGAAGGTGGGCACGCCGGATCATCACGAGGTCAGCCTCAGCGCGGCGATCTTCTGCGCGATTTCCTGGAAGCGCGCATTGAGGGTCGCGTTGTCATTCGCCTGGAAGGCACGGCCGGGCGAAGCGCAGGTCTGGAGATTGCTGGTCAGTGCGGTCCCGAAAGCGACCACCCAGACCGTGATGTTCTCCTGCTGCGCGGCGCGGCAGATCGCCTGGAGACGCGAGGCACGGCGGTTGAATTCGCGCGTGCTGTTACCGTCACCGGTGATGCGGCGGTCGGTGACTTCCACCCCGTGGGTCGAGTAGTTATTGATCGAGTTGACCTGCTCACCATCGGTCATGAACACTATGTGGCGCGCGATCGGATCGCCGTTGGGTGCCGTTGCATTCTCGGCCGCGAAGAGCCCGCGTGGGGAGATGAAGCGCGCCCCCCAGAGCATCCCGATGTCGTGATAGGTGTTGCCCGATGCGGACAGCGAGTCGACATAGGATTGCAGGTCGCTGCGGGCGATTGTCGAGAGCTTGCGTGCGGCCCGCGGGCAAGTCCAGCCGCCCCGGCTGAGATTGCCGGTGGAGACGACTTCCGCGTCGCTCGGCCGCCGCCAAACGGCGTTCTGCAAGGCGGGCTTCCAACGCTGCGCATCGTTCGCAGGCACCAGATTGATGTTGAGGTCGTGGGCACCGGACGGGATCGGGCTGTAATTGTCGGTGAGCACGGTTTCCGGCTCCTCGATGCAACCGGACCAGGTGACCGAGGTCATGCTGCCGTTGCTGCCGATCGGCATGCTGACGGTGTTACCGGAATACACGGTCGAAAAGTTCACTGTTTCCCAGCCGGCCGGGCTGCGTGCGGGATTGGTCACGCCGCAGGGGCTGGCGGTGCCGGTCTGGACTTCGCAGTAGACCCACTCGCGGAACTGCGGTGTGACGTCAGTAGCTGTCAGGGTGCGCGTCTTGCGGACACGGGCACTACATCCGGCAAGATTATTGTTGCTGCCGTTCCAAGGCCACTGGTTGAGCACGAAGCTGGTCGGGCCGATCACCTCCCATCTTTGTGTCTGGCCATTTACGGTCACCGTGTAGGTGTTGGGGTAACTTGTGCAAACGTTGCGGGCGGTTGTCCCTGCGGAGCCGTCGGTGCGGAAGCGGTAATTGTCGATGTTCGTCGTGTTAAAGTTCGAAGTTGAACGAGGAAGGAATTCGGTTGCGTCTGAAAGAAGGACAGTGTCGCCGACGTCGTTGTTCGGAAATGCAGCCTGGTTGTAGCGCGCTACACGCGACTGGTAGCGGTGGTTATTCGCAAGATGCGCCCGGGGGATCGAGAAGCCGACATTGACTTGCTGCGAGTAGGGCACCACCCCGTAACGCACCTGCGCTGCGGGCGAGGTTGCCGCCTGCACGGTGTCGTAGAAGCTCATCACCGCCGAACGCAGCGCCACGATCTTCGAGCCCGGGCCAGAGTTACAGCCGCTGGTGGAGGGGCAATCGGCCATCGAGCCGGTGACGTCGAGCACGAACATGATGTCGGTGTTCGAGATGTTCACTTCTGCGCTGCACGATACCGACAGCGGGAACGAGGTGTAGCCGAAGGCGCCCATGATGGTCGAGGGCAGGGTGCCCGACGCGGTGCCGTTCACAACGCCGTCGCCGTCAGAGGTGTAGTTGCGCACCCTGTTGGTGACGCCAAAAATGCCGTCGTTGAAGTTCTGGTCGAAAAAGTTGAGGCCGATCGTCCGGTGCTCGGTCGTGAAGGAGGTTGTCGTCATCGCCCGGCGCGCGGCAAGCGCGCCGGCGTCGCAGGCGGCCTGCATGCGGGCTGCCGCCATGTAGTAGCGGCTTGCGTCAATGCCGCCGCCGACCATCGCCATCAGTGGCAGCAATGCCGCCGCCGCAAGCGCGAGGGTATTGGCGGTTCTGTCGTGCAGCAGCCTGTGCAAAAACGACTTTCTGACCTGCATTTCACGCCCCATCGGATCGGTGCCCCTTGCTGATGCCCGGACAAAAAATCTGCGGACATTCCAGATGCAATCCTCGCCCTTAACGGCATCTGGTAAGCGGATTCCTGAAGACCGTGGTTAACAGGACCCTAATCAGCCTGCGGGGCTGTTTCCGTAGGATTTCATCCCCCGACACGGCACTTCGCTTGCCAATCGCGCCGGTCGGCGGCTAGGCGCTCGAAGGTGACCGCGAACGCTCCCGATCCCCTGCCACCCGAGGCCGAGCTGGCTCTGGGCTGGAGCGGGCAAAAGGTTCGCGGGCCGTTAAGCATAGCTCTTCAGCTTGATCGCAGGCTGGCGCGGATTGTGGGCCGCACGCACGAGCCGGTGCTTGGCCAGATGCGCCTTGCCTGGTGGCGCGAGGCGCTCGGCAAGCCCGTGGCTGAAAGACCGCGGGGGGACGCGGTGCTCGATGGCATCGGCATGCACTGGCAGGGCCGCGAGGCGGCGCTGGTGGACATGATCGATGGCTGGGAGGTGCTGGTCACAGCCGAAGCACTCGGCGCGGAGCACGCCACGGCCTTTGGCAAGGGGCGAGGGGCGTTCTTCGCCGCGCTGGCTCCCGACGGGGAAGCTGGGGGCCGTCTCGGTCCGGCAGGCATGCGCTGGGCGCTGGCGGATGCGGCTGCCGGGGTGTCCGATCCGGCCGAACGCGCGGTGTTGGTCGCGGCCGGACTTGCGGCAGGCGACCCGCCCGGCCGCATCGCTGCCAGTCTGCGCGGGCTGGCCGTGCTCGATCTGCTGGCGATGCGATCGCTGAAGCGCGGTGGCCGCCCGCTGATGGAAGGACGCGGTGCGCCGCTTGCGGTATTGCGGGGTGCTATCTTTGGCCGCTGATTACGTGTATGTACGTAACTGAGAAGGCTGCAAAAGGGGGGCAGACCCTTGCGACAGGCCGCGCTGGGAGTGCTGGGGGACTGGTCCTTGCCGGGGTGGGCGTGTTTTGGTGGCAGGGCCGCGCCGCGATCGAGCGGGGTGCGCCGCCACCCGCCGCGGCGCCTGCGGTGCCCGACCCGATGCAGCTCCCGCTCGCCGATCCGGGCAGCCAGAAGGGCCCGGGACCGCCCGAGATGAGCGAACTTGGTAAGGAAGAGCAGCGCTTCTTCCGCTATGCCCGCAACCGCGACCGCGTCATCACCCGTGACGAGATGCTCTCGACCCGCACCGATGGTTTCCGCGATCTCGACAAGGACGGGAACAATCTTTTGACCTTCGAGGAATGGGCGGTAACCACGGTGAACCGCTTTGCCGGAGCCGACAAGGACGGTGACGGCAGGCTCACCCCGCGCGAATTCGCGACCACCGCTCCCAAGCCAGCCCCGAAGAAGAAGCCCGCCTGCAAATGCTGAGGGGTCAGGCCGGCACGACCTCCCGGTTGGCGGTGATCCAGCGCGCCAGATCCTCCTTGGCGCGAGAGGTATAGGCCTCCTTGCGGACCTTCTTGCCGACTTCGTGGAGCGGCGGGAACAGGCCGAAATTGACGTTCATGGGCTGGAATGTCTCGGCCTCGGCATCGCCGGTGATGTGGCTGAGCAGCGCCCCCAGCGCCGTCGTCGCCGGCAGCGGTTGCCACGCGCGGCCCGCCAGTTCCGCTGCGGCCATCAGCCCTGCGACAAGACCGATCGCCGCGCTTTCGACGTAGCCTTCGCAGCCCGTCACCTGTCCGGCAAAGCGGATATGCGGCGCGGCCTTCAATCGCAGCTGGCGGTCAAGCACTTGCGGAGAATTGAGGAAGGTGTTGCGATGCAGCCCGCCCAGCCGCGCAAACTCGGCATTCTCCAGCCCCGGAATGGTCCGGAACAGCTCGATCTGGGCAGCATATTTCAGCTTGGTCTGGAAGCCGACCATGTTCCACAGCGTGCCAAGCTTGTTGTCCTGACGCAGCTGCACCACGGCATAGGGCCAGCGCCCTTGCGGGAATTCGGGTGTCACGTCGAAAGGATTGTCGAGCCCCACGCCCTTCATCGGGCCATAGCGCAGCGTTTCGACGCCGCGTTCGGCCATCACCTCGATCGGCATGCAGCCATCGAAGTAAGGCGTGTCCTTTTCCCACTGCTTGAACTCGGTCTTCTCGCCTTCCATCAACCCGCGGTGGAACGCGAGGTATTGCTCCTTCGTCATCGGGCAATTGATGTAATCGCCGCCCTCGTTGGACGCCTCGGTGCGCTTGTTCCAGCGCGACTGGATCCAGACCTTGGACATGTCGATGGAATCGCGATGGACGATGGGCGCGATGGCATCGAAGAAGGCGAGGCGTTCGCTGCCGGTGGCCCGCACGATGCTGCCCGCCAGCGCCTCTGCCGTCAGCGGGCCGGTGGCGACGATAGTGAGGCCGGCCTGCGGCAATTCATCCACCCGCTCGCGCACGATCTTGATGTTGGGGTGCTGGCTCAAGGCCTTTTCGACCTCGGCGGAGAAGACGTCGCGGTCCACCGCCATCGCGCTGCCCGCCGGAACCCGCGCCACGTGACCGGCCCGCATCACCAGCGAATCCAGCGAGCGCATCTCATGGTGCAGCAAGCCGACGGCGTTCTTCGTGTCGTCGTCCGAGCGAAAGGAATTGGAACAGACCAGCTCCGCCAGTCCATCGGTCTGGTGGGCAGGGGTCATCTCCCCGCTCCCGCGCATTTCCGACAGGCGCACCTTCGCACCCGCCTGCGCGAGCTGCCACGCCGCTTCGCTGCCGGCGAGGCCGCCGCCGATTATGTGCACATCGTGGGAAGTCGCATGGCTGGTCATGGCGGGGCAGGTAATTGCGTGATAGCTCCGCGGCAAGCCCCAAGGGGCTGTACAAGGGATGGGCAGGGATGGCGAAGCAGGCGTTGATCGAACAGAGGCCGTGGCTGCTGGCGAGTATTGCCGCAGCGACGCTTTTTTATTTCCTCAGCGACAATCCCATTTTCGAAGGCACGTGGGGCCTGCTTGCCAAGGGTGCTTCGGTGGGCCTGCTGTCAGTCTATGCGGCGGTGCGCGTGCCGCCGGGCAAGCATCGTCCCGACGGGTTTCTGCTGGTGGCGGTGCTGGCGCTGGCGGCTTGCGGCGATGTGGCGATCGAGCTCGATTTCCTTACCGGCGGCGCGTTCTTCGCAGCGGCGCATGTGGTGGCGGTAGTCCTCTATCTGAGGAACCGCCACGCACGCCCGTCACCGGTGCAGAAGCTGACCGGTGCAGCCTTGCTGATCGGAACGCCGCTGGTCAGCTGGCTGCTGAGCGGACAGGCGCAGATCGCGGTCTATGCCGCCTTCCTCGGCGCGATGGCTTCGGCGGCGTGGATGAGCCACTATCCGCGCTACCGCGTCGGCACCGGGGCGGTGCTGTTCGTGCTGAGCGACTGGCTGATCTTCGCGCGGCAGGGCCCTATCGACCTTGAGCCAGCCAACACGATCCTGATCTGGCCGCTCTACTATGCGGCGCAGATCATGATCGCGACCGGGATCGTCCAGTGCCTGCGGGGAGAGCAGCCCGTCAGGTGACGGGCGGCTCGCCCTCGCTGCCCATTTCCGCCGCGATGGCTTCCTCGGCCGGGTTCTCCGGCTCGGTCGTGTCGTCGATCAGCGCCGCGCCGACGATATGTTCGCCCTTGGCGACATCGAAGATGCGCACGCCCGACGAGCCGCGCCCGCTGATCGAGAAGCCCTTGTGCTCCTCGAACCCGCCCGGGGTCAGGTGGCGGAAATCGATCCCGAGGCGGATCAGCTTGGCCTGATCGGTCACCAGCATCAGCTGCGAGCCGTGCTTCACCGGGAAGCTCGCGACCACCGGGCCGTTGCGTTCCGGATTGCTTTCGGGCGTGCCGATATTGGTGATGCCTTGCCCGCCGCGCGCGGTCTTGCGGTATTCGAAGGCGGACGAGATCTTGCCATAGCCATTGGCGGTGATGGTGAGGATGAATTCCTCGCCCGCCGCCATTGCCTCGACCTGCTCGGCCGGCAGTGCGGGCTGCGCCCCGTTGTTCTTCCACGCCGCGGCGCGCAAATAGGCCTCGCGCGTTTCCATGTCGGCGGTGAGCGGATCGACCACCGCCATGGAGACGACCTTGCCGCCCTTCTTGAGGCTCATGCCGCGCACGCCGATGCCGGTGCGGCTCTTGGTCTCGCGCGCGTCGGTGGCGGCGAAGCGGATCGCCTTGCCGCTGTCTGAGGCGAGGAAGATCTCCTGCTCCTCGGTCAGCAGCTGCACCCCGATCAGCCGGTCCCCCGATCCCTCGACGAAGCCCATCGCATATTTGCCCGCGGTCGGTATGTTGGCAAAGGCGTCCATCGAATTGCGGCGGACCATGCCCTGTTCGGTTGCGAAGACGATGTTGAGATTGGCCCAGGTCGCCTCGTCCTCGGGCAGGGGGAGGACGTTGGTGACGCGCTCCTCGTCGCCCAGCGGAAGCAGGTTGACCATCGGGCGGCCCTTGGTCTGGGGGCCGCCTTCGGGCAGCTTCCACACCTTCATGCGGTAGACGCGCCCGGTGTTGGTAAAGAACAGCACGGGGTTGTGGGTGCTGGTGACGAACAGTTCGACCACAGCATCCTCGTCCTTGGTCGCCATGCCCGAACGGCCCTTGCCGCCGCGGGCCTGCGCGCGGAAGGCATCGAGCGGGGTGCGCTTGATGTAGCCGCCGTGGGTGACGGTGACGACCATATCCTCGCGCTCGATCAGGTCCTCGTCCTCGAGGCCGTCCCACGCAGGGGCGATTTCAGAGAGGCGCGGGGTCGCGTAGGTGGCGCGGATCTCTTCGAGCTCGGTGCGCATCACACCGTAGAGTTTCACGCGGTCGGCAAGGATCGAGAGGAATTCCTCGATCGAAAGCGCCAGTTCCTTCAATTCGTCGCCGATCTCGTCGCGGCCCAGTGCGGTCAGGCGGTGGAGGCGCAGTTCGAGGATCGCCTTCACCTGCCGTTCGGACAGGCGATAGGTGCCGCTATCCTGTTCGGCATCGGGCTCGATAGCCTCGACCAGGCGGATATACTGCGCGATGTCGCCGATCGGCCATTCCTTGGCGAGCAGCTTGGCGCGCGCTTCGGCGGGGTTCCGCGCGCTGCGGATCATTGCCACGACTTCGTCGAGGTTCGACACCGCGACCACAAGGCCGAGCAAGAGGTGCGCCCGTTCGCGCGCCTTGTTCAGCTCGAACTTGGTGCGCCGTGTGATGACCTCCTCGCGGAAGGTGATGAAGCTCTGCACGATGTCGCGCAGGGTGAGCGTTTCCGGGCGGCCGCCGCGGATCGCCAGCATGTTGGCGGGGAAGCTCGACTGCGCGGGGGTGTGGCGCCAGATCTGGTTGAGCACCACTTCAGGCGTCGCATCGCGCTTGAGGTCGATCACCACGCGCACGCCCTCGCGCGAAGATTCGTCGCGGATGTCGCTGATGCCCTCTATGCGCTTGTCCTTGGCGGCCTCGGCGATCTTTTCGACGAGGTTCGACTTGCCGACTTGGTAGGGGATCGAGGTGAAGACGATGCTTTCGCGCCCCTCGCTCTTGGCGCCGCGGGTGCTCTCGATCTCGTGCCGGCAGCGCATGAGGATCGAGCCGCGCCCGGTGGTGTAGGCCATCCGCGCGCCGTGCGTGCCGAGGATCAGCGGGGCGGTGGGGAAATCGGGGCCGGGGATGTACTGGATCAGCTCTTCCGAGGTGATGTGCGGATTCTCGATGAAGGCGAGGCACCCGTCGATCACTTCGCCCAGATTGTGCGGCGGCACGTTGGTCGCCATGCCGACCGCGATCCCGCCCGCGCCGTTGACCAGCAGGTTGGGGAAGCGCGCCGGCAGCACTGTCGGCTCCTTGCGGCTGCCGTCATAGTTGTCGGTGAAATCGACCGTGTCCTTGTCGAGATCGTCGAGCAGCGAATTCGCCACCCGCGCCAGCCGCGCTTCGGTGTAACGCATGGAGGCCGGCGGGTCGGGGTCCATCGACCCGAAGTTGCCCTGACCATCGATCAGCGGCACGCGCATCGACCAGTCCTGCGTCATGCGCGCAAGGGCATCGTAGATCGCGCTGTCGCCGTGCGGGTGGTAGTTACCCATCACGTCGCCGACGATCTTGGCGCTCTTGCGATAGGGGCGCCCGGCGACAAAGCCGCCTTCCTGGCTGGCGAAAAGAATGCGGCGGTGCACCGGCTTCAAACCGTCGCGCACATCGGGCAGCGCGCGGCTGACGATCACGCTCATCGCGTAGTCGAGATAGCTCGACTTCATCTCGTCGACGATGTCGATGCGATCGAAGCCGCCCATCGGGGCTGCGGGGGAATCGAGAATGTCGCTGTCGTCGCTCAAGGTCGGGACCGTTTCTGCTTGCTATGTGCCGCGATGGGCGGGGCGGGCCATATCAGGGCCGGGGGGTTGCTTCCATTTAGGCACATGCCCGGGGTTTCGCCACTCTGACGGGGGAACACAGCGCGAACGCCGCGCTTTTTTCCACACTTGGAGCAGACTTCGGTCAGATGCCGACAGGCAAGTGCATTCAAAGCCCGTTCAGCACGGCGCGCCTAGCGGGAATTGCAAATCCCGTGCGAGCCGTTCAAAGGCTCAAGCGGAATTTGCCGCAGCCCGCGCCGGTCCCCGGCAAGGGCGCGCTTCTTGTGGAGGATGCAGTGACCAATATCTCTTCGCCCCGTCGTTCGCACGGCCTCGCCCGCCAGCTCGCTCTGGCCGTCGCGCTTGCCAGCGGCACCGCGATGCTGACCGTGCCGGGCTTTACCGATGCGGCCTATGCCCAGAAAAAGAAGAAGAAGGGTGAGGAAGAAGCGCCCAAGCAGGCTTATACTGAAGCCTTCGTGAAGGCCTATCAGCCGGTCGACACCGCGATCAAGGCGCCGGGCGCCGATATCAATGCGCTCAAGCCGCAGATCATGGCACTTGTGCCGCTGGCTGCCACCCCGGACGACAAGCTGGCGCTGGGCGGCATGCTGTTCAACGCCGGTATCACCGGCAAGGACTATCCGTTGCAGCTTCAGGGTGCCGAAATGATGCTCGCCAGCGGCAAGGTGAAGCCCGAGGAAGAGGGGCGTTTCAACCTCGTCGCCTTTCAGCTCGCCAATGAATTGAAGCAGTTCGACAAGGCGCGGGGTTATCTGCAGCGCGCGATCGACCTCAACTACTCGGCGCCCAACACCACCACCTCGGACTTGCAGATGAACATGGCCGAGATCTATTTTTCGGAAGAGCGTTTCCCGGAAGGGCTCAAGTACCTTTCCGATGCAATCGCTGCGAAGAAGGCTGCCGGCCAGCCCGTCGACCAGAAGTGGTATCGCCGCGGGGTTTCGATCGCCTACACCCGCGAAATCGTGCCGCAGGTCTATGACTTCGTCCAGGGCTGGGTGAGCGATTACCCGACCGAGGAAAACTGGCGCGATGCAGTCAACCTGACCCGCAACCTCAACGATTTCGAAGGTCCGGTGCTGCTCGATCTGCTGCGCCTCGGCAAGAAGGTCGGCACGCTCAAGGAGAAGAACGACTACGTCTTCTACATCGAGTCCGCCGATCCGCGCCGTCTGCCTTCGGAAGTGAAGGGTGTTATCGAGGAAGCGAACGCTAAGGGCATCATTCCCCGCGGCAGCGACAGCTGGGTCGACGAGCAGTACAAGACCGTGAACGGCCTCGTGGTGCAGGACAAGGCGGCTCTGCCGACTCTGGAGCGTGACGCCAACGCCCCTGCCGCGCGGCTGCGCACCGTCATCGCAGCGGGCGATACGTTCCTGAGCTATGGCGAATACGCCAAGGCGGCCGGCTTCTACGAGCGCAGCCTGTCGATGCCCGAGGTTGATCGCAACCTCTCGCTGACCCGCCTCGGCATCGCGCAGATCGGCGCCGGCAACACGACCGCCGCTCTTGAAACCCTCGCCAAGGTTGATGGCCTGCGTGCGCCGATCGCCCGTCTGTGGAGCGCCTACGCACAGCAGCAGGCTGGCGGCGCTGCGGCAGGCGCTGCGACCGGGATGTAATCATCCGCCCTTCGGGGCCGGAACAAGAGAGCGCCGGGCGGGCATCCGCACCGGCGCTCTTTTTTGTCAGGATGGGGTGCGGCAAATGCAAGGCGCAGGCCGCTTGCGGCGGCGCGAGTGCGCGCCTAAATGGCGGTGATGAACGACCTTGCCAGCACGCCGCAGCCCGCACCGTCCGAAGACCGGCCCGCCCGCCAGCGCAAGCCCGACTGGATCCGTGTGCGCGCACCGGTGAGCGAGGGCTATAACGAAACGCGCCGGCTGATGCGCGAATTGAACCTCCACACCGTGTGCGAGGAAGCAGCCTGCCCGAACATCGGCGAATGCTGGACCAAGAAGCACGCGACCGTGATGATCCTCGGCGATGTCTGCACCCGGGCCTGCGCGTTTTGCAACGTCAAGACCGGCATGCCCAAGGCGGTCGATCCCTTCGAGCCCGACAACACAGCTATCGCTGCGGCCAAGATGGGGCTTGAGCACATCGTCATCACTTCGGTCGACCGTGACGATCTGTCCGATGGCGGTGCGAGCCAGTTCGTCAAGGTAATCGAGGCGCTGCGCCGCACCACGCCCAATACCACGATCGAGATCCTCACCCCCGATTTCCGTGGCAAGATGCGCCGCGCGGTCGAAATGATCTGCGAGGCGGGGCCGGATGTTTACAACCACAATCTCGAGACCGTTCCGCGGCTCTACCCGACCATTCGCCCGGGCGCGCGCTACTATGCCTCGCTGCGCCTGCTGGAGGAGGTGAAGGCTCATAACCCGCTGATCTTCACCAAATCGGGCATCATGCTCGGGCTGGGCGAACAGCGCCTCGAAGTGCACCAGGTGATGGACGACATGCGCTCGGCCGAGGTCGATTTCATCACTATGGGGCAATATCTCCAGCCGACCCCCAAGCATGCCAAGGTGGAGGAGTTCGTCACACCCAAGGCTTTCGCTGCCTATGGCGCGATCGCGCGGGCCAAGGGCTTCCTTCAGGTCGCCTCTTCGCCGCTGACCCGTTCGAGTTATCACGCTGGTGATGATTTCGCGAAGATGCGCGCAGCCCGCGAGGAAAAGCTGGCCCGCTCGCAGGAGCGCGCGAAGGCGTAATGCCCGGCATTCGCGAAACCCGGCGCCTGCCTTACAGTGCAGAGCAGATGTTCGATCTGGTCGCGGACGTAGCCCGCTATGGCGAGTTTCTGCCTTGGGTGATCGCAACCCGCGTGCGTTCCAATTCCGAAACCGAGATGGTCGCGGACATGGTGGTCGGGTTCAAGGCGATCCGTGAGAGCTTCACCTCGCGCGTCAAGAAGGATCGCCCGCGCGAGATCGACGTGCATTATGTCGACGGGCCCCTGTCGGACCTCGACAATGTCTGGACCTTCCGGGCGGTGGATGATCACACCTGCGAGATCGACTTCCTCGTTGATTTCACCTTCAAGAACCGCCTGTTCGAGAAGATCGCCGGGCAATATTTCGACAAGGCCTTCCGTAAGATGGTCGAGGCTTTCGAGGCCCGCGCGGCACAGCTTTACGGCAGCAGCAATTCCAGCGCGCAGAGCGTTGCCTGACGGCGGATTTCGGCGCGGCCACCGGGGCCATCGCCACCTTCGAAGAACTTCAGTTCGCCTTCCGGCTCTCCGGTCGCGCCGCGCACCACACGGGCGAAGACCACCGTGCCCACCGGCTTGTGCACCGAGCCGCCGCCGGGGCCTGCCACGCCGCTGATCGCCACGGCCACATCCGCTCTGGAGCGGTCGAGCGCGCCCTTGGCCATCGCCCATGCACAGGCGATGGAGACCGCGCCGAAGGTTTCGATGATGTCGCTGGCAACCCCCAGCATCTCGCGCTTGGCTTCGTTCGAATAGGTCACGAAACCGCGCTCCAGCACCGCAGATGAGCCAGCGATCTCGGTGATCGCCCCCGCCACCAGCCCGCCGGTGCAGCTTTCCGCTGTCACGACCTTGCGGCCCAGCGCGGCATTTTCGGCGACCACGCGGGCAGCAAGGGCAGCAATGTCATCGGGCAGCAGGGAGAGCGTCATCGCCGTGTCACTCGCCCTTCGCGGCAACGGGGCAGACCGGGGGATTCTTGACGTCAGCAAGTTCCACGACGAAGGCGATCAGCCCGCCGATATTCTCGCTCGGCAGGGGGCTGAGCAGTTCCAGTCCGCGTTCGATCTTGCCGCAGCTGTCCGGTTTGATCTCGCCTGCGATCATCTGGCCGACCAGCGCATCGACGAAGGGCCGCAGCGCGTCGGCAGGCATGGCCGAGAGCATCGCCGCCATGTCCTGTCCCTTCCCGGCCTTGCCCGCGCCGCCCTGGTCCATGAAGGTTTTGAGGAAGCGGAAAGCGCCCGGCCATGCCTTGTTCTGTCCGTCGCGGAACTGGGCGATATAGGCATCGCCGCTGCGGGTCATGAAGCCGCTTTCGGCAAGGCGCGGACCGCAGGCGGTCTTCGCGGCATCGAAGGCGACGGGCATGACATACACGACCGCGTCGGAAAGATCGGCCGGGCTTACGCAGGCGTTCTGCTGCGCCTGTGCAGCCGTGGCCGAGGCAAGGGCGGCGAGGGCGAGGGCCGGAGCAATGACAGGGCGGTTCATGCGTTTTCTCCTCAAGCGATACGGGTGACAAGAACGATGGCCTGCGCGGCAATGCCTTCGCCGCGGCCGGTGAAACCGAGTTTTTCGGTGGTGGTGGCCTTGATGCTGACACAGCTTTCGGGCGTGCCCATGATCGTGGCAACCGATGTGCGCATAGCAGGACGATGCGGGCCGATCTTGGGGTCCTCGCAGATCAGCGTGAGATCCACATTGCCGATTTCATAACCGGCCTTACGGGCAAGCCCCACGGCATGCTCAAGAAAGCGGCACGAGCGTGCGCCGCGCCACTGCGGATCGCTGGGCGGGAAATGGGTGCCGATATCCCCTTCGCCGATCGCGCCGAGCACCGCATCGGTGATGGCATGCAGCGCCACATCGGCATCAGAGTGGCCCGAAAGGCCCTTGTCATGCGGCACGAGCACGCCGCACAGCCACAGCTCCTCGCCCGCTTCCAGCCGGTGGACATCATAGCCCTGACCGATGCGGAAGGCGGGGAGGGTGGGATCTTGCATGAAATCCTCGGCAAAGGTGATTTTCTTCAATCGCTCGTCCCCATCGACCAGCGCAACTGAACCATTGCTTGCCATCAACACCTGCGCATCGTCACCGGCGTCGGTCGGCCCGGCCCACGTGCGGTGCGCGGCGAGGATTTCGGGATAGCGGAAGGCCTGCGGAGTTTGGACCCGGCGCAGCGTCTCGCGCTCCGCCTTGCCGATCATGACGCCACCGTCACCCGCCACGGCAAGGCTGTCGACCACTGGCAGGACGGGGATTGCGCCGGCATGTTCGCCGAGGGTGACCAGCAGGCGGGCGATGACCGCACGGGGCAGATCGGGTCGAGCGGCATCGTGGATCAAGACGGCGGCAGGCGCGGTATCCGCGAGGGCCTCCAGCGCGGCGCGCACCGAATCCTGCCGGGTCGCGCCGCCATCGACGAAGCGCAGGTCTGCGATCCCCTCCAGCGCCGCGGCGGCGTGCGCGCGCGCATCGGCGGCGGTCACCACTACAAGCGGCGAGGCGCCTGCGTCCCGCAAGGCCTCGACCGAGTGCCGGATCAGCGCCTTGCCGCGCCAATCGCGGAACTGCTTGGGGGTATCGCCGCCCACCCGCAGGCCCTTGCCGGCTGCAACCACGATTGCCGCGAAAGGGGGGAGAGGAGAAGGGGCATTCATCGGGGCGTTCGCTTAGGCACTGGACGGGCTTTCGGCAATCCACTATGCGCCTGCCCAAATTTTAGGCAATCATTCCGTCCATGACCATGCTCCCCCCTCCGCCCCCGCTCAAGCCGATTGCCGTCGGCCCTGTCACCGTGGCCGAACCCGTGCTGCTCGCGCCGATGACCGGCGTGACCGACATGCCGTTCCGCACGCTGGTGCGCCGCTACGGTTCGGGGCTCAACGTGACCGAGATGGTGGCGAGCGAGGCGGCAATCCGCGAAACCCGCGTCAGCACGCAGAAGACAGCCTGGGACCGGATCGAGGAGCCGGTTTCGATGCAACTGGTCGGCTGCGATCCCGCCAGCATGGCCGAAGCGGCAAAGATCCAGGAAGGCAACGGCGCGGCGATCATCGACATCAACTTCGGTTGTCCGGTGCGCAAGGTCGTGGGCCAGCTCGCCGGCTCCGCGCTGATGCGCGAAGTGCCGCTGGCGGTCCGGCTGATGGAGGCGACGGTCAAGGCGGTGAAGGTGCCTGTCACCGTCAAGATGCGGATGGGCTGGTGTCACGACAGCCTCAACGCACCCGAACTCGCGCGCATGGCCGAGGATCTTGGCGTTAAGATGATCACGGTTCACGGCCGCACCCGCAACCAGATGTACAAGGGGCATGCCGACTGGGCTTTCGTCCGCAAGGTCAAGGAAGCGGTCAATATCCCTGTCATTGTCAACGGCGACATCTGCACCATCGACGATGCGGCCAAGGCGCTCGAACAATCGGGTGCTGACGGGCTGATGATCGGGCGCGGGGCCTATGGCAAGCCGTGGCTGCTCGGGCAGGTGATGCACTGGTGGCGCACGGGCGAGGCGCGCGCGACCCCGGGGATCGACGAGCAATATGCGCTGGTGGTCGAACATTACCGCCGGATGCTCGATCACTACGGGCGTGAAACCGGCGTGAAGATGGCGCGCAAACACCTCGGTTGGTACACGAAGGGGCTGCATGGTTCGGCCGAGTTCCGCAACCAGGTCAACTTCATCGACGATGCCGACAAGGTCCTTGCCGAGATCGAGCGGTTTTACGAACCTTTTCTGATGCAGCAGGCCGCCTGAGCGTGGCGACGGTTTCGGCAGAGCCGCAGGGCGGGGGGCGCCCCGATGCCCGTGCGCAGCTGTCCGGTCTGATCTTTGCAGTGGTGCTGATTGATGGCGATGGCATGATCGCCGAGGTCAACCACGCCGCCGAGGACCTTTTGGTGACCAGCGCCGTGCGGCTTGTCGGTACGCGCCTGACCGACCGTATCGGTCCGCTCGATCCGCGGGTCGAGGCGCGGCTCATGGCGGGTGACGAGGCGCTTGTCGCGCGCGATCTGGCAATCCGCACCGGCGCACAGGAAGCCCGCGTCAATCTCACCGCATCGCCGCTTGGGGGATATCCGGGCTGGCGCGTGGTGACGCTGTCGCAGATCGGACATGACGATACGGCCAACCCGGCCGGGGGAGAGGTGATGCTGGGCGCTCCGGCTGTGCTCGCGCACGAGATCAAGAACCCGCTCGCCGCGATCCGCGGGGCGGGGCAATTGGCAGCGCGCAAACTGCCGCTCGCCGACAAGAAGCTGGCGCGCATGATCACCGACGAGGTTGATCGTATCGCCCGGTTGATCGACCGGATGCAGCAGCTGGGCAGCACCCGCACCGCTTCAGTCGATCCATGCAACCCGCACGAAGCAATCCGCGCCGCGGTTGCCACCATGCGCGCAGCCGGCAGCACGCTGGGCGAAGTGGAAATCCGCGAGGAGTTCGATCCTTCGCTCCCGCCGGTGCTCGCCAACCGTGATGCGCTGGAGCAGGTGCTCATCAACCTCATCTCCAACGCGCGCGATGCATCGCTTGCGGGCGGGGCGAAGCCGGGCTTCATCATCGTCCAGACGCGCTTTGTCAGTGGTCTCGCCTTCAGCGCGATCCGCAACGGGCGCGCGGTGCCGCTGCCGATCGAGATCACCATCTCCGACAACGGTGGCGGGATCGAACCCGCGCTGCGCGACCATGTGTTTGAGCCATTCGTGTCCTCCAAGCCCTCCGGGCAAGGCCTCGGCCTGTCGCTGGTGAGGAAGCTGGTGCGCGACATGAACGGCAACGTGAGCCACGACCGCGATGCCCGCGCGGGCCTTACCCATTTCCGCCTGCACCTGCCGCAGGCGCCGGACGCAGGCTGACCCCATGCCCACAACGCTCCCTGTCCTGCCGGTAGAAGATGACATCGCGATCGCCACGGTGATTATCGCCGCGCTGGAGGATGAAGGCTTCACCATCGTCCACTGCACCGGCATCGCCGCGCGCGACAGGCAGCTGGAACAGCGCCGTTTCGGCGTGATGCTGACCGACGTGATCCTTGAAGACGGCGATGGCCTCGCCAGTCTGTCCGCCGTCCGCGACCGTGCGCCGGACATGCCGGTGATCGTGCTTTCGGCGCAGAACACTCTTGATACCGCCGTCCGCGCGAGCGAGAGTGAGGCATTCGAATACTTCCCCAAGCCCTTCGATCTTGATGAGCTGGTCCACGCGGTGCGCCAAGCCGCAGGGTCGCGTGTTCCGGCGGTCGATGACGTCGCCAGCGCCGCCATCCCGGGCGAGGCGGAGCGCATGCCGCTGGTCGGTCGCAGCCCGGCGATGCAGGGCGTCTACCGGATGATCACGCGTGTGCTGCGCAACGATCTGACCGTCCTCATCACCGGCGAGAGCGGGACCGGCAAGGAACTGGTGGCCGAGGCGATCCACGAACTTGGCAACCGCAGGACCGGGCCGTTCGTTGCTGTCAACACCGCCGCGATCCCCGCCGACCTCGTCGAAAGCGAGCTGTTCGGGCACGAAAAGGGCGCGTTCACCGGTGCCATTGCGCAGGCGATCGGCAAATTTGAACAGGCCAACGGCGGCACGCTGTTCCTCGACGAGATCGGCGACATGCCTGCCGAAGCCCAAACCCGCCTGCTGCGCGCGCTGCAATCTGGGCGTATCCGGCGTGTGGGCGGGCGGCAGGAGATTGCGGTCAATGTCCGCATCATCGCCGCCACCAACCGCGACCTCACGCCGATGATCGCTGCGGGCACCTTCCGCGAGGATCTGTTCTATCGCTTGAACGTCGTCCCCATCGTCCTTCCTCCCTTGCGTGAGCGGCGCGAGGATATTGCTGCGCTGGCCCAGCATTTTCTGGTGCTGGCCGCCGAGGATGGCCTGCCGCGCCGGCTGCTGACCGCCGAGGCGATCGAGCGGCTCGAACAGCGCGCGTGGCGCGGTAACGTGCGCGAGCTTCGCAATGTCGTGTATCGCCTCGCGCTGATGGCGCGTGAGGACCGGATTGATGCCGATGCGGTCACGGATATCATCGGCCCCGAAATCAACCCGGCCAGCGTGCCGACGGATGGCGGACAGGGCGGTTTCGGCGCGGCGCTGGCGGGTTGGCTGACAGTCGAAAGCCCGCCGCCGGGCGCGCTCTATCACCGCGCGCTGGCAGCCTTTGAAAAGCCCCTGATCGAGTATGCTCTGGGCCGGACTGGCGGCAACCAGCTGCGTGCGGCACAGTTGTTGGGGATTAACCGGAACACGCTGCGCAAGCGGATCGGCGAGCTGGGGCTTGATCCCGATCGCTTCTCTCCCGCCTGATCGGCGCGCCTGAGGCACGCAACGTCGCACAACCACAGGTTTCCGTGCGGCCTGTCTTGCAAATCTGCCACACCATTGTTGTAAAGCAGCAACGATGGCGGAGACACCCCCCAAATCCATGAGCCTGCCCCCGCCGCCGCGCTGGTGGCGACGGTTCATGCTGGCGGCGCGGCGGGCAAACGTCTTCGCCTGGCTTGAAGCCGCGGCCGTTGTCGCGCTGGCAGGCGCCGTGATTGCGACATGGTCCGCCTTCAGCCGCAGCGGCGCTCGCGATGACCTGCTGCCGACGATGCAGGTCTCGGTCCTGCTGATGGCGACGCTGGTGCCGGCGATGATGCTGCTGGTGCTGATGGGCCGCCGCCTCGCGCTGCGCCGCGCTGCGGGAAGCACGGCGCGGCTTCACGTCAGGCTGGTGTTCTTCTTCTCGATGGTTGCTGCCGTGCCGACGCTGCTGGTCGCGGGCTTTGCTGCCTTCCTGTTCCAGACCGGGGTCGACTTCTGGTTCTCGGACGAATCGCGCGGGTTGATGGAAAACGCCAATGCGCTCGCGCAGAACTACTACGATACCAACCAGCGCAACGTCGAACAGAACTCGGTCACCATGGCGACCGACATGCGCGACACATTGGCGCGGGTGCCGATAACCGATCCGGACTTCCCCGATTTCTACACCTATCAGGTCACGGGGCGCGAGATTTCGGAAAGCGCGATCCTCCAGCGCATGCCGGATGGTTCATTCCGCACCGCGGTGGCCGTGAACCTGACGCGCGACAACAGTCCCCAGACTTTCAGCCGCGAGGCAGTCAAACGGCTCGACCGTGGGGAACTTGCCGTGGTCGTCGGCAGCCCCGAACGGATCGAGGCGCTGGTGCCGATCGATGCCCAAACCGGCGTCTATCTCTACAATGCTCGCACCACCGAAGAGACGATGTTCAATTCGTGGTCGCGCGCGCAATCGATCGTCACGGCCTATGACCGGCTGACCGGCAGCGCCCGCACACTCCAGCTGCGCTTCAACATCGCGCTGGTGGCGGTCAGCCTGCTGCTGGTTGGTCTCGCCATATGGTTTGCGCTGCGCTTTGCCGACCGGCAGGTGGAACCGCTCACCGACCTCGTCGGCGCGGCGCGCAAGGTGGGGCAGGGCAACTTCGCGCTCAGGCTGGAAGGTCGGACGGGTGCAGACGAGATCGGCCTGCTCAACCGCGCCTTCAACCGCATGACCGCGCAGCTCGAAAAGCAGACCCAGGCCCTCGTCAGCGCCAACCGCCAGATCGATGATCGCCGTGCCTTCACTGAGGCCGTGCTCGAATCCGTGACAGCGGGCGTGGTGTCGGTCGATGCCGAGGCGCAGGTGACGCTGATGAATTCCTCCGCGCAAGGGCTGCTTGCGCACGAGGGCCTGCCAGAGGATCTGGTGGGCCAGTCGCTCGAAACCCTCGCCCCGGAAGTCGCGCGGATCGTGGCTGAGGGCAAGGAGCGGGCGATCGTCACCCACGCCAAGGGCACAGAGCTGCTCACGCTCGCGGTCAAGGTTGCCGCCGGCACTGATGGCGGGCACGTGATCACTTTCGAGGACATCACCCGCCAGCTGCTCGACCAGCGTCAGGCCGCCTGGTCCGATGTTGCCCGCCGTATCGCGCACGAGATCAAGAACCCGCTCACCCCGATCCAGCTTGCGACCGAACGTCTGAAGCGCCGTTACCGGACACAGGTGGGAGACGAGGACCGCGACCTGTTCGACGAACTCACCAGCACCATTGTCCGGCAGGTCGGGGACCTGCGCACGATGGTCGATGAATTCTCCTCCTTCGCGCGTCTGCCCAAGCCCGTGTTCCGTGACGAGGATGCGCTCGATCTGGTGCGGCAGGCGGTGTTCCTTCAGGAAGTCGCCCATTCGGGGATCGCTTTCAGTGTCGCGTCCTCGGAACTGATCGACCGCGAAGTGCGCTGCGACCGCCACCAGTTCGGCCAGGCCATGACCAATGTGCTCAAGAACGCGGTCGAGGCGGTCGAGGCGCGGGCGGCCGAGGCCAAGGGGGCCTATGCTGGCGAAATCGCGGTGACCATGCGCGATGCGGGCGAGGCAATTGTCGTCACCATCGAGGACAACGGCATCGGCCTTCCCGCCAATCCCGAACGCCTGACCCAGCCCTATGTCACCACGCGCGAGAAGGGCACCGGCCTTGGCCTCGCCATCGTCAACAAGATCGTCGATGAACACGGCGGTGACATGAGCTTTGCCAGCACGCCCAGCGGCGGCACGCGTGTCACGCTGCGTTTTGCCCGCGATCCCTTGCCCCTTGAAGGCGGCAACGCATGAAGCCGCTCTCTCCAGTCCCTTTATTACCTTGCGAAGGACCCGCCCCATGGCGCTCGAAATCCTGATCGTCGACGATGAACGCGATATCCGCGAACTGGTTGCCGGTGTGCTTGGCGATGAAGGCTATGCCTGTCGCACCGCCGCCGATAGCACCGAGGCGCTCGCCGCCATTGACGAACGCCGGCCCTCGCTGGTGCTGCTCGATGTGTGGTTGCACGGCAGCCAGATGGACGGGCTGGAACTGCTCGACGCGATCAAGACCCGCGAGCCGAGCCTGCCGGTGATCATCTTCTCGGGCCACGGCAATATCGACACAGCGGTCGCTGCCGTGGGCCGCGGGGCGATGGACTTCATCGAAAAGCCGTTCGAGGCGGAACGTCTGTTACTGCTGGTCGAGCGCGCCACCGAGACTGAGCGCCTGCGCCGCGAGAACTCGCGCTTGCGTGAAGGCAGCTGGGGCAATGCCGAGTTCACCGGCAATTCGCCCGCCATCAACGCCGTGCGCGCGACGCTGAAGCGCGTCGCCAGCACTGGCAGCCGGGTGCTGATTTCCGGGCCTGCAGGGGCTGGCAAGGAGGTCGCCGCGCGTCTGCTCCACGCTTGGAGCTCGCGCGCGAACGGTGCCTTCGTGCTCGTCAATTCGGCGCGGATCACGCCCGAACGCTTCGAACAGGAGCTGTTCGGCGAGGAAGTGAACGGCAAGCAGGTGCGCCCCGGTCTGCTGGAGATGGCCGATGGCGGCACGCTCTATCTCGACGAGATCGCCGACATGCCGCTGTCCACGCAGGCCCGCATCCTGCGCGTGCTGACTGACCAGAGCTTTGTGCGTGTCGGCGGCACCCGCCAGATCGGTGTCGATGTGCGCGTGGTTTCATCGACCACCCGCGACCTCAATGTCGAAATGGCCGAAAAGCGGTTCCGCGAGGACCTGTTCTACCGCCTCAACGTGGTGCCGGTGACGATCCCCTCGCTCGCCCAGCGCCGCGAAGACATCCCGGCACTCGCCGAACATTTCTTCACCCGCTATTCGAACGACCAGGGCCTCGCACCGCCGGAGATTTCCTCCGAGGCGATGGCCGCGCTTCAGGCCTATGACTGGCCGGGCAATGTCCGCCAGCTGCGCAACGTCGTCGAGCGTACCATCATCATGACCCCGCGCGAACGGCTCGGCATTGTTGAACCGGACATGCTGCCCCCTGAAATCATCGGTGGACAGATCGGCCTTGCCAGCGACAGCCTGACCGCGATCATGGGAGTGCCGCTGCGCGAGGCGAGGATCAGTTTCGAGCGCGAGTATCTCTCGATCCAGATTCGCCGCTTCTCCGGCAATATCTCGAAGACCGCGAGCTTCATCGGCATGGAACGCTCCGCGCTGCACCGCAAGCTCAAGCTGCTCGGCATGGCAGACCGGCGCGACGAGGAGGAATAGGCCGCCCGCTCTCTCACGGCCAAATCAAGCCTTGTCGCGCGGCGGTGCAATCGCCATTATGCACCAAGGGCCGCTGCTTCATACTTTTTGCGACGGCCTTGGCCATGCGGACCGGAGAAAACCCGGCCGCCAAGAACAGGAGCCACGACCATGTCCAGCGGGCGAACGCTCTCCCCCCGTCCGATTTCCCGTCCTGCCGCCACAGAAGCCGAACGCAAGAGCGGCGGTGGTGCCCCGGTTCGCCAGGGTGGCAATTTGCAGGATGCCTTCCTCAACCTGCTGCGCAAGAACAAGATTCCCGTCACCATGTTTCTGGTGAAAGGGGTCAAGCTGCAGGGAATTGTGACCTGGTTCGACAATTTCTCGATCCTGCTGCGCCGCGACGGTCAATCCCAGCTCGTCTACAAGCACGCGATCAGCACGATCATGCCCGGCACCTCGCTCGATCCGGCGCAGTTCGGCAGCCAGTCCGGCGGACGCAAGCAGAAGCTGTTGCAAGACGTGTTCCTGAGCCGCGTTGCCGAGGCCGAGGTGCAGGTCACCATGTTCCTCGTCAACGGTGTGATGTTGCAGGGCCGGATCGCCGCATACGACCTGTTCTGCATGCTGCTTGAACGCGACGGCGCGGTGCAGCTGGCCTACAAGCATGCCGTTTCGACCATACAGCCTGCCGCGCCTGTCGACCTCAGTGTCGAAGATGAGGATGACGGCGATGATAACGGGGCAGACGACTGAGCTTTGACAGCGAGTTTCAGGACGAGGTGACCCGCGGGGCGCGGGCCCTTGTCCTGTGTCCGGATATCCGCGCGCTGCGCTATGATCTCGATCCGGCCGAGCGATTGGCCGAGGCCGAAGGTCTGGCGCTCGCTATCGGCGTGGTGATCGCCCATTCGGCGGTGCTGCCGGTGCGCCAGATGCAGCCGAACACGCTGTTCGGATCGGGCCAGGTCGAGAACATCGGTATCTGGTGCGAACAGCATGAAGCCGAGCTGGTGATTGTCGACGGCGCGCTCACCCCGATCCAGCAGCGCAATCTGGAAGACCGCCTCAAACGCAAGGTGATCGATCGCACCGGGTTGATCCTCGAGATCTTCGGCGAACGCGCGGCGACCGCCGAAGGGCGTTTGCAGGTCGAACTCGCGCATCTCGATTACCAGCAGAGCCGCCTTGTGCGCAGCTGGACCCACCTCGAACGCCAGCGCGGCGGCTTCGGCTTCCTTGGCGGCCCGGGCGAAACCCAGATCGAGGCGGACCGGCGGATGATCCGCCAGCGGATGAGCCGCTTGCGGCGCGAGCTTGAACAGGTGCGCAAGACGCGCGCGCTGCACCGTGACCGGCGGGGAAGGGCGCCCTGGCCGGTAGTTGCGCTGGTGGGGTATACCAATGCGGGCAAGTCGACGCTGTTCAACCGTCTGACCGGCGCCGAGGTGATGGCCGAGGACCTGCTGTTCGCGACGCTCGATCCCACGATGCGGGCGATTGGCCTGCCGGGGGTCGAGAAGGCGATCCTCTCGGACACGGTGGGTTTCATCTCCGATCTGCCGACGCAGCTCGTCGCCGCCTTCCGGGCGACCTTGGAAGAGGTGACGGCCGCCGACGTGATCTGCCACGTGCGTGACATGGCCAACCCCTCGCACGCTGCGCAAAAGAAGCAGGTGCTCGACGTTCTCGCCGATCTCGACGTGGTCGATGCCGAGACCGGGACGAGCAATATCCCGATCCTCGAAGTCTGGAACAAGTGTGACCTGCTCGATATTGATTCGCTTGAAGAATTGCGCGAAGCGGCCGAAGGGCAGGGGGCGGTGATCCTCTCGGCGGCGACGGGGGAGGGGGTGGCCGCGCTTGAAGCCGAGCTTTCCCGGCTGCTGACCGGGAGCGCGCGGGAGGTGAGCTTCCTCCTGCCAGTGAGCGATGGCCGCCGGATCGCGTGGCTCCATGCCCACGGCGACGTGCTTAGCGACGACGATGGGGGCGAGAGCGAAGAAGGGCCACTGCGGCGACTGACCGTGCGGCTTAACCCGAAGGAGTTGGGACAGTTCTCAAGTCTTTGAGGCGGCTTTCTCGGCCTGTTTGACAGCCTGCCACCAAGCCTCCTGCTCATCGAGCGAGAGTTTCGCGAAGTCCTGACCGGCTGCTGCCGCGAGCCGCTCCATTTCGCGGAAGCGGCGCTCGAACTTGGCGTTGGAAGCGCGCAAGGCTTCCTCGGCATCGACCCCGTAGCGCCGCACGATATTGACCGCAACGAACAGCACGTCGCCGGCTTCCATCAGGCGTTCCGCGTCATCTGCCTCTTCAAGTTCCTGCAATTCTTCCAGCAGCTTGTCGCGCGGACCTTTGATGTCGTGCCACTCGAAACCGACCCGCGCTGCACGCTTTTGCAGCTTTTCCGAGCGCAGCAGCGCGGGCAGCGCACGGGCCACGCCGTCCATCGCGCTTGTTGCGCCGCTCGTGGCGCGTTCGTTCGCCTTGAGGTCTTCCCAGCGGGCGGTGTCCATCGTGCCGGTCTCGTCTCCGAAGATGTGCGGATGGCGCGCTTCCATCTTGTCGGAGATGGCGGCGGCGACATCGTCGAAGCTGAACAGGCCGGCTTCTTCAGCCATGCGCGCGTGGAACACGACCTGGAGCAGCAGGTCGCCGAGTTCGGATTTGAGTTCAGCCATGTCGCCGCGTTCGATCGCGTCGCCGACTTCGTAGGCTTCCTCGATGGTATAGGGCGCGATGGTGGCGAAGTTCTGCGCCAGATCCCATTTGCAGCCGCGGTCCGGATCGCGCAGGCGAGCCATGATCGCGAGGAGACGGTCGATAGGGGGCTGCTGGGGGGTGTCGCTCATCCTGACCCTTGTCTGTGCAATTTAGACAAGACACTATTTCCGCCAGATAGAGATGTCACTGACTGATGCAGCGGGGGCTGCGCGGAACCCCTCCATGTCGTGCAGCGTAGCCCCCGCTGGTGCGCTGCCTTAGCGATTGAAGGACCCCGGACCCGCTGCGAAGGCAGCGGGCCCCTTCACATGCTCTCCAACTGGCGCCGAACCGCTTCGATCGGTGTGAGCCGGGGAAGGGGAGGCCGACCGCGCTTGCGCTTGATCAGTTCTCCTGCGGGCGGCTGCGGATCAGAGAACATGTGCGCGCCTTGCGATCGGCGGCTTGGCTCGTTGAGATTACGTCTCTTCGGCGGCAACTGCTCCTGGATCAGCTTCGCCATCGCCAAGGCCGCATCGAGGTGTTTGTTCTCGACGATCGCCGCCTGGTTCACCTGCCGGATCTTGTCGAACACCCGATAGGGCAGAACGTCAACGCCGTACCGGATCTCCAGCCCGCCGTCAGGATACTCGCATACATCAACCCGCTTGCCCACCAGAGGCCGACTGACCTCGGTCGGATCGAGGATGATAAGCATCTTGTTGTAATGCAGCGTCAGGGCACGGGTCACAGTACGCTGCTCACGCCAGACCATCGCCGCCTTGAGATCCTCATGCAGGGCGAGGGGGCGATGCACATCGCGCGAGTCAAACGGAGCCTTGGCAAAGCGCTGATTATAGCGCGCCATATAGCCCGGCAGGAACGCATTGGCCTCGGCAATGGTGGAGATGCCCTCGAGCCTCATCGCCTTGACCAGGCGATCCTGCAACGTGCCGTTGGCGCGTTCAACCCGTCCCTTGGCCTGCGGCGAGTGGGCGCAGATGATGTCGATGTTGAGCTTCTCCAGCGCCCGCCCAAAATGGGTCATGCCATCGCCATTGGCCGAAGCCGTGTTGTTGCGGAACACGCCGTGCTTGTCGGAATAAAGCGCCACCGGCTTGCCATGCGCCTCGATATAGGCGGCCATCGCATCCATGTAGGCAAAGGTGCTCTCACTCTCGACCATCCTCAGGTGCATCAGCTCGCTGGTCGCATCATCGATAAACACCAAGAGCGTGCTCTGCGGCCCGCGACCCTCGAACCACCAGTGCTTTGAACCATCAACCTGGATCAGCTCGCCGCGGCAGTCCCGTCGATAACGCGGCTGATAGGGGCGCGGCCGGCGCGCATCACGATCC
>JAIEOM010000143.1 GCA_019750455.1 Sphingomonadales bacterium | reverse complement strand
CGACCCCGTTGTTGCCACTACGAGGGTCGGGCAAGATGTCGATCATGATTGCGCTGACCGGACTATCGATAGCCCTGCTGCTATGGACCGCGCTGTATTGCGTGCGAAAAGCGATTGCAGATTTTCGGGGCGCAACGCCGGCTTCTGGCATACTTGGGTTGGTTGCTGCTTTCGGTGCGATGCTACCAATCGGAGTGCTCTCGTTCGCCTTGTTGATGGCCTACTCTGGCGTTTGAAGCGGAAAGCCGACCGGCAACTTCCCACCCACCTTCGGCTATCGCGCGGCCGCGCAGCGTGGCCGAAAAGCGGTCGTTGGGCAACGCGAGTGGGCCGAGCGGGGTAAACCTATCCCAGCCGCGCCAGCGCCGCGGTCAGCCGCTCGACCTCGCCAGTGTGGTGGGCGAGATCGGCGCGGGCCTTTTCGACGGCTTCGGGCTTGGCCTTCTCGGCGAAGGCGGGGTTCGACAGGCGGCCTTCGAGGCTTTTGGCTTCCTTGGTGCTGGTCGCCAGCGCCTTTTCCAGCCGCGCCTTCTCCGCCGCGATATCGACGATGCCTTCGAGCGGGATGACGAACACGTCCTCGCCCGCGGTCACCTGCATCGCGGGGCCTGCGGGGGCCTCGCCGATGGTCACCGGGGTAAGGCGCGCGAGGCGCTCGATCGCGGCGCTGGATCGCTCGATGGTGCGCGCGGCGACATCGGACGGCGCGGCCAGCCACGCCGCCAGCTTCGCGCCGGGCGCGATGCCAAGCTCGTTCTTGGCCGAGCGGGTGCTGGTGGTGAGGTCGATCACCCAGTCGATCGCGTCGGTCGCTTCCTTGCTCACCTCGGCTTCCGGCTTGGGCCACTGGGCGACGATCAGCTCGTAATCGCGCGCGCCCAGCTTGTGCCACAGCTCTTCGGTGATGAAGGGCATGAAGGGGTGCAGCATGACGAGGATCTGGTCGAGCGCCCATCCAGCGACCGCGCGGGTTTCCACCGCGGGCGGGCTGTCGGCGTCGCCTGCAAAGACCGGCTTGATGAGCTCGAGATACCAGTCGCAGAACTTGCTCCACGTGAACTGGTAGATCGCATTGGCTGCCGCATCGAAGCGCAGGTCGGCCATCGCCTTTTCGATTTCCGAGACGCAGGCCGCGACCTCGCCGATGATCCACTGGTTGGCGGCGAGGCGGGCCGGCGGGGCCTTGACGGTGCTCGACGCGCCGATCCCGTTCGACTGGCAGAAGCGCGCCGCGTTCCACAGCTTGGTCGCGAAGTTGCGGTAACCTTCGACCCGCTTTTCATCCATCTTGATGTCGCGGCCCTGGCCTTCCATCGCCGCCATGAAGAAGCGCAAAGCGTCCGCGCCGTACTGGTCGATCAGGCCGAGCGGATCGACCACATTGCCCTTGGACTTCGACATCTTCGCCCCGTCCGCGGCGCGCACGAGGCCGTGGAGATAGAGCGTATCCCAGGGCTTTTGCCCCATGTTGTAGAAGCCCATCATCATCATCCGCGCATCCCAGAAGAACAGGATGTCGAAGCCGGAGATGAGGAGGCTGTTGGGGAAGTGCTTCTGGAGGAGCGGGCTATCCGCCTCCGGCCAGCCGAGCGTGGCGAAGGGCCACAGGGCGGAGGAGAACCACGTGTCGAGGACGTCTTCGTCTTGCGTCAGGGTCACGCCTTCGCCAGCCATCGCCTGCGCGGCCTCGGCGGTTTCGGCGACGAAGCAGCGGCCATCGTCTGCAAACCACGCCGGGATTCGGTGCCCCCACCACAGCTGGCGAGAGACGCACCACGGCTGGATGTTCTCCATCCAGTTGAAGAAGGTCTTCTCCCACGTCTTGGGCACGATCTGGATTTCGCCCGAACGCACCGCTGCGATCGGCTTCTTGGCGAGTTCCGCTGCGTTCACATACCACTGGTCGGTCAGCCAAGGCTCGATCACCACGCCGCCGCGGTCGCCGAAGGGCGTGGCGATCTGCCGCGGTTCGGCGTCGTGTTCGACCGGGTTGCCGTCCTTGTCCTTGGTGATGTGGGGGATGAGAAGTCCTAGCGCCTTCATCCGCGCCACCACCAGCTCTCGCGCGCCATCGACCCCGTCCCGCTTGAAGCGGTGGAGGCCGAGGAATTCCGCCGGCACCAGCCCGTCCGCCGTCTGGCACACGTTCGCCTCGGCATCGAGCATGTTGAGCATGTCGGCCGGTGCAAACCCGGCGCGCTTGCCGACCTCGAAGTCGTTGAAATCGTGCCCGGGGGTGATCTTGACGCAGCCCGAGCCGAGTTCGGGGTCAGCGTGTTCGTCCGCGATCACGGGGATGCGGCGGCCGGTCAGGGGGAGGATCACGTGCTTGCCGACGACGCTGGCATAGCGCTCGTCCGCCGGGTTGACCGCCACCGCCATGTCGGCGAGCATCGTTTCGGGCCGGGTGGTCGCGACTTCGAGATAGTCGCGCCCGTCGGGCAGGGTCACCCCGTCAGCCAGCGGATATTTGAGGTGCCAGAAACTGCCCGCGATCGTCTGGGTTTCCACCTCGAGATCGGAAATCGCGGTCTTCAGCTTCGGGTCCCAGTTCACCAGCCGCTTGTCGCGGTAGATGAGCCCGTCGTTGTAGAGATTGACGAAGGTCTTGATCACCGCCTTGGTAAAGTGCGGGTCCATCGTGAACTGCTCGCGGCTCCAGTCCATCGAGCAGCCCAGCCGCCGCAGCTGGTGGGTGATGGTGCCGCCGCTTTCGGCCTTCCACTCCCACACCTTGCCGACGAAATCCTCGCGGCTGTAGTTGGTGCGCTTGTCCTGCCGCGCCTCCATCTGCCGCTCGACCACCATCTGCGTCGCGATGCCCGCATGGTCGGTGCCGACCACCCACAAGGCGTCCTTACCGCGCAGCCGCTCGTAGCGGATCACCACGTCCTGCAGCGTGTTGTCGAGCGCGTGGCCGATGTGGAGGCTGCCCGTCACGTTCGGCGGCGGGTTGACGATGGTATAGGCCTCGGCATCGGGCCGTTCGGGACGGAACAGGCCGTTCGTCTCCCAATGGGCATACCAGCGCGCCTCGATATCGGCGGGGTCGAAAGTGGTGGGCAGTTGCTCGCTCATAATAGCGCGCGCCATGCCAGCACCCATGTTGCGATGCAATGATGCAAAGCCGCCAAGAAGGCGCCGACCTTCCGCTGCGAGAGCCTTGCGGGCCTGCAAAAATCCCCCCATACCCCGCCCCGATGCAGAGCGCCGCGCAATATTTGCTGGAGGATGCAGGCGAGGGTGGCCAGCGGCTGGTGCTGTCGGGGCACCTGACCCTTGCTGCCATCGGGCCGCTGGAACGGGCGCTGCGGACGCTTGAGACCTCGGTCACGGCCATCGACCTTGCCGAAGTCGAGGAGATCGACACGGTCGGCGCGTGGGTGGTGCTCCGCGTCGCGCGCGAACATGACAGCGCGATCACCGGCGCCAGCCCCGAGGCCGAGCGCCTGTTCGCCGCGCTGCGCGATATCGATGCAGAGGGCGACACCCATCCTCACCGCCTGCCGATGTGGGAACGCGTGCCGCTGGCCGTGGGCGAAAAGGTATTCGGCGCGCGCGGGGGTGTTTACGGGGTCGTCGCCTTCTTCGGCCAGATCCTGATCGCCGCCGCCAGCCTGCTGCGCCGCCCGCGCCGCTTCCCGTTCAAGGCGCTGATCCACCAGATGGAGCTGGTCGGCGTCACCGCGTTGCCGATCATCGGCTTGATGAGCTTCCTGATCGGCATCGTCATCGCCCAGCAAGGCTCCGTGCAGCTGGAGCAATTCGGAGCCGAGGCGCTGACGGTCAACCTCGTCGGACGCATCACCTTGCGCGAACTCGGCGTGCTGATGACCGCGATCATGGTGGCGGGCCGTTCGGGCAGTGCCTTTGCCGCGCAGCTCGGCACGATGAAGCTGACCGAGGAAATCGACGCGATGCGCACCATCGGCATATCGCCGGTCGAGGTGCTGGTGATCCCGCGTATTCTGGCGGCGACCTTCATGATGATCCTGCTCGGCTTCTTTGCCGCGCTGATGGCGATCATTGGCGGGGCGGTGGTGGGCCAGTTCGCGCTCGGCATTCCGTTCTTTACCTTCCTGCTGCGCATTCAGGAGGTTGTTCCCACGCATGATCTGTGGGTGGGGCTGATCAAGGCGCCCGTCTTTGGCCTGATCGTGGCGCTGGCGGGGTGTTTCCACGGGATGCAGGTGCACGGCAATTCCGAGGAAGTCGGCCGCCGCACGACGATGGCGGTGGTCTCGGCGATCTTTGCGGTGATCGTGCTCGATGCCTTCTTCGCGTTGTTCTTCACCGAAATCGGGTGGGGGTAGGCCGGTGAAGGTCAACGCGCATCCCGATGATGGCCAGCCGGTCATCGTGGTCGAAGGCCTCGTCAACACATTCGGCGAGCATGCGGTTCACGACGGGCTCGACCTGACCGTGCGGCGGGGCGAGATCCTCGGCGTGGTCGGCGGGTCCGGTACGGGCAAGAGCGTGCTGATGCGCTCGATCATCGGGCTCCAGCGGCCCAGCGCCGGGCGGATCGACGTGCTGGGGCGCTGCATCACCGAAAGCGATCTGGAACAGGGCATCGGCGTGCGGCGGCGCTGGGGCATCCTGTTTCAGGGCGGCGCGCTGTTCTCGACCTTGACGGTGGGCGAGAATGTCGAGGTGCCGATCAAGAAATACTACCCCGATCTCGATCCGGAATTCCGCGCCGAGATTGCCCGTTACAAGGTGATGCTGACGGGCCTTCCCGAAGATGCGGTGCAGAAATTCCCCTCGGAACTTTCGGGCGGGATGAAGAAGCGCGCCGGGTTGGCGCGGGCGCTGGCGCTTGATCCGGAGCTGCTGTTCCTTGACGAGCCGACCGCCGGCCTCGACCCGATCGGCGCGGCCAAGTTCGACCGGCTGACTCGCGAGTTGAAGGAAACGCTGGGCCTGACGGTGTTTCTCATAACCCATGATCTCGATACGCTATACGAGATCTGCGACCGCGTGGCGGTAATCGCGGAGAAGAAGATCATCGCGATCGGCACCATCCCCGAACTGATCGCGACGGGGCATCCGTGGATCGAGGAATATTTCAACGGCCCGCGCGGCCGCAGCGCGCAGGCCACGCACATGCGCGGAGACAGCGCGTGACCGAGAAGATGTTGGACAAGCCCGACCCGAGGACCGCATAGGAAAAGCGCATGGAAACCAGAGCCAATCATCTGTGGGTCGGTGCGGTGACGCTGGTGCTGCTGGCGGCGCTGGCGGCGTTCATCGTCTGGATCGCGCGTCTGAATGAAGGCGCCAAGGACGAATATGATATCTTCTACAACCAGTCGGTATCCGGCCTTGCCAATGGCAGTCAGGTGACCTTTGCGGGCGTGCCGGTGGGGCAGGTGACCGAAATCGCGCTGGCCCGCGACAACCCCGAATTCGTGCGGGTGCGGATCAAGGTGAAGGACGACGTGCCGATTCTGGTGGGGACGCAGGCGACCATCCAGGCGAGCTTCACCGGGGTCTCGACGATCCTGCTGGATGGTGCGCGCAAGGGACAGCCGCCGATCACCTGCGAAACCACCGCCTGTCCCGAAGAACGCCCGGTGATCCCCCCGGGGCGCGGCGGCTTTGGCGAGATCGTCGCCAACGCGCCGCTGCTGCTGGAACGGCTGGCGACCCTGACCGAACAGCTCAACCAGATCCTCGGTCCCGACAACCAGCAGGAGCTGGCCGGCATCCTCAAGAACTCCAACCGCCTGACCGGCGGGCTGGCGGACGCGACCCCGGAGCTGACGGCGAATCTCAAGGAATTCCGCGTCACGATGCAGGAATTCAACCAGACTCTGGACGCCGCCGAAAAGCTGGCGCTGACCACCGATACACTGGTGAACCGTGAAGGCGAGCCGCTGGCGCGCGAGCTGCGCGAAACCCTGAAGAGCGCCAACGCCGCGCTTGCCTCGCTCTCGGCGACGCTGGAAGACACGCGCCCTGCCGCCCGCCAGCTGCGCACCAGCACGCTGCCCAATGCCGAGGCGACCTTGCAGGACCTGCGCGCCACCAGCCGCGCGCTGCGTTCGATAACCGAAAAGCTCGAAAGCGAAGGCGCAAGCGCGCTGGTCGGTGGCAAGTCGCTGCCGGACTACAAGCCGCAATAAGGAGGACGAATAGCCCATGACCCTCAGCCTCCGCCATGTTCTTCTCGCCCTGCCGCTGGCGCTCGCGCTGTCGGGCTGCATCAGTCTGGGCGGCGAACCGCCCGAAAGCCTGCTCACCCTCAGCCCCGCCGCCCGCGCGCCGGCCGGACCGGGCGTGGCCGCCGGGGCCGAGCGCCCGGTGATTGCGGTGCTGGCCTTCGATACCCCCGCCAAGCTCGATGTGCTGCGCGTGCCGGTGGCGGTTTCGGACACCGAACTTGCCTACCTGCAAGAGGCCTTCTGGGTGGAAAAGCCCGCGCGTCTGTTCCGCCGTCTGGTGGGCGAGACGATCCGCGCACGCGGGCAGGCGATGGTGGTGGACGGAGACGATACCGCAACCCTCGCCACGATGACCGTGCAGGGCACGTTGATCGACATGGGCTATGACGCGGCAAGCGCGTCAGCCGTGGTGCGTTTCGATGCGGTGCGGATCGCCAAGGACGGAACTGTCACCACCCGCCGTTTCGAAGCGAGCGAGAGCGGTGTGACCGCCGACGCACGCTCTGTCGGCGCGGGGCTCAATGCGGCGGCGAACCGCGTGGCGGCGGATGTCGCGGACTGGGTGGCGGGGGGCTAGGCGCTCTTCGCCAGTCTCGCAAATGCACAGGCGCGCAGGAAATCGGCCTCGCGCTTTTCGCGGCGCTCCTCGGCCTCCCAGTCGCGGCCCCACAGATCGGCCTGCCATTCTTCTTCGAGACAGGCCGCCTGCCACAGGGCGAGCGGCTCTTCCTCGCCGCGTGCATCCAGGGCGGCAAGGCCGGTGACCAGCGAGGCGGCGAGTTTGGTCATCGCTTCCACGCCCGCCAGCTGGAAGGGGCTCAGCCCCCGCAGCCGGTCGCGCAGCACATCCAGTGCCTCGGGCGGCTGGGGGCGGTGGAGGATGCCGCTGACCCGCACCAGCGTGATGCCATGCGCCGCCTCGAACCCGGCGAGCAGCGGTTCCCACACCGCTTGCTGGCGCGCATGGAGCGGCTCGTCCGGATCGGCGCGGTAACACAGCGTATCGGTTTCGGCATAGGCGATCAGACCCTCGGCCACCCCTGCGGGATCGGCGGCGACCACATCGATCGCGTAATCGGCCATGTCGCGCAGCGGCAGGCTGGCGGGATCGATTGTCTCGCCCTGCCGCCGCCATTCCGCCGCGAGCGCCTCGGCCAGAGCTTCGGTCGGGATGATCTGCGGCGCGCCGCCCACGGTCTTCACCCCGCGCGCATCCAGCATCACCTGCCAGCCGCCCGCCTGTTCGCCGAGCGTCACATCCTTGTAGAACCGCCGGATCATCGCTCTCGCCCGTTTCCTTCGTTGAAGCGGCGGGCGATGAAGCGCGGCAGGAAGAAGATCTCGAAGAAGCCCGCCACGGCGATTACCGCGCCGACAGCGTAGGGCAGGTCGATGATCTTGCGCACGATCGCAAAGCCCAGCAGCACCATCGCCACCCCGCCAAAGCGCACGGCGGTGATGATGATGAAGCCGGTGCGCGCGCGCGCTTCGGCGGCTTCGCGTTCCGAACGGCTCATGGCAGGGTCTCCTCAAGCGCGGCGGCGAGGGCGGCGGCGGTCCCGACCACGCTGGCGGCGCCGCTCGCCAGCAATTCCTCCGCACCGTGATAGCCCCAGCCGACTCCGATCGCGGCGACGCCGATGCTCTTGGCCATCAGCATGTCGAAGCTGGTGTCGCCGATCATCACCGCCTGCTGCGGCAACGCGCCCGCCTCGAACAAAGCGGCTTCGAGCATCGCGGGATGGGGCTTGCTGGGGTGGCGGTCGGCGGTCTGGAGCGAGACGAACAGATCGGCGATGCCATGGGTGGCAAGACAGGCGGCCAGCCCGCGGTCGGACTTGCCGGTGGCGACCGCAAGGCTCCAGCCGCTTGCGTGCAGGGCGCGCAGCAGATCGGCGATGCCTTCATAAAGCGGCTCGTCCAGCAGGCCTTCCTCACGCCGGGCGCGGAAGCTGGAGCGGTAGAATTCGGTGACGGCGCGGTTCTGATCCTCGCTGAGATCGGGGGCGAGGCTGCGCACGGCGGACGGCAGGCTCAACCCGACGATCCGGCGCACGGCGCGATTATCGGGGGCAGGCAGCCCGGCGCGGGTGAAGGCGCGCTCCATCGCCCAGCAGACATCGGCCTGCCCGTCGACCAGCGTGCCGTCGCAATCGAAGACCGCTAGCCGGGTCATTCCGAGAGATTCCGGATCAGATGGGCGAGGGCGGCGTGGCCCGCCTGCTCCAGCCCGGCGGCGATGCGGGCGCGTTCTGCGGGCGGCTTGTTTTGCGAAAGCTTGAACGTGGGCCGCCACGCCTGCACTTCCATCTCGAAGCCGGTGATGCCGCGGAACAGCCCGCTCCAGACCTTTTCAGAGGATTCCTCCGCCCGCCACGGCGCACCTTCCAGCCGCCCCTCGTGCTTGGCGATGGCGGCTTGGAGGAAGGCTTCGAGCCCTTCGTCAGCCATCCGGCGCACGCGGCCTTCCAGTTCCACCGTGATGTAATCCCAGGTCGGCACGGTATCGCGGTTGTCGTACCAGCGCGGCGAGACATAGGCGTCCGGGCCGTTGACCACGACCAGCGCGGTCGCGCCGTCCAGATGCCGGGTAAGAGCATTACCGCGCGAGAGGTGGAACTGCACCGCTCCATCGCCCGTGGACAGCAGGGGCGTGTGCGCCACCCGCGGCCCGTCGGGCGTTTGCGCGAACACCATCCCGAAGCCGATTTCGTCGATCAGGCTTTCGCACAGGGCGTTAGTCTTGGTGCGGTAGAGCGGATCGGGGTGCATCAGCGGGTCGGCTTGCGGCCTGCTCCCTTGGGCTTTGCGCCCGGCTTGGTTCCTGCTTTGCCCTTGGCGACGGGCTTGCCCTTGGCCTTGGGTTTACCCTGTGCCTTCGCCGCCCCGCGCGCACGGCGAGGGGCACGCTCTTCCTTGCGGGCCTGCTTGAAGTGGCGGCGGGCGGCCTGCTTCTTTTCCTCGGGCGTCTTCTCGGGCGTTTCTTCGCGCAGTGGCGAGGCGTCCGACATCCCGGGGTCGAAGCCGAGCACTTCCATGCTCGCGGCGAAATGCGGCGGGAGTTCCGCCGTCACATCGAGCTTGCCCCCGCTGCCTTCCCCGGCCTTGGGCTCGGTGATGATCAGGCGGCGGGCGTGGAGGTGCATCTTGCGGCTCACGGCGCCAGTGAGGAAGGCGTCCTGCCCGCCATACTTGCCGTCGCCCACGATCGGGTGGCCGATCGCCGCCATGTGGACGCGCAGCTGGTGGGTGCGGCCCGTCAGCGGCTCCAGCTCCACCCATGCCGCGCGCTGGCCTGCGCTGTCGACCACGCGGTAACGGGTCTTGGCCGCCGCGCCGTTTTCCTCGTCGATATGCATCTTCTCGCCGCCCGTGCCCGGCTGCTTGGCGAGGGGCGCGTCGATCACCCCTTCGGCGAGGTCGGGCTTGCCGACCACCAGCGCCCAATAGACCTTGCGCGCAGAGCGGCTCGCGAACCGCTTGGAGAAGCTCGCCGCGCTGCCCGGCGTGCGGGCGATCAGCAACACGCCCGAGGTGTCCTTGTCGAGCCGGTGGACAAGGCGCGGGCGCGGCTGGCGGTCATTCTCGACAAAGGCATCGAGCAAGCCGTCGACATGCTTGGTCGTCTTGCTGCCGCCCTGCGTGGCGAGGCCGGGGGGCTTGTTCAGCACGATTGCGGAGGGCGTTTCGCGGATCACCATGTCGCGTGCCTCGGCGATCTGTTCGGGGCTGAGCGTGCGGGTGCGCGGCGCGGCCTTGCGCGCGGCGGGCGCATCCTCGCCGCCCGGGGGCACGCGCAGCACCTGCCCGGCGGACAGGCGATCCTCCGGCTTGGCGCGCTTGCCATCGACCCGGATCTGCCCGGTGCGCGCCCAGCGCGAGACCGTGGCAAAGCCGACCTGCGGCAGGTTGCGCTTGAACCAGCGGTCAAGGCGGATGCCGTCGTCATCCTCGCCCACGGTGAACTGGCGGACGTTATCGGCGCCGGTGGCCTCGGTCATTGCGGGGCTCCCTGCACGGCGACAAGGCCGATCACGACCGCCGCCATGCCCGCCGCCAGCGATGCGGCGGCGTAGCCTGCGGCCATCCCTGCCTGCCCGCGATGCAGCATCGTCACCAACTCGCCGGAAAAGGCGCTGAAGGTGGTGAACCCGCCGAGCAGCCCGACGCCGAGCAGCAGCCGCGCGGTTTCGGCCAGCTGTTCGCCCGGGGCCGCGCGCGCGAGCCAGCCGACCAGCGCGCCCATCGCAAGGCTTCCGGCGATGTTGACCGCCAGCGTCCCCCACGGAAACGGGTTGCCCGGGCCGAACAGCCCGCTCACGAACCGCCCCGCATGATAGCGCAGCACCGAGCCCGCAGCGCCGCCAGCGGCGACAAACAGGCTAGCCTTCAAGGGGGAGATTACACCGTCCATGCGCCGCCTTTAGCGGGCCGGTTGCCGTCTGCATAGGTTGGCTGGCGGCAGGAATGCACTCTGGCGGCTTGCCATTTTGCCGGTGTTGGACTATCGGGGCGCGGTTTGGAGGGCGGCTCCCCTTGGGAATCGCCCGCATTTCATTGGAAATTCATCGCGTATCCCTGCGCAGAATCATGCAGGGCTCTGGCGTTTGGACATGAGGTAGTCGTCGTTTATGCAAATCATGGTTCGCGATAACAATGTCGATCAGGCCCTGCGCGCGCTCAAGAAGAAGCTGCAGCGCGAAGGCGTTTATCGCGAAATGAAGCTGCGTCGCCACTACGAGAAGCCGTCGGAAAAGCGCGCCCGCGAAAAGGCTGCTGCCGTGCGCCGCGCCCGCAAGATGGAGCGCAAGCGGATGGAGCGCGACGGGAGCAAGTAATCCCGTCGTCAGGCGTGTGTCCGCTAGCGGAAGCGCTTGAATCCCCCTTTCCGATCAGCCATCAGGGCGCGGTTTCAACTCCGCGCCCTTTTGTCGTCATAACGCCGCGCCGCGCGCGGTTCATCAGGACCAGACCATGACCGAGATTACCCGCGTTCCTATCCAGCCTGTCGCCAAGGGCTCGCTGACCAAGCTGTGGATCGGGGTGATCCTCGCGGTGCTGGTTGGCGCCGGGCTTGCCTGGGCCGCCGTGCCCAAGGGTCTCGATGTCGATGTGGTGCAGGCCGGCACCGGCCCCACGCCCAAGGAAGGCGAGGTGATCTTCGTCAAGTACAAGGGCATGCTCGCCGCCGATGGCACCGTGTTCGAGGATGTGCAGAAGAGCCCCTTCCCGGTTCAGGGTCTGTTCCCCGATGGCAATCCCTTCCTGTTCGAGAAGGGCCAGATGATCGCCGGCTTCTATGAAGGCCTGAAGGACGTGCAGAAGGGCGGCAAGTACAAGCTCTTCATCCCCGCCGAAATGGCCTATGGTGCCAGCCCGCCGCCGCAGTCGCCGATCCCGCCCAACGCCGATCTCGAGTTCGAGATCGAGGTGGTCGACATCGTCAGCCGCGCCACGGTTGAGCGCAATATCCAGCTCCTCCAGCAGCAGATGCAGGCCCAGATGGGCGGCGCTGAAGGCGGTCCGGCCGGGGCGCCTCAGGGCGCGCCTCAGGCGGCTCCGGGCCAGTAAGGGGCGCAAGGCTCATGTCGGTCGACAAGGCAACCGTCGCCAAGATCGCCAGCCTCGCGCGCATCCGCATGGATGATGCCGAGCTGGAGCGCATGGTCCCCGAACTCAACGGCATCCTCCAGTGGGTGGAGCAGCTGGGTGAGGTCGATGTGACCGGGATCGAGCCGATGGCGGCGGTGATCCCCAACACCCTGCGCCTGCGCGATGACGTGGTTGATGCCGACCCGCTGACCGGCGGGGGCAAGCGCGACGACGTGCTGGCCAACGCCCCGGCAGCCGAACACGGCTTCTTCGGCGTACCGAAGGTGATCGAGTGATTTTGCGCTTTGCCCGCCTGTCCCCGTCCCGCTCGCGGGAGGGGTAAGGGGTGGGCACGAACAACAAGACCTCCGTCTGCGGTCAGGCCCACCCCCGGCCCCTCCCGCAGGCGGGAGGGGAGACAATATGACCGAACTGACCTCTCTCGGCGTCAAGGAAATCCGCGACGGTGTGCGCGATGGCAGCTTCACCGCGCGTGAAGTGGCGGAAGCTTTCAACACCGCAGTGGCCGAAGCCGCCGCATTGAACGCCTTCATCGTCACGACCCCCGACCATGCGCTTGCCGCTGCTGACAAAGTGGACGCGGCGCGCGCCGCGAGCGAGACGCTGGGCGCGATGGCGGGCGTGCCGATCGGCATGAAGGACCTGTTCGCCACCCACGGCGTGCAGACTACCGCGGCCAGCCACATCCTCGAAGGCTTCACCCCCCGCTACGAATCGACCGTCAGCCAGAAGCTGTGGGATGCGGGCGCGGGGATGCTGGGCAAGCTCAACCTTGACCAGTTCGCGATGGGCTC
This sequence comes from Sphingomonadales bacterium, assembly GCA_019750455.1. Lineage (GTDB taxonomy): Bacteria > Pseudomonadota > Alphaproteobacteria > Sphingomonadales > Sphingomonadaceae > Erythrobacter. The sequence goes on along the minus strand of JAIEOM010000143.1, from coordinate 11,641 downwards.
GTCGAACGAGACCTCCTATTTCGGCAACGTCACCTCGCCGTGGAAGAAGGCAGGTTCGAACGCGGCGATGAGCCCCGGCGGCTCCTCCGGCGGCTCCTCCGCTGCGGTTGCCGCGCGCATTGCGCCGGCTGCGACCGGCACCGACACCGGCGGCTCGATCCGTCAGCCCGCCGCTTTTACCGGCATCTGCGGGATCAAGCCGACCTATGGCCGCTGCTCGCGCTGGGGCGTGGTAGCCTTCGCCTCCAGCCTCGATCAGGCCGGGCCGATGGCGCGCTCGGTTGAGGATTGCGCGATCATGCTCGGCGCGATGGCGGGCTTCGACCCCAAGGACGCGACCAGCCTCCAGATGGACGTGCCCGACTGGGAAGCGGCGCTGAACGCAGACCTGCGCGGCAAGAAGGTCGGCATCCCGCGCGAATACCGGATGGAGGGCACCGATCAGGCGATCCTCGATTCGTGGGAACAGGGCAAGGCGTGGCTGAAGGATGCGGGCGCCGAGATCGTCGACGTCTCGCTGCCGCACACCAAGTATGCGCTGCCCGCCTACTACATCGTCGCCCCCGCCGAAGCGTCGAGCAACCTCGCCCGCTATGACGGGGTGCGTTACGGCCTGCGCGACCTGCCCGAGGGCGTCGGCCTGCAGGACATGTACGCCGCCACCCGCGCCGCCGGCTTCGGTGACGAGGTCAAGCGCCGCATCCTGATCGGCACCTATGTGCTCTCGGCAGGCTTCTACGACGCCTATTACACCCAGGCGCAGAAGGTGCGTGCGCTGGTCGCCCGCGACTTCGCCCGCGCCTTTGCCGAGTGCGACGTGATCCTCGCGCCGACCACGCCGACCGCGAGCTTCCCGCTGGGCTCGATGAACGAAGACCCGCTGACGATGTATCTCAACGACGTCTTCGCGGTTCCCGCGAGCCTCGCGGGCCTGCCCGCGATGAGCGTGCCTGCCACGATCAACGCCGATGGCCTGCCGCTCGGCCTCCAGCTGGTCGGCCGTCCGTTTGACGAGCAGGGCGTGCTCAACGCAGGCCTCGCGATCCAGCAGCGCGCTGGCTTCACCGCGAAGCCGGAGAAGTGGTGGTGAAGACAGGCCGCCGCCTGTTGACCGGAGCCGTGATCCTGCTCGCCGCAGGATGTTCGGCGCCGGATACAGGCGACCTGAAAAGCGCACGTCAGGCCAAGGCCGGCGACCGGTCGAACCGTCCGGCCCTTTCGGTTGGCGGGAGCGTGCCCGAGGCCGACCGCGAGGCGCTGGCGCAGCTGCTTGCGGCCAGCACGGCGGTTCTTGCAAGCCCCGCGCTTGCCTCTGGCGCACAGTCGCTGGAGGCGCGCTATCCCGCCATTTTCCTCAACGATTCGTTCGGGTACAAGGCACCTTCCGCCGTTGTCGGGATGCTGCAAAAGCCGGCGCAGGGCATGGCCTTCCGGCAGACCCCCGTGCGCTTCGGCGATGGCGCAATCACCGGCTCGCGAAACCGCGAGTGGCGCATGGAGATACCGCGCCGCGCCCTCACGCAGTGGCAATCGCGCGACCCGGTGGTGAGGAGTTGCGCGATCAACACTGTCGCCCATGAAGTGACCCACACCTTCCTGGAGGCGTCGGGAAACATGGTGTTCATCGATGGCGGGTTTGAAGGCTACAGCTCGCGGCGCAAGGGCACGACCGGTTCCTATGTGATCGGCCAGCTTGCCCAGTGCACCTGGCTGGCCGGTCAGGGGCGCATCGCGGCCAGCGAGATCGCGGCCTGTGTGCCCGTGTTCTACGCCATGCCCGGGCCGATGCCCTGGTCGCGCGGGAAGTTCGCCGTGGGACGCTGCGATGATTTTGCTGACGGGCGTCCGGTGCGCCTGCCATGACATTCACCGCATTCTACGTCATGATCTTCCTCATCGCCTTCGCGCTGATCGGCGGGGTGGTGATGTTCCTCTCGCGCACGATCGAGCATGGCGAGGCGCGGTTTGATGCCGAAGGCAAGATGATCACCGGACACGATCCGGCAAGCAGCACAACCGCCCGTCCTGCACGGCGGACCGAACAGTCAGACACAACGGGTAACGAGCAATGAGCAACTACCGCATCCAGGGTGCCACCGGCGAATGGGAGGTCGTGATCGGCCTTGAAGTCCACGCGCAGGTTACCTCCAACGCCAAGCTGTTCAGTGGCGCGGCGACCGCCTTCGGGGCCGAGCCGAACGCGCAGGTCAGCCTCGTCGATGCCGCGATGCCGGGAATGCTCCCCGTGCCCAACCGCGAGTGCATCCGTCAGGCGGTGCGCACCGGCATGGCGATCGAGGCGCAGATCAATGCGTGGAGCCGGTTCGACCGCAAGAACTACTTCTACGCCGACCTTCCGCAGGGCTACCAGATCAGCCAGCTCTATCACCCGATCGTGGGCGAGGGATCGTTGCTGATCGAGGCTGATGAGAAGGCGGGCATCCCGGAAGACAAGGTCATCGGGATCGAGCGCATTCACGTGGAGCAGGACGCGGGCAAGCTGATGCACGATCAGCACCCGACCATGTCCTATGTCGACTTGAACCGCTCGGGCGTGGCGCTGATGGAGATCGTCTCCAAGCCCGACATGCGTTCGCCTGCCGAAGCAGGGGCTTACCTGCGCAAGTTGCGGGCGATCCTGCGCTATGTCGGCTCGTGTGACGGCAACATGGAAGAAGGCTCGATGCGCGCGGACGTCAACGTCAGCGTCCGCAAGGCCGGCGAGCCCTTCGGCACGCGGACCGAGACCAAGAACGTCAACTCCGTGCGCTTCGTCATGCAGGCGATCGAGCATGAGGCGATGCGCCAGGTCGATGTGCTGGAGAGCGGGGGCACCATCGTGCAGGAAACCCGCCTGTTCGACCCCGGCACCGGCACCACGCGCACGATGCGGTCGAAGGAAGATGCGCACGACTATCGCTACTTCCCCGATCCCGACCTGCTGCCGCTGGTGCTGGAGGAGGATTTCCTCGCCGAATGCCGCGCCAGCTTGCCCGAACTGCCCGATGCCAAGCGCAAGCGCTATGTCGAAGTGCTCGGCCTCACCCCCTACAACGCGCGCGAGCTGACCGCCGAAGTGGAAACCTTCGCCCGCTTCGAAACCCTGCTGGCCGAGACGGCGAAGGTCACCGGCAAGGATGACGCCGCCGTCGCCACGCAGGTCGCCAACTGGTCGCTCTCGGTCGCGCCGGGCGTGATCAAGGCGCTGGGCGATGAAGCCGACCCCGCCAATGCCACCGCCGCCGCGCAGGCGAGCATCCTCGCGATGGCCGACAAGGCCGAGATCAGCGGCGGGCAGGCCAAGGAAATCTTCGAGATCGTCCTCAAGACCGGCCGCGACCCCGCTGAAATTGCCGAGGCCGAGGGGCTGAAGCAGGTGTCCGACACCGGCGCGATCGAAGCCGCCGTGGATGCGATCATCGCTGCCAACGCCGACAAGGTCGAACAATACCGCGCCGGCAAGGAAGCGCTGTTCGGCTTCTTCGTCGGCCAGACGATGAAGGCGATGCAGGGCAAGGCGAACCCGCAACTGGTCAATCAGCTGCTCAAGGGCAAGCTGGGATAAAAGTCATGCACCATGTCGAAAGCAAAGTTTGCCCGGAGTGCGGCCACATCTTCAGGGGCAACGGTTGGGATGGCATCGACGCGCATTGGCGATCGAAACACGAAGCAGTGATGCCCTACGAGAAGGCTTGGCCGCTCCTAAAGAGCGAAACTTACGCGAGCGGTTGAGACAGGTCGCGAGTCTGTGACCGCCATCGTCCTCGTCCAGCCCGAAATCCCCGGCAACACCGGCGCGGTGGGGCGCACTTGCGTGGCGCTCGATATGGAGCTGATCCTGATCCACCCGCTCGGATTCGAGATCAGCGACAAGCGGGTGAAGCGCTCGGGCCTCGATTACTGGCCGCATGTGCGTCTGACCGAATATGCGAGCTGGGACGCGTTCCTCGAAGCGCGCATGCCCCGGCCCGACCAGCTGTTCCTGTTCGAGGAATTCGGCGCGCGCAGCTTCTACGAGCCCGAATATCCCGAGGACGCCTTCCTCGTCTTCGGGCAGGAGACCAAGGGCATCCCGAAGCCGATCATCGACCGACACGCCGACCGCCTGTTCAAACTACCGATGCGCTCGGACGTGATCCGCTCGCTGAACCTTGCCAACACGGTGTCGGCGGCGGCCTATCAGGCGCTGCGGGGGAAGATCTGATCTACTCCAGCCCCAGCGCCTGAAGGTTCATCGTCGCCGCGTTGTAGCTGGCTTCAGCCAGACGGCCGGCGAGTTCGGCGCGGATGGCGCCGATCTGGGCATTGGCGGCGGTTTCCTCGCGCGCGTTGACCAGGAAGAATTCGCCCGCGCCCAGCCGGAAGCGGGTGCGTTCGGCCTGCACCATCTGGTTGGCCTGCTTGACCTCGGCATCGGCAAGATCGGCCAGCTTGATCGCCGCCCCCAGGTTGGCGAGGATATTGTTCACATCGGTGGTGATCTGGTCGGCAATGCGGCGCTGGCGCAGCTCTGTCTCGCGCAGCTCCGCCTCGGCGCGTTGCAGCCGCCCGCGTGCCTCGCGGCGCTGGAGCGGGACGGAAAAGGTCAGGCCCACCACAGTATCGGTCGAATCGAAGCCCGGCCCGCCGGGGCCGATCTGGCCGAAATCGCGGGACAGCTCGACAGAGGCATTGAGCGAGGGTTGCAGATCGTTCTGGCGCAGGGCGACGCGGTTATTGGCGCGTTCGAGTGCGAGCCTGAAGGTCTGGAGTTCCGGCCGGCTCTGGATCACTTCGCTCACCGGGGTCGCGGCGAGCACTTCCGGCCGCGCGACCGATTTCATCCGCGCCAGATCCGGCAGCATCTCGCGGGTGGGGACAACCATCTGCCCGTCCGATCCGCGCAGGTAGAAGCCGAGGCTGTTCGACGCGACGAGGAAATCGCGCCGCGCCTGTTCCAGCAGCGTGCGGCGGCGCAGCAGGTTCTGTTCGTTTTCGGTGAGCGCGATGCGCGCACGGGCACCTTCCGTCACTTCGCGGGTGAGACCGATCTGGCGGGCCTCGGCGATTTCGAGCAGTTCCTCGAAGACACGGATCTCCTCGCCCGCCGCGACCCAGCGCCAATAGGCGCGCAGCGCTTCGTGCTGGACGTTGAGCCGCACCAGCATCACATCGAGCTGCGCCTGCGTGGCGGCAAGCCGCGTGTCCTCGATCGCGAAGCGGCGGCTGTCGATGTCGCGGTTGCGCAGCAGCGAGAACAGCGCGCCGACTTTCACTTCACCAAGGTTGTTGGTGTAGTTGTAGTTCTCGTAAGTCGGAAAGGTGCCGTCCGACACGCGGTAGCTCCCGAACACCTCCGCGCCATAGGGGCGCAGCGGCTGGCGGGCTTCGGCCTTGGCAAAGCCGCCCGAATAGAAGCCGGTCATCCGGTCATAGTATTCGCCCTTGAGCATGAGGTCGAAGGCGCCATCGGCGGCAAGCTGGTCTGCGCGGGTGGCGGCTTCACGTTCGAAGGCTTCGAGGATCGAAGGGAAGGTCAGCGCCGAGGAACGCAGCACTTCGTCAGGCAGCAGGGGGCCGCTTTTCAGGGCGACATCCAGCGGCTCGGCATTGGGGACGATGTCCTGCGCCAGCGCCGGCGCTGCGGTCCCCGCGCACAGCAGTGCCAGCGCCAGCCCCGGCAGCAGCAGGACAGATTTTCGCGCGTGCTTCACTGGGTCTTCCCGTTGCTCGTCGGTGCCGGGAGCTGCGGCGGGAAGTTGTTGAGCTGACGCCAGATTTCATAGCCGACCGGCACGGTTTCGAGCAGCACCCACGCCTGCACCGCCGCGCCGAAGCGGACGTAGCGTTCCTCGGGCCAGCCATAACCGTCGAGCTTTTCCTCGGCGATCAGCACGCGGAAGCGACCATCGACCTGCGCCGACTGGTCGACCGAGATCACCCTTCCGCCAAAGGTGCCGACCGCGACCGAGGGCCAGCCGGAAAACTGCACGGCGGGCCAGCCTTCGAACTGGATGCGGGTCTGGTCGCCCGGGCGCACCAGCGCCACATCGCGCCCGTCGATGAAGATTTCGACCACCCGCACCGCGCCATCGGGCACGAAGGTGGCCAGCACGTCGCCCGCGTTGATGTAGGTTGCGGCATCGCCCGCATTGAGGCTCTGGATGAAGCCGTCACGCGGGGCGCGCACGATCTGCACCGACTGGCGCGACAGATTGACGTCGGCACGGTTGAGCGCGGCCTGCGCGGCGGCAACCTGTCCTTCGCGCTCGTTGATGCGGATCTGTGCCTGTTCGAAATCGCGCCGTGCCGCCAGCCCGGCCTCGAACAGCTCGCGCGCGCGGCGTTCGTCGATCCGGGCGGTGGCAAGCGCGCTCTTGGCGGCATCGAGTTGCAGCGCGATCTGGGCGCGTTCGGCCTGCAACCGTTCGATCAGATTGGGGTCGATGTCGGCGATGCGGACAATCGGATCGCCCTTTTTCACCGTGCTGCCATCGCGCACGTACCATTCCTCGATCCGGCCCGGGACGAGCGCGTTGATGTCCTGCTTGCGCTCGTTGGGGCTGAGCGTCGTCACCACGCCCTGTCCCGAAGTGGTCTGCACCCAGGGAACGTAGATCAGGAACGCGACCGCGATGATGATCGATGCGAGGATCATGAAGAACACCACCCGCATCACCCGCGGCACCCTGATCTTGGCGAGGGTGGTGAAATGCGCCATGTCTTCCTTGAGAGTGGCCATGGTCATGCGCCTCCCTTGGCGGCGGTGCCGGCTGCGGCGGCGAATTCGTCGAAGCTGGTGAAGGTGCGCTGGCGGTTGGCTTCGAGATACATGAAGCGGTCAAAGCCCAGATCGATGCGGCGGTTGGAGAAGTAGATCACGGTGGAATAGGCCTGCGCGCGCAGTTCGGCGACGGCGCGTTCGATGGGTTCGGGATCGAGCAGGTCGAACAGGCGGCTCAGGACAAGAATGCGCGGCTGTTCAAGCAGGGCATTGGCGAGCTTGAGCTGTTGCAGCTCCACCGCCGACAGCGGGTAGCCGGTCGAGGCGAGCGGAGTGTCGAGGCCCTTTTCCAGCATGGCGATGGTGTCCGCCAGGCCCACCGTCTCCAGCGCGGCCAGCATGCGTTGCGGCGCGGTGTCGGGGCAGGACAGGGCGAGGTATTCGCGGATCGTCATCTCGACGATGCTCGGCCGGTCGAGGACATGGACGTTCTTGCGCAGGTGGTGCACCTCGATCGCCTTCATGTCGACGCCGCCCAGCGTGGCGATGCCGCCCTGCGGCAAGACGTGCATCTTGAGCAGGTTGGTGAACAGCCGCTGCACCCCGTGATGGCTGGCGGCGGCCATGATGATCGCGCCGCGCGGGATTTCCAGATCGAACTGCGCCTCCTCGTGCCGCGCCTGCCCGCGCACGCCCTTCATCACGATGGTGTGATCCGGCCCGTCGAAGGGATCGGCGCCCTTGGGCTGTTCCAGTTCGACATCGTAGAACTGGGAGATTTCCTCCACCGCGGCGAACAGGTCGTAGAAATAGCCGAGATAGCTGCCCAGCTGCGAGACGCCGACGAACGCGGCCGACAGCACCAGCTCGGCGGCGACCAGCTGGCCGAGGGTCAGCTCGTTCTGGACCACCAGATAGCCGCCCAGTCCCAGCAGTGCCGCACTGGCGGCGGCATACATCAGCAGGAAGGCGACCGCTGCGAGAACATGTGGCGGAAGTGGCGGCGCCGTTCGTGGATGTAGCCACGGGTGAAATCGTCGGTCTTGTCGAGCGCGTAATCGATGCGGCGCTGCGATTTGAAGAAGCCGTTCGATCCGCCGAGTTGCTCAAGCCAGGCGGCCGTGGCGTGCTTGGCGTGGCGCAGATCGACCCCGGTGCGCAGCGCCCGCGCGCCCCAGATCAGCCACACCGCCCAGATCATCGCGATCATGACGAGGGTGAAGCCGAGGAAATAGGGGTGGTAGAGGCTCACCAGCACAAAGCCGACCGCGATCTGCAACAGCGTGGTGAAGCCGCCGATCATCAGGATCGGGATGGCGGTCTGGACATAGACGACATCGAAATAGCGGTTGAAGAGCGAGCCCTTCTTGGCATCCGAGAAAAACGGGTTCTGCGCATAGACCGAGATCAGCGAGATTTCCGCGACCATCCGCGCATAGAATCGCCGGGCGAACAGCTCCATCAGGTGGACGCGCAGGGCATAAAGCAGCACCGAAAGCACCATCAGGCCGAACAGCGTCAGCGCCAGCATCACCAGCGGCGCGGTGAGTGCGGTGTTGGCGATGGTGTTGATCAGCATCTGCACCGAAATCGGCGTCGCCAGCGAAAGCAGGCTGATGCCGATACCGTAGACCACGGCCAGCCAATAGAAATTCGCCTCGGGCTTCAGAATGTCGAAGAACAGCCTGAAGAATTTCACCAGCGAGATTTTCGAGCCGTAACTTTGGCCTTCGCCTGCCATGTCAGCCTTTCCGTTGCGTAACCCGTGCCCACGCCATGCACCGCCCCGGGCACGGAGCGCGCAAGCATTCTTGCCTCTACTGCAACTTTCGCGCGCCGCAAGCGATCAATGGTCCAGAACCTTCCGGGTTCCGCCTGCGAACAAAAGCTGCAAATTCTTGTAGATACGGATTTATGATTGCTTTGAGAGGTAATAAAGTATCGTTGTTCCCGATAGCGGCCAAAGCTTGCGGGGCGATGAACCGCGCGCGATGAAGCGAGTATGAAGACGGCCAAAGCGGCACAAACGCCCGGACGCGGAAACTGCGCGATGCTGCTTGTGGGCGGCGGGCACGCGCATGTCGCGGTGCTGGCCGACTGGGCGCGGCAGGGGCCGCCCGCGGGCGTGCGCGGCGTGCTGCTGACGCCCGAGCCGCACCTGCGCTATTCCGGCATGGTGCCCGGCTGGCTGGCAGGCCAGCATGGGGAGGGCGACGGTCTGGTCGATCTTGCCGCGCTGGCCGCACGCGCAGGGGCCGAGCTGATCCTTGACCGCTGCGCCGCACTCGATCCTGATGCGCAGGTGGTGACCACGGCGCAGGGGCGCGAAATCGGTTTCGGCATCGCCAGCTTCGATACCGGCGGGGAAGGACAGGGCGAGCGCCTGCTGGGCGCCGACCCGCGCCTGATCGAGGTGCGCCCGATCCGGGCCTTTGTCGAACGCCTCGCGATGCTGCGCGCCTCCGGGTGCGCCCTTGCCCACGTGGTTGTCGCGGGCGGCGGGGCGGGCGGCGTGGAGATCGCCTTCGGGCTCAGGAACCTTGCCGGAGCAGACCCGCGCCCTCACGTGACGTTGGTGACGGGCAGCGCCGGGCTGCTCCCCGGCTTTGCGCAAGGGGTGCGGCGGCGGGTAGCCACCACGCTTGCCCGGCAAGGGATCGCGGTGATCGCCGAAAACGCGCGTTTCGATGGCGGCGCGCTGCTGGCGGGCGGACAATCGCTCGAACCCGCCGACCTCGTCATCGCCGCTACCGGCAGCGCCGCGCCGGCATGGGTCCGCGCCAGCGGCATTGCCACAGACGCGGCAGGCTTCATCGCGGTGGACGCGCACCACCGTTCGACCTCGCATCCGCATATCCTCGCCGCGGGAGATGTCGCCGCGCGCATCGACCGCCCGCTCGCCCATTCGGGTGTCCATGCCGTCTTTGCCGGGCCGGTGATCGCCGCCAATCTGCGCAAGGCACTGGCGGGCGAGGCCCCGCAGGCCGCCTATCACCCGCGCCGCCACAGCCTCTATCTGATGAACACCGGCGACGGGTCCGCCATCGCCAGCTACGGTCCCTTCAGCGCGCAAGGATCATGGGTGCTTGCCTTGAAGCACCGCATCGACAAAGCGTGGATCGCCAAATACGCCGCCCTTGCCGCCGGGGTGTAACCGCCCGCAGGCATAGCGCGAACCCGAGCGAAAGGGGATCACCGTCTCGTGAAGAAAATCGCCATCATCGCCGTGCTGGCCGCGCTCGTGGCTGCCTATTTCCTCTTCGACCTCGGGCAATATCTGACGGTTGCGGGGGTCAAGGGGCTGGTGGAGTCCGTCCGGCAGGAAAATGCGCTGGCGGTGATCGCCGGGTTCTTCGTCATCTATGTGATCGTCACTGCCGCGTCTTTCCCCGGTGCTGCCGTGCTGACGCTGGCGGCGGGCGCGCTGTTCGGGGTGATCGAGGGGACGGTGATCGTCTCCTTCGCCTCGACCATCGGGGCAACGCTGGCCTTCTGGTCATCGCGCTATGTGCTGCGCGACAGTGTGGAGGCGCGCTTCGGCGAACGGTTGAAGGCGATCAATGCCGGGCTGGAGCGGGACGGGGCGTTCTACCTGTTCAGCCTGCGGATGATCCCGGTCTTCCCGTTCTTCGCGGTCAACCTCGTCATGGGCCTGACCCGCATCCGCACGCTGACCTATATGTGGGTGAGCCAGCTCGGGATGCTGCTGGGCACGGTGGTCTATGTGAACGCGGGCACCCAGCTGGCGCAGATCGACAGCCTGTCAGGGATAGCCTCGCCCGCGGTGCTGGGCAGCTTCGTGCTGCTGGGCATCGTGCCGTGGATCGCCAAGGGCATCATCGGCGCGATCAAGCGGCGCAAGGTCTATGCCGGGTTCACGAAGCCGCGAAAGTTCGACCGTAATCTGGTGGTGATTGGCGCAGGCTCGGCCGGCCTCGTCTCGGCGCTGATCGGAGCGACGGTGAAGGCCAAGGTGACACTGGTCGAAGCGCACGAAATGGGCGGCGATTGCCTCAACACCGGCTGTGTACCTTCGAAGGCGATCATCAAGAGCGCGAAGGTCGCCAGCCAGATCCGCCATGCCGACCGGTACGGCCTTGTCGCGAGCGAGCCGCAGGTGCCCTTCAAGGCGGTGATCGCCCGCGTGATGGATGCGATCAAGACGATCGAGCCGCATGACAGCGTGGAACGCTACACCGGGCTCGGGGTGGATGTGGTCAAAGGCTATGCAAAGATCATCGACCCCTGGACGGTCGAGATCGCGCTGAACGAAGGCGGCACGCAGCGGCTCACCACCCGCAGCATCATCATCGCCAGCGGCGCGGAGCCGGTGGTGCCGCCGATCCCGGGGATCGAGGACAGCGGATACCTGACCAGCGAAACCATGTGGCAGGCCTTTGCGCAGATGGACGCGGCACCGCAGCGCGTTGCGGTGCTGGGCGGCGGGCCGATCGGGTGCGAACTCTCTCAGGCGCTCGCAAGGCTGGGATCGCAGGTCACGCAGGTCGAGATGGGTGAAAGCCTTCTGGGCCGCGAGGATGCCGATGTCTCGGCGCTCGCCAAGGCGGTTCTGGAAGAGGACGGTGTCACGGTTCTCACCGGCCACAAGGCGGTGCGGATCGAGGGCCGCACCCTGATCGCCGAGCATGACGGCGCGGAGTTTGCAGTGCCTTTCGATGCGCTGATCGTCGCCATCGGGCGCAAGGCGCGGCTTACCGGCTTCGGGCTGGAGGATATCGGGGTGGATACGGCGAAAACCGTCGTCACAGACGAATTCCTCGCGACCAAGTTCCCCAATATCTTTGCGGCGGGCGACGTGGCCGGGCCCTACCAGTTCACCCACACCGCCAGCCATCAGGCGTGGTACGCCAGCGTCAACGCGCTGTTCGGCACCTTCCGCAAGTTCAAGGCCGATTACCGCGTCATCCCGGCGGTCAC
>JAIEOM010000163.1 GCA_019750455.1 Sphingomonadales bacterium | reverse complement strand
TTCAACATCCTGCTGCTGGTGTCGCGCACGTCGAACGGGTTTCTCGGCCCGTTCCTCGCCAAGCGGATCGAGACCGCTTTGGCGAACGGCGGCGGCGACGCGCTGATCTGGGAACTGCGTCTGGTGCTGTTCTCTGCGGCGGCGGCGGTGGCTGCCGGCATCGTGCTGGTGCCGACCGGCCAGCGGCTGTTCGCGGCGGCGATCACCTTCTTTCAGGCGAACCGCTCGACCACGAGACTGTTGCTCCGCAGCGTGACCCCGGCGGGCCTCAGCACGATCCGGGATTCGGTCACTCTGCCCTCTGCCGACACGCTGCGTTCCCTCAAACGCCCGCGCGGGGTCAGCTGGAGCGTGCTGGCCGCCAATGCAGCCGCGCAGGGCCTGCTGGCGGTGGGCGTGCTGGCCTCGCTCTATGCGGGCTATCTGGTGCCGGAATTTCGCGTCACCGCCTCGCAGATGACCGCCATCGTCAACGGCTTTGCCACGATCCTGCTGTTCGCGCTGATCGACCCGCAGATCTCGGCGCTGACCGATGATGTGGTGGATGGCAGCGTTTCCGAGGCAACTTTCCGCCGCGCGATGATCTGGGTATCGCTGAGCCGCCTTGCCGGTACGCTACTGGCGCAGGCGATGCTCGTTCCGGCGGCGGTTGTGATCGCCTGGGCGGCCGGTTGGATCTAGCGCGGAGGGCTAAATACCAATCCACCTGCCGCACAAACCACGAGAATGCGCAGCACCGACCATTTGGGGCCAAACGCCAGAACGCACGCGAGCGCTGCCAGCAGGGCGGTACGTCAGTCGAATCTCGTCGGATCGGGCCAAAAGAGCCGGAGCGGCCCGAGATTGCGGGGGCCTATCTCGGTGAAAAGCCAGTGCAGTGCGAACCATGCGCCGAGGTTGGCAATCACACCCGCCACAGCCGTCGTCACTGCGGCCAGCCCGCCTTTCATATCTAGCAAGCCCGCGAATGCCTCGGATCCACCCGGCTCCGGCGATGAGCGCTGTCTATGCGCGATTCTCTGAGCTGCATGGCAGCTAGTGGAACAGACGTTCACTCTGGCGGGCGGGAATGATCGAGACCGGGTCGATAGCTGACCCTTCCCGCTATGCTGCGAATGGCGAATAATCCGGGTTCTGACCCCGAGAGCCGCTGTTTAGAAATCGCCCCGAAGCGGGCACTGCAAACGCATCGACTGATACCCTGTGACCGGCAATTCCGTGGTCGCCCGCACTATAGCTCTTGCGCTCAAGTCACTGTTGCTGAGATAAAAGATCAGCGGCAGCCGAGTATTCGCCATTGTCCGCTGCGGAGCTGAATGGTTCGACGGATTGGCTTCTGGTCGCTGGGCATTCTTGGGGTGCTTGCCCTTGCCGTGTCGCTCGGCGTCTGGATGCTGTTGCCGCCCGATGTTACGGTGCCGCCTCGTTCCGACCGGATGATTGCGAAGGTCACGATCTGGAACCCCGGTGATCCCTTGCAGCCCGATCAGACCATCGTCGTCACAAACGGGCTCATCACTGAAATCAGACCAACTCGGTTAGAAGATGATCCGCCGATCTGCCCCGACTGCATCGTCATGCCGGGCCTGATCGACGCCCATGTCCATACACCACCTCAAGTCGCGATCGGCAACCAGCGCCTGTTCTCGCTGCTCTACCTCAAGTATGGCGTGACGAGCGTTCGCGATCTTGGTCAGACCGATGACAGTATCGCCGATCTCCAAGCCGACATTGCGGCAGGGCGGATTGCCGGCCCAAGGATGTATCGCTGCGGCCCGGTGCTGGATGGCGAGCGACCAAGCTGGCCCAGCGCCTTGCGGATTGTTGACGGACCGCAGGCGATCAGCGCCGTGAGGACCCTCAAGGCGAGCGGCGCCAGCTGCATCAAGACCTACACAGGCCTGTCCCGGGATGCCTTCAGGGCAACGGCTGCCGAAGCGAGGCGGCAAGGCCTGCCGCTTGTTGGCCATACGCCGCATGCGGTGAACCTGCGGGATGTGTCCGACTTCGAGGTCCAGCACTTCAACGGCATTCCCTACCTCCACAAGCGGCCACCGGAAGATGCCGATTATCGCAGCCAGGATGTGTCCGCCATGACCGAGGCCGATATTGCCGAAGTGATCGCGCTGATGAAGGCCCAGCGCATTTCGATCCTGCCCACTCAGGCGAACCAGAAGGCGCGGTTGACGGCATCAGACCGGCAGCGCTTCCCTCCGACAGAAGGTTTCCGGCACCTCCCTGCGTTCTGGGAGCAGGCTTGGCCGATGATCGTTGCGCACCCTGAAGGTGCCGAAGCGGTCGAAGCCGACCTTGATGGCATCGCGGCAGAACTCGCCTTTATCGGCAAGGCCCGTCTGGCAGGCATTGATGTGCTGGCGGGCACGGATGTCGTCATGCCCTATGTGGTGCCCGGCGAGTCCCTGCATCTCCAATTGGCGATGCTGTCCGAAGCCTTCGGCGACGACGGAGCTGCGCTCGCCGCTGCGACTGAGGTCAATGGCCGCTATGTTGATCGGGGCAGGGTTGGCCGGATCGCGGTTGGTACCTTTGCCGACCTGCTTGTCCTGCCCAAGGGCGCGCGTCCCGATTTGGCAGCGGTGCGGGACTGGCAATTCGTGATGGTCGGCGGACGAATGTATCCGCGCGCGCAGATCGACGCTGCGGTCGAGCGTTACGACCAGCATTTCCGCGGAGCCTATTACGAGACGGTGATGAACGGTCTGGTCGGCATTCTGGTTTCCAGCTTTAGCCGCGAGGAGGACCATTAGTCCTGTGAACCGAAGCCAGCCTTCCCGAGCCGCAAACTGGGAGCGGGATACCCTCGGGTAGAGCGGCAACTGCCGTGATTCCGCAATCCACCCGCTTCAGTCATTAGCGGGATCGGTGCACGCTCCCGAAAGCCGCCGCTCAATCCAATGGTCACGGATGACCGCCTCTGGGGCGATAGCCGTCACCGCTCAGCTGGGACAGCAAATGGCGGCTTTGCCTCTCTCATGGAAGAATGCTGTCGTTCGCAAAGCGCCCCCGTTCCGGTCATTGGCAAAATGCTGTAATTGGCTGTCTATGGTGCAGGTCCCCTCGAAATCTGAGCGCATGGAACTTCGCAAAGCGATTGGGAACCGAGCGATCCCCGGTCCCGATGCGGGGGTCCGACCTCGCGGACCAGATTACTTGGTTGCGCACGCGTGCTTCGAGTGCCGCAAGTCGTGGAAGATTTCAGAAGAAAGCACTGCCACTTGCCCCCAATGCGGCGGGCCGCTGCATTGGATGGGGCGAGCTTTCAAAGCGCCAAAGAAGTCCGATGTCGAGCAGTGGAAGAAGGTTGAACTGCTGTGGGGAGCCGGTTTCAGGTTTATCCCGCACACGGGCTGGCAATACGTGGAGCCTTATCCCGAGCGACTTCGCGAGGTTGCAGCGTTTATCGAAGGCAATCGTGAGCATCCGTTTAGGGTAAGATGCTAGCGGGAGCTATCCACCCATCTGCGATCATAAGCGCGACCAGTGCGTGATCCCGAAAGTTGCATGGCAGCTTTCAGCGAATGCGGACGTTCAATCTGGCAGCCCTGAACCACCGCCTCTGGGCCACGAGCCGCCGTTGTTCGCTTCCCGATAGCCCGCGCGACGGAATTTCTCGCTGGCCCACTGATAATCGCTTCGGCGTGAATTAAACCGGCTGCACCGTCCGTTTCCTCCATGCCCGTCCCAATGGGACGGGCAGCAATGGAAGGAGACATCACGTGAAACTTGCAATCGCTACCCCGATTATCGCTCTGGGCATGATGGCTGCCGCCGGCCATGCGGCCGTGAGCGACCTCTACGAGGAGCGCCTTGCCCGCGCGGAAGAGGGCTTGATCCTCGCCGCTCCGATCGCCGGGATCGAGAACAGCCTGTGGTATGACTACCGCATCGACATCACCGAGGCGCAGAAGGAACTGCGCGCCGATCTCGGCCGGGCGAGCGATCTCGAGGACCTGCGCGATGCGTGGGAGGAATATGCCCGCGAACTGCGTCAGGAGCGCGAGGAGTATATCGAGGAGATGGCCGAGCGCGGCTATCGCAGCGGCACCGTGACAGTGGGCTGATCCGCCACATTCTTTTTCATCGAGGCACCGGGAAGGGGTCGGCAGGATTGCCGGCCCCTTCCTGTATCAGGGCTGCTTCCACCCGCGTGCCCGGGCGGCGCGCTCTCCCTCGGCATCGAGCGCTTCGCCCGCAGCCATCTCCTGCGCGGCGGCGAGCAGATCGGTCTCGCTCCCGGCCTGGCGGAACTCGGTTCCCTGCGCTGCGCCGAGCGCGAATTGCCGCTCTATCTTCCAGCCGTTGTCGTCGCGGCAGGCGATCCCGCCGCTGTCGGCGCCGCGCCACGCCCGGCACAGATCGCCATTCTCGCGCGCGAAGCTGAGGAGGATGCGGGTGCCGGCCTGATCCGCCTGCGTGGCGGCCAGCTGCGTATCGAGCGCAGCGGCCAGATCGCTCCCGGCATAGCCTTCGGGCATATCCGCCTGCCACGGCTGCACAATCGCGAGGATCAGCGAAGCCGCGAGGGCCGGACCGGCAAGGGGTGCCCAGCGCCGGAACGCCGCCGGCAGCCCGCGCTTCTGACGGGCGGCGGCGAGGCTGACGACCTCCGCCGCGCCTAAGCCGCTGTCCTGCGCCGGCGTGGCGAGCAGCGCCGCAAGGCCGGGCGGCACCGCCTCTTGCGCGATCGGCGCGTAATGCCCGGCGAGGGTCGCCTTCAACGCCCGGTGCGCCGCGACCTTGCGGCCGAGCGCCGGGTCGCTGGCGATCGCAGCCTCAACCTCGGCCTGACTGGCCGCGTCAAGTTCGCCATCGGCATAGGCGGCGAGCATCTCTTCGGTCACGCGCATTGTGCATCCTCCAGCATCGCCATCAGCGCGTCGCGCCCACGCACCAGACGCGAATTGAGCGTGCCCACAGGGCAGCCGACGATCTCGGCCGCCTCCTTGTAGGACCAGCCCTCCACCATCACCAGCAGCACCGCCTCGCGCTGTTCCTCGGGCAGGTGCGCCATGGCGCGGTCGACCAGCGACAGCTCGACCGCCGCCTCCTGCGCGCCGTCGCCGCCGACCGATAGCCCGGCGTCGGGGTCAACGAAGGTCTCACGGCGGCGCGAAGTGGCCCTCGACTCGTCGATGAAAATGTTGCGCATGATCCTGTACATCCAGCTGTCGAGCCGCGTGCCTTCCTGCCATTGCTCGCGGCGGGCGAGGGCGCGTTCGATGGTCATCTGGCACAGGTCGTCGCCGTCGGGCCTTGACCCGGCAAGCCCGATCGCGAACCGCCGCAGACGCGGCAGCAGATCGAGCACCTGGTTTTCGAAGCTCTGGGGCAGCGTTCCATGCCTTTCTGCGGATGAAACGGATGGGCTTGTCCGTTTCATCCATGCTTAATGCGGATTGGAGGAAGAACACAATCATGCGGGGTGGGACGAGACTTCTGGCTTTCGCGATGCTTGCGGGGGCGCTTGCGGGGCCGCTCGCGGCGCAGCTTCAGGTGCCCGGCGTGCCGGTGCGCGTGCCACCGCTGGGCGAGGTGCTTGGCGATGTCGGCGGGCAGCTCGACCAGACGGTCGGTGCGGCAAGAACCATTTCCGAGCGCGAGGCCCGGCGGCTGCTGCGACTGCGCGAACGCACGCTAGAACGGCTGCTTGCCGCCAACCCGCAGGCGATCGAGCGTGATGCGGCGGGCAACCTCGCCCGGCGCGGCGAGCTGCTGGCGACGGGCGCGTCCGAGGCGGAACTCCGGCTGATGGAGCAAGCGGGCTTCCGCGTGCTGGCCCGCGAGGAGATCGAGGGGCTGGACATTGCCTTCGCCCGCCTCGGCGTTCCCGCCGGCATAACGCTAGCGGACGCGCAGGCGCGTGCCGCCGCCCTCGCGCCCAGAGCGCAGATCGAGACTGATACGCTCCATTGGGAGGCGGGATCGCAGACAGGGCCGCGCACGCTTCCCGTTGCGGCAGCGGCACAAGCGGCAAGCCGCACGGCGACCGTGAAGATCGGGATCATCGATGGCGGGGTTGGTGCATCCGTGCCGGTACAGGGGCAAAAGGGCTTTGCCGCAGAAGCGCCGCATCCCTCGGACCACGGCAGCGCGGTCGCCAGCCTGCTGCACGATCATGGCGCGACCCGGCTCTGGGTGGCAGATGTCTATGGCAAGGACCCGGCGGGCGGCAATGCATCGGCAATCGCCCGGGCGCTCGGCTGGCTGACCGCAAATGGCTGCCAGGTGATAACGGTCAGCCTCGTCGGCCCGCGCAACGCTCTGGTCGAGCGCGCCGTCGCCGCCGCGCGGGGCAAGGGCGTGGTGGTGATCGCCGCTGTCGGCAATGATGGCCCCGCCGCGCCGCCCGCCTATCCGGCGTCCTATGAGGGCGTCCTCGCGATCACGGGCGTCGACCGCAAGGGGCGTGCCCTGATCGAGGCAGGACGGGCACGGCATCTCGATTACGCCGCGCCGGGAGCCGGGGTCCATGCGCGCGATGCCCGTGGCCGGATCAAGGCATGGCGCGGCACCAGCTTTGCCGCCCCGCTCGCCGCTGCGCGTGTGGCGGCCGCGCTGGGCGGCGGCGGGGCATGGCGTCCGCGGCTCGACGCCGAGGCCCGTGATCTCGGGCCAAAGGGCGTCGACGCAACCTTCGGGCGCGGCCTGCTGTGCGGGAGCTGCGGCCAGCGGAAATGATTTCTGCGCGGGGCATGCATTAAGCGCCGTGCCCCATCCGTTTTCCTTTCGAGCGGGCCGGTCATGGCCCGCTGGACACCCGAAAGGAGACGGACATGAAGAAGCTTATCCTCGCTGCAAGTGCGATCGCACTGATCCCCGCTGCCGCACAGGCGCAGTTGCTCGGCGGAGGCGGCGGCCTCGGTGGCGGTCTGGGTGGTGGCCTCGGCGGCACGCTTAGGGGCACTATCGAACGCACCACCACCACCGTGCGCGGCACGGTCGACAGCACCGTGAGCGGTCGCGGCTCGACCCGTGGCAGCCAGTCGGTCGATGCGCGCAAGGGCACCGTTCAGGCCGAGCGCAGCGCCGAAGGTTCGATCACCGGTTCGACTGCCACCCTCGCCGATCTGGTCGTGCCCGCGATGGGCAGCATGACGCAGGCGAGCGGGAGCGGATCGGCCAGCGGTCAGGGCAATGCCAATGCGCAGTTGATCGGCACAGATGCCGTGCGCGGCACCCTCGCGCCGGTGGCGGGCACCGCCAAGTCCTTCGCCGCGAACACCGCCGGTAGCGCCGTGGGCACGGCGCGCGGCGCCGCCCAGAACGCGCCGATGCCCGGCATGCCCGCAATCCCGGCTCTCGGCGGGGTCTCGCGCGAGGGCAGCGGAAGCGGCAGCGCGGGCGGTGAAGGCTCGGCCTCGCTGATGCCCTCGGCGCTCGCCGTCGCAGGTTCGGCAGCGGCGGCAGGGCAGGGAATGACCAGCGTCGCGCCGGGCATGCCGGTGATGACACCGGATGGCGCTTCGCTCGGCAAGGTGCGCGAGGTGATCGCCAATGGACGCGGCGAGATCCAGCAGGTCGTTGTCAGACAGGGCAAGGTCACGCGGGCGCTGCCTGCGGGCATGTTCAGCGCATCGGGCAACGCGCTGGTCACTGGCGAAGCGCGAGGCGGAGCGGGTGAGCCGACCGCGGCGGGCGAGGCAGCGCCGGTGCCCGTGACTGGAAGCGAGGCGCACTGATCGAATCAACCACGCGCCCGCCGGCCGTCCCGAACGGTCGGCGGGTCGTCGTAACCGGGATCATTGCATCAATCAGCCTTGGCTCCGTTGCTTAAGCAACTTAACGAAGCTCGCGAAAGAAGAACATCCGCACAACCGCAACCCGCCGCAAGGTTGATGTCCATTCCGGCTTGGCAGCTTCCATGGGAAAGTGACATTTTTCGACAGCTGCGCCCTCCCGCTATGCTGCGAATGGCTGATATTGCGGGTTCAGCCCCCAAAAGCCGCTGTTCGGGAAGTGCCGCCAATCCAGTCCATGAGCCAGTTCGTTGCGCGAGCTGGAAACCGGACAACAGGGTTCAAGCGTATTGGACCAATGATTTCAGGCGCGAAGTATCAATAGTCAGAGAAAGCCAACCGCTGACCTGCAACTAATCGAAGCGAAAATTTGGCCTTGTAGCCTTAAACATTAGGCGGAGCTCGATTAGATTTGCCACCCTCAGCCCGAACTCAAACACATCGAACGGCTTGGTTACGATGTCGCGCGCCCCAAGGGCCAGCGCGCGCCGCTTGGCCTCGATCGACGTGTCGGCGGTGAGCACCATGATCGGCAACAGTTCGCCTGTCATGGTGAGCCGACCAAGGCTGTCGAGCAGGGCGTAACCGTCGATGCTCGGCATCATCAGATCGAGCAGCACCAGATCCGGGCGAAAGGCGAGGTGACGCTCCACAGCCCGGCGCGGATCGCTCAGCGTCTCAATGTGGGAGTATCCCTCGCGAACGAGAACCGCCTCGACCAGAGCGAGATTGGCGGGTTCGTCGTCGATCGCCAAAATGCGGGCGTCACGGGCCGATTGTCCGGCGATCATGACGTGCGCTCCTGCAGCATTGTGTTCATCGCAACCATCAAGGCTGGCACATCGATCGGTTTGGTCAACACCGCGCTGGCCCCGTGCGCTGCCCATTCATCCTGCGCGGCAATTGCGTCTGCGGTGAGCAGGATCACGGGAATTTCGGGCAGGCTGGCCTGCAATTCCGCCAACACCCAGTCGCCGTCCTTGTCGGGCAGGTGCAGATCAAGCAGCACGAGATCGGGCCGGTGGCGCAGTGCCAGATCGAGCCCTATCCGCGCCTGCATCGCGCTGATCAGGCGCGCCTGCGGCAAGTGGCGTGCCACCACCGCCTCGATCAGCTGGGCGTTGGCGAGGTTGTCCTCGACCAGCAGGATTGTCGCTTCCCGCGGTCCGGCCGGCGCAGCCGGGACCGCGCGGGGTGTTAGGGGCCCCGGCGAGGTCGGGGTCTGCGCCAGCGGCAATTCGAACCAGAAACATGCCCCGCCCTGCGTGTCGGCGCGCGGCATGTAACCGATTTCGCCGTCCATCGCTTCGACTAGTGCGCGTGACAGCGACAGACCGAGACCTGTGCCCTCGGTGCGCGCGGCGCCTGCGGCAAGGCGTGTGAAAGGCTGGAACAACTGCCCTGCCTGCTCGGGCTCGATCCCGATACCGCTGTCGATCACCTCTACCCGCACCCGCTCTCCGACATCGTGCGCCATCACCGTCACCGTGCCGCCGTGGTGATTATATTTGATCGCGTTGCTCAGCAGGTTCAGCAGCACTTGCAGCAAACGCCGGGGATCGACTGCGACCGGCGAGAGTTTGCCCGCCTCGCTCACGATCGTGATATGGCGGGATTCCGCCTCGGGCAGGGACAGCCCGACGGCCTCGGTGACAATTGTCTCTAGCGATGTGGGCATGATCGAAAGGCCCAGCTTGCCGGCTTCGATCCGGGCGATGTCGAGCACTTCGTCGATCAGTGCCAAGAGATGTCGCCCGGCGCGCAGGATCTGCTGGATGCTCGCGTGGTCGGCCTGCCCGGCATGGCTGCGCTCAAGCTCCAGCAACTGCGCAAACCCGAGGATCGCGTTGAGCGGCGTGCGCAATTCGTGGCTCATGCGCGACAGGAACAAGCTCTTGGCGGCGCTCGCTTGTTCGGCTTCCTGACGCGCCAGTTCCAGCGCCTCCTGCGCGCGGCGACGTTCGGTAATGTCGCGGGTGACCTTGGAAAATCCCCGCAGGGCGCCTGTCTCGTCGTGAAGCGCGGTGATCACCACGTTGGCCCAGAACCGCGAACCATCCTTGCGCACGCGCCAGCCTTCGTCCTCGGTGCGGCCGTCGCGCACCGCATCGGCGAGGTTGCGCATCGATCGTTTGTGCGCATCGTCACCCGGGTAGAACATCGAAAAGTGGCGGCCCAGCGCCTCTTCCCCTGTCCAGCCCTTGATGCGTTGCGCGCCGGTGTTCCAACTCACCACCTTTCCATCCGGATCGAGCGCGAAGATTCCGTAGTCGCGCACGCCCTCGATTACGAGACGGAAGCGCTCCTCCCCCTCGCGCAGTGCCCGTTCGCGGGCGCGCAGGAGGCGGCTTGCCTCGACCATGCGCCCGGCGAGCGAGCCGATCTCGTCGCCTTCGGCACTGCGCGCTTCCAGAGCCTCGCCCTGCGCCAGCAGCACCGCATCGCTTTCGAGCCGCTGGACCCGGCGCACGATCCCGCTGGAGAACAGGAACACCGCGAACAGGCTGCCGACAAGGCCGACAAGCGTCAGCAGGCCGGTGGCGATCAACCCGTTACGGCGCACCCCGTCGAGTCTGTCCTGCCGCGCCGCCAGCAGTTCCCGCTCACGCGCCTGCATCGCTTCGATCTCGTCGCGCACTGCGTCAAGCACCTGCTTGTTGGCGGCAAGGCCGGCAGCGATCGCGGGATCGCCGACCACGTCCGCCCCGGTGCGGGCACGGGCTGCGAGCAGAAGCGCCAGACCTTCGCGCTTCTGGCCCGCCAGCGTCTCAATCCGGGCAAGGCGCGTGGCGGCTTCGTCATCGCGGATCGCACCGCGCAAGCGTGCGGTGACCTGCGGCACCAGCGTTTCGGCGCGCTTATATGGTTCGAGAAAACGGGGCTCGCTCGTCAGAAGATACCCCCGCACGCCGCTGGAAGCCTCGGCCAGAAGCGCGTGGACTTCATTGACGTCGTTCTGGATCGCTATGGTCAGACGGACGTCCTGCTCGGCGCGGGCTTCCATCCGGCTGATGGCGTAAAGCGCGGCGACCGAGCCAAGGAAGATCAGCAGCGGCACCGCCACAACCACCAGCCCCTTGGTGGCAAGCGGGCGATTGGCCCACCAGCATGCGATCACCGGGCTTGTCACGCTGTCCACCCGCTGCGGTGCTCGACCGCGATGACCGCAGCCTGTGTCCGGTCGCGTACGCCGAGCTTGCCGATCACCCGTTCGACATGGGTCTTGACCGTGCCCGGCGTGATGCCGAGCGCCAGCGCGATTTCCTTGTTCGTTCCGCCGCTCGCCAGCGCGTCGAGCACTTCGCGTTCGCGCGGGGTCAGCCGTTCCAGCGCGGCAAACACGGGGCTGCGACCGGTCGCCACCACCGCGCGGCGCATGAGCGAAGGCGGATAGGCGACCCCCCCGCCGCCACCAGATCGATCGCTGCCAGCAATTCGTCTCGCGAAGCATCCTTGGTGATGAAGCCGCGTGCGCCCGCAGCGATCGCCGCGCGCAGATAATCGGCGTTATCGTGCATGGTGAGGATTATGATGGCGATTTCGGGCTGCGTATCGGACAACAGTCGCGCAGCTTCCAGTCCGTCGATCCCGGCCTCACCCCCGCGCGTGCCATAGCGGATATCGAGCAGCGCCAGATCGGGCCGGTGCTGTTCGCACAACGCCAGCGCTTCCTCACCGCTGGCCGCTTCGCCCACCACGTCAAACCGCCCGCTGCGATCAAGCATGACCCTCAGCCCTTCGCGGGCGAGGGCATGGTCATCGGCAATCACGACCCGGGCAGTCTTCATGTGGCAGGAACCTCTGCCAGCAGGGTGCAGCCCGCGCCGGGTGTGCTCGTGATTGTCAGGCGCCCGTCCAGCAGCTCGATCCGCTCGCGCATATAGGCAAGGCCGAGGCCACCTGCGCCATGCGGCGCGCGTCCGGCATCAGGATCGAATCCGCAGCCATCGTCGCGCACCGACAAGCGCCAGCGACCCGCATCGCACGCCAGTCGCAGGCTCACGCGAACCTCATGCCCGGCATGGGCCAAGGCATTGTTCAGCGCCTCCTGCGCGACGCGAAACAGCGCCGTCTCGATCGCCGCGGCGGGGCGCCGGTCCGCGTCAGGCGCGATTTCGAGCGCGACCGCCATCCCGCTCGTCTGAGCCTCGGCCGCCAGCTGATGAAGCGCGGGGACGAGCCCCAGATCATCCAGCACCGGAGGCCGCATCCCGGCGATGACCCGGCGCAATTCGCTGACCAGATCGCGCGCCTGATCGCGCGCCTTTGCAAGGTCGCCGGGGTCGCCGTCGCTTGCCAGTTCCAGCCGTCGCATCAGCGCGGCGGCGTTCTGCGCAACACCGTCGTGCAGTTCGTGTGCGATGCGGCTGCGTTCAATCTCCTGACCGCGCAACAATTCGCCCAGCAGCCGGGCCAGCCGGGCCTCGCGCGCCCGTGCAGAAAGGCTCGCGCCGATCAACTGGCACACGACAGCGAGAGCCTCGCGGTCTTCGGCAGAGGGCGCGCTGCGGCGACCTTCGAGAACAAGCACGCCGGACGATGGTGCATCGGAGCCCGGCGCGGTCAGCGGGAAGATCAGGCGATCCTCGCCAGCTGCTTTACGCACCTTTTCATCACCGACGTCGTCGATCACCTGACCGTTCTCGTATCCGGCCAGATGCGCCGCTGCGCGCGCAACATCGGACACGGCGGAATCCAGCGTTTCGGACGTGGCGGTGGCAAGAGCCTGCCCGGCCTCGACCAGCACCCTCAAACGCGCCGCCCGCGCTTCGGCTGCGCGGTAAAGACTGCGAAGTTCAGCCGCATTGTCAGGCAGGTTGGGGGCGGCAAGCTGGGACATGGCGCAGTAAGATAGGCGGGCCAAGGCCGCTTGTCATACGCCAAACGGCATAGGCCACGCGGCCCGCCATGCGGCTGACGCGGCCAGCCAGCCGCCACGTCACTCAGCGATCATCCGCGGGCAACCGCCTTCACCGATGGAGCGATCCCATGAAAAAGAGTTTATTCGTCCTCACTGCCGCGTCGTTGGTAGTCGCATGCACCCCCGGTTACGCCAAGACGAGGCCGCGCGCCGCCGCCGCTCCGGTCGAGCAGAACGTCGACTGCATCACCGAAAAGGAAGTCGTGGCCGCCCAGAAGGCGTGGGGCGAAGGCATCGTCAGGATCGGCAAGGTCTATTCCGACGGCGGCGATTACAGCGCTGCCGCGGCAGCGCATATCGACCAGTTCTACGCCTATGATCTCAGCCTCGTGCTGTTCAAGCCGACGCTGGCTTCGGTCGATCAGTTCCGCACCTCTTTCGATTCAGCACTGTCCTATTTCGTCGGCGGCAACACCACCTACCCCGAGGACAAGGGCTTTGCGATCAAGCCCTGGACCAACGTGCGCTGGAAGAATGTCGGCATCACCAACAATGCCTGCACGATGGCGGTCGCCATGGGGAACTACTGGTTCACCGCTGCTGACACCGGCGCGGAGACCAAGGTCGAATACACCTTCGGTTACATCCGCGACGCACAGGGCGCTTTGAAGATCGTCGTCCACGATTCGTCGGTGCCCTACAACGGCGGCTGACACTTGCCCGCCCCTGCGGGGGCAACTACGGAGCGCGGGCTCTCCCCCGCGAAGGGTCGCAAGGCCCGCGCTTTACCGGCTTCCTCGAGGTTTGTTTCATGCCCTTTCGCCAGACATCGTATAGCGCGGCGGCGCTGCTGGCTGCATTGCTTGCCGCCCCGGCCCACGCCAGCGAGGACGATTTCAACATCTGGCTCGGCCAGTTCGCCACCATCAACGCCACTGATGACATCTATGTCCGCCTCGAAGCGCAGGAGCGTTTCACCAATGACGCTGACCGGCTCGGCCAGCTTCTGCTCCGCTCGCTAGTAGGCTACCGGATCAACAAGGACGTGAATATAGGCGCAGGATATGCCTACATCCTGACGGACCCGGTCGGTCCCGCCCAGCTCAACGAACACCGCTTCTACCAGGAACTGAACGTCCGGCTGCTGTCGACCGAGGGCGGTGTGACGCTGGACTCGCGCACCCGGCTCGAGCAGCGCACCTTCGAGGAACGCGAGGATACCTCATGGCGGCTGCGCAATTTCGTCCAGCTGCGAGTTCCGGTGAGCGGCAGTAACAAGATCGTCGCCTACACCGAGCCCTTTATCGACCTTAACGAGACAGGCGTACAGCGCGGCGGGCTGTCGATCTGGCGCAACTTTGTTGGCGTGTCGATACCGCTCGCCAAGAACATCGAGGTGGTGCCAGGCTATCTCAACCAGCATGTGCGCCGCGATGGGCAGGACCGATCCGACCACACCGCCAACGTCAACCTGTTCATGACGTTCTGACTGACACTATTCAAACTTGGGCCGAGGAAACCTCCATTCCGCTATCCACCCAGTTTCGGTCAGCAGGGTGGCCGTTCGGCCGAAGCAGACGTTCATTGCACCGATCGGGAACGACCAGCATGGGGTCGGCAGCCGTCAGCGCTCAGCCCGTACAGCAAATGGCGGCTTTGCCTCTCTCATGGAAAACTTCTGTAGTTCGCAAAGCGCCCCCAATGCGGACGATTGGATCGGCTAACTGTGGGTAGGTATTTCGTTGCCGTAAATGACGATAGCAGAGCCTCGCGCGACCGCTGCATCCGCAGCCGTTCTTAACGTCGGATCGGCAATCAGGCTGGTGTCGCGGTTCAACTCCTTTTCCCGCTTAACTTCGACATGCAGCCAGCCCGCGTCATCTGCATGCTTCGTTGCTCGGCCCCGTGCCCAGTCCAAGGTGGACCCGGAGGCGTAAAGCATCAAGGCATGGCGGGCGCCGGGCCGCTTATCAGTTGCTTCCGTCGCAATTGCCTCGGCGAGAAAGATGTACAGCTGATCTGTCACCGGTGCTCCATCGGGAAAATTAGCCAACGGAGCAATATCCAATTTCCGCCCACCAGCGGCCATGAGCCGGTCCGACGCACGATCCCTAAAGCGGCACGACGGCTTGGCCCCGGTCGCGAAAAATCGCTGCCGTTCGGGAATCAAACCCAATTCCAGCCATAGCCTTGTCACCTTAGTCCATTTGCCGGGGATGCTGGATTCTATTCACTCATCGCTGTTAACGTAAGATCGAACAATGGCTTGACCAGCATTGTCCGATCAGGTTGCCATGGAGGGGGGGCTCTGAAATCGATGTTCAGACTGCGCAAAAGCATCAAACTGGCGCTGGCCCTGGCGATCGCCTCGGGCGTGGCGGTGCGGCTTGCGACTATGGTGACTGCGCTTGCCGAAGGTGATCCGGATCACCTGCTCGCTTTCCCGCTGGCCGTGATCTTCCCGGCAATCCTTGCTGGCTTGCTGCTCGCCATGCCCGCAACCCGTTCCCGCGAGGGGGCGCTGATGCGGCTCGGCACGATCATCCAGTTGGCGCTGATCATCCTGTTGCCGCCGGTGGCGCTTTACCTCGCGCTGGGCCTTCCGGTGGTGTTCTTGGTGGTCGAGCTGTTCGAGACCCGGCTGCCGCGCGCCTTGCGCGAGCCCGTCGTCCGGGCGGTGTTGGCATGATCGACATCGATCTGCCGCACGAATGGCTGTGGGCGCTGCGCTGGGCGCTGTTCCTCGGACCGCTGGCCGCGGTTCTGGTGCTGGGCGCAAGGCACCGTCACGAGCCGCGCGTGATCGTGGGCGGCCTGTTCGCCTTCCTCTATGGCTTCGCGATGATCTTCGCCACGCACCAGCTGGCGATTGCCGCAGGGTGGTGGCGCTATGGCGGCGATGTGCTGATGGTTATGGGGCTGCCGGCCGATATCTGGATCGGAGGGGCGATCCTGTTCGGGCCTGTGCTGGCCTTCCTGTTCCCGACCATCCGGCCGCTTTATCTCGTGCTGCCGATTATCCTTGGCCTGCATGGCATGGTGTTTTCCTCGCTCGATCCACTGGTGATGGCGGGGCCGTTCTGGTTCGCAGGCGTGGTGCTGGTGTTTCTCGTTGCGCACCTTCCGGCGATCCACCTCGCCCGGTGGACGGCACGCGGCGAGCATCTCGCCTGGCGGGCGGCATTGCTGGCGCTGGGATATGGCTTCCTCGCCTTTTACGTGCTGCCCTCGGTCATCATGCTGGCGATGGGTGGCAGCTGGAACATCGGCGCGCAGCCCGCGTGGCTGATCCTGACAGGCCTCCCGGTGCTAGGCACCTGTTTTGTAATCGGCCTGTCGGCGGTGCAGATGTTCGTCGTGCATGGCGAGGGCACGCCGATCCCGCTCGATCCGACCAAGCGCCTCGTGCGCAGCGGCGTGTTCGCCTATCTCGTCAATCCGATGCAGCTCTCATCTGCCTTGAGCTGGATCGTGATCGGGGTGATGATCGGCAACATCTGGGTCGCATCGGCGGCAGTGATGGCGTGGGTGTTCGTTGCCGGAATGGTCCGCTGGCACCACCGTCACGATCTGCTCCAGCGCTTCCCCGAGGGCTGGCCGACCTACCGCGCCAATGTGCCCGAGTGGTTCCCCCGGTGGAAACCCTGGGTTCCGCAAGCAGCGCGGCTTGTCTTCGATCCGGAGCACACGTGACAGGCCGCCTTTGCCGGGTGGTTGCAGCGCCGCAACCCTATTGGCCTGACCCTCGAAGCGCAGCCCGGCGCGGCGCTGACCTATCGGGATCCGTCCGAGGCGCGGGATTTCGCTGCGGCTGCGGCGCTGGGGAAAGCGCTGGGGCATGTCAACTTGGCCTGCGCGCTGCTGGGCGCGGCTGTGCTGCTGCTGATCTTGCCGCTACGCCACCTGCGCCAAAAGGCAGCGCCGACACCGTTGGGCGAGCCGGTCGCATGACGATTTCAGCCCCGTCGCGGCGCGCGTCCAGCCCGCCGACGCTGTCGCTCGGACTCGGCCACCTCATGCGGATCAAGCGCGACCAGCTCGCCTTCTATGCCGACATGCGCGCCCGCCACGGTGATGTGGTGCGGTTGCGGCTCGGGCCTTATCGCTCGTGGCTGCTGTTCCACCCCGATGACGTCGAGGCCGTGCTGGTCCACCAGTGGCAAAGCTTCACCCGCTTCGAGAAACTGACCCAAGTCGTTGCCCAGTGGACCGGCACCAACATGCTGCTGGCCGAAGGCGAGGAATGGCGTGCCCGCCGCCGCAAGGTGCTGCCCGCCTTCGCCCGCCAGCGCCTGCCCGATTATGGCGCGAAGGCGGTCCTTCACGCCCGCCGCCTCGGCGAGGGATGGGCCGAAAGGGCGGGCGGTCGGGGCGAAGTCACGATCGAGACCGATGCCGCCATGGCGCGGCTAACGCTCGACATCGCGGCCGACACCTTCTTTTCCAGTCCTCCTCCGCCCGATGGCGACGTCATCGAGGCGGCGATCCAGACCTTGTCCGAAACCGCTTTCCGCGAATCCACCGCACCGCTGGTGCTGCCCGACTGGCTCCCGCTCGCGGCCAAGCGCCGCAAGCGCTGGGCGATCGGGGTGATGGACGAATTCGTCTGCCGTCTGGTCGATGCCCGCCTTGCCGAGGCGGAGGGCGACCGGGGGGACCTGCTCTCAATGCTTGCCGAACAGCACGCGGGCGATAGGAGCGCGATCCGCAACGATGCCATGAGCCTGCTGATCGCGGGCCACGAGACTTCGGGCGCGCTGCTGGGTTGGACGGCGCTTTGCCTCGTGCAGTCGCCCATGTGGCGCGACCGGCTGTGGAGTGAGCTCGGCACTGTGCTGCAAGGCGCGCCCCCGCGGCCCGAGGATTTGCCGCGCCTGCCGGTGCTGCGTGCGGTCATCATGGAGGTGCTGCGGCTCTATCCCCCTGCCTATGCGCTGTTCCTGCGCCGTGCGACCTGTGACGTGGAGATGCAAGGCTTCACCATCCGCAAGGGCGATCTGGTGCAGATCACGCCCTATGCCATGCACCGCGATCCGCGCTGGTTTGGCGAGCCCGAGCGTTTCGATCCCGCGCGGTTCCTTGACAGAGAGGCAGCCTTGCCAAAGGCCTATCTCCCGTTCGGCAACGGCCCGCGCATCTGCATCGGACAGGGCTTCGGGATGATGGAGGTCTGTCTGGTGGTCGCGAGCCTGTTGCAGCGTTGGATCCCGGTCGCAGGGCCGGCTGACGTCATTCCCGAACCGCAGTTTTCGCTGCGCCCGCGAGGAGGGTTGGCGATCACATGGCAGCAGGCGCAGCGTCCGGCCTGACCCTTAAGCCCGGTCGATGAAGCGGTGTGCCATACCAGGCGGGGGCACAAAGCAATGGTCGGCTTTGCCGAACCACCGATAACGATTGCGGGCAACCAGATCATAGACCCGGTCGCGAATGGGGCGCGGCACCACCCGCAACCAGGACAGAAATCGCCAAGGCGCGCGCATCCGGGCCAGCAGCGCCAGCCCGGCATCGGATCGTACCAGTCCACGCCCTTCGTCGATAAACAGGTAGGTCGCGTCCAGATCGACCTGCGAAAGGCCATGCTCTGCAGCCAGCGCCGTACCTCGCTCCGACCAAGCGCTGACGAAGATGATGTCGCGACGGCGCTCGTGCCGCAGGATCAGATGAACCCACCGGCTGCACAGAACGCAGTCACTGTCGAACACGACTGTTGGCGGCATCACATCTGCATAGACTGCCCCGCAGCACCATGCCAGTGCCTCCCTCCGCCACGGCGGAGTAGAGCCGCGCCTGACTGCTCCGTGAAGCAGATTTTGGACATTCGGCTTCCCACCAAGCATCGGTCATGAGCGTGGCCGATCGGCGATCCCGATAGCAGCACGGTGGCTTTTGGCGAAAGCAGTCGTTCAACGTGGCGGCTGCCAACGGCCGGGTCTGGGTCGAGAGCAGACGCAGATCGTAGCGGCGCGGCCGCAGTCCAGAGGTCCGCGACAGCTGGCGGTACTTTAGGGAAGAGCCCGCCGACACCGCCGGATGGAAATCAGCATCGACTGCTTTACGCATCTCTCAACGACGGCCGATAGCGTTGCCCGGAAACAACACATCGGCAACCTTGATTGCCTTCATGGAACTGCAAAGGAACGGCAATCGCCGCGTCATAGGACACATCTAGCCGGACCGGGTCTCTCCGCTTTCAAAAAGGCCCACCTTATGCGCATCACCCTTCTCCGCGCGGCACTGCTCGCGTCGATTGCCCTGCCCGTCGCGCCCGCTGTTGCCCAGGACCCGGCCAACAGCGAAGAGCAGGACAGCGCCGCCTCCTGCAACGCGATCATCGTTACCGCACAGAAGATCGAACAGCGCGCGCAGGACGTGCCGATCACCATCTCAGCGCTGACTGGCCAGCGGATCGCCGAAATCGGGGTGACCGACCTCGACGAACTGTCGAACTACATCCCCGGCCTCAACATCCAGGAACAGAGCGCCAACAATCCCGGCGTAGTGATCCGCGGCATCACCTCCGACAGCGGTTCGGCACAGCAGGGACCGCGCGTCACGCTCTATTACAACGGCGTCGACATCTCGCGATCGCGCGGGTCCTATCAGGCGATCTACGATCTGGAGCGGGTCGAGGTCATCAAGGGCCCGCAGGCCACCCTGTTCGGCACGGCCAGCGCGGTAGGGGCGATCAGTCTCGTATCGGCCAAGCCTCGCCCGGGCTTCGCGGCCGAAGTGCGCGGCGGCTACGGCAATTTCAACCAGACCTTGCTGGGCGGCTTCGTCAATGCCGGGGGCGACACGCTGGCCTTCCGCCTCGCAGGCGAGTGGCGCACGCGCGATGGCTATGCCCGGAATCTCTCGCCCAATCAGGACGAGGAGCTTTACGCACAGGACCAGCTGGGCCTGCGCGCCTCGCTGCGCTGGCAGCCGACCGCCGACCTGACGGTCGATCTGGTCGGCACCTATGACCAGCAGCGGAACGGCGGGACGCCCTTCATCTCGGGCCGCTTCCCGGCCTTCGCCGGCGCGCCGGGCGGGTCCGCGAATGCCTTCCGCGCCGCCAACCTCGGCGGCAACCCGGCGGGCGCGGCGGCACTGGGCGATGACCAGCTTGGCCTCAACCGCGAGGTCTATGACATCAGCCTCACCATCGACCACCAGTTCGATGACGACTGGAGCTTCACCACCGTCAACGGCTATCGCGAATTCGACAGCGCCGAGGTGTTCGACGCCGATGGATCGGCCGCGCCGTTCCTCGAATTCGCCGAGATCGCGACCGGCTGGCAGGCCAGCCACGAGGGCCGCTTCACCTACACCGGCGACAATCTGCGCAGCAGCTTCGGGTGGAACGCCTTCATTGAGGACGGCCGCCAGAATGTGCCCTTCGCCACCGAGGAAGGCACCTTCCTCCAGTGTCTCACCTCGCTGTTCGGCGCGCCGCTGGTGCCCGGTGTCGCCTGTGTCGCGCCCAACGGCACGGTTCCGGCGAGCGGCATTACCGCAATCCTCACGCAGGGCGCGGCGACCACCATCCCCTATACCTCGGTGTTCGAGAACCAGGGCCGCAACGAGGCCTATTCGCTGTTCGCCGATGCGACCTGGACCCCGTTCGATGCGCTCGAACTGACGGCGGGGGTGCGCTGGCTGACCGAGTATCGCGGCTCGGGCTTCTTTGCCCGCGTGCCGAACTCCACGCTTAGCCGCGCAGCCCTGATCCCCGGCCAGATCGACACCGGCGGGCGCACCTTCACTGCCGACAAGTGGTTCCAGGCGTGGCTGCCGCGCTTCAACGCGCTCTACCGCCTCAGCGATGACGTGAACGTGTTTGCCACGGTGTCGAAGGGGCGCCGTTCGCCGGTGGTGCAGGTCGCCGCGGCACGCAGCGGCGGGCGTCCTGTGCCCAACGTGCAGACCATCGCCGAAGAGACCGTCTGGAACTACGAAGGCGGGATCAAGCTGGCGAGCGGCGGCGTGGTCGGCTCGCTCGGAGTCTATTATCAGGTCTACAACGACTTCCAGGTCTCGGTCGCGCAGCTCGATGCCAATGGCAATCCGACCGGCGCCTTTGTCACGCAGAGCGCGGGCCGTGCGAGCAACCTCGGGGTCGAGGCGGAGCTGGCAGTGGACGTGACCGACTGGCTCAATGTGTTCGGCAATGTCGGCTATATTGATGGCGGGATCGACCGGGATGGCGCCTTCTCGCCCGCCTTCTCGGGCGCGCGGTTCCGGTTGCAGCCGGAATGGCAGGCCGCCGCCGGGTTCACCATTAACAAGGAGCGGCCGGGCGGCGTGCGGCTCTTCGCCACGCCGAGCGTCACCCATCGCAGCCGGATCTTCTTCGAGGTGCCGAACAATCCGCTGATCTCGCAAGACGCGGTCACACTGGTCAACGCGCGCGCCGGGCTCAGCTTCGCCGACCGGCGCTACGAAGTCGCCGCCTTTATCCGCAACGCCTTTGACGAGGACTACCTTCTCGACGCGGGCAACACCGGCGGGGCCTTCACAATCCCGACCTTCATCCCCGCCGAGCCGCGTTTCTACGGCATCCAGCTGACCGCACGCTTCGGTAACTGAAACAACCGTAGTGACTGGAACGGGGCCGTTGGAGTGCAACTCCAGCGGCCCCTTGTCGTGAACGCTTAAAGACCGGCAAAAAGACTACTTGCCCTTGCATCAATCAACCATCCTCAGTGGTGTGGATCCCCGTCTCTAAAGGCGCAATGGCATTGTCGCGCACGGCCAGACGATTAATTCGACAGGCTCGGGCGATCGGCTCTGGGCCGACTGCCGTCAATGAGCAAATCGGGCCCAGAATGGCGGCTGTTCGAGCTTTATTCCGCAAGACCCGCCAGTCCGAAGCCGACCTTGAAGCGGAAACCCACACGCTTTCCGGCTAAGCGAGGTTCTTCCGAAACCTGCGGCTGCCGCTGATCACCGCGCCTGAGCGCAAGGTGATGTCGAAGTCCCCACTTTGCCGTGTTTCAGTGGTTGCAATCTCTGCCCGCCGCACGAGGTGCGAGCGGTGGACGCGGATGAAGCCATGCGGCTTCAATTCGGTTTCGAGATCAGCCATCGTCCGCCGTGCCAACTGGCTGCCAAAGCTGCCGTGCAGCTCGACGTAGTTTCCGGCAGAGCTCACCCAATCGATCTCGGTAGGCCGCAGCATCACAATCCGGCTGCCGTCGCGCACCTCGATCAGGGCGGTCTGCTCGGATGGCGGCGAAGGCGTCGCTGTGGATCGGACGACCATCTGGCGCGCGAGAAGAAACACCGCAAGGATCGAGAGACGTAGGTGATCACGTCTTTGCGCGCCTCGAACAGCAGCCGGTCGGACCAAGCCTCAATGGGCGCATAATCCTCGCCTGCCAGCGCGTAGGCAGCGATCCGGAGGCTCGCCATCAGCGCGGTGTGTGCCAGCGAGACCGCGATGCAGCCGACCGCATGGCCAAGCGCCGCTATCGGCAGCGGGCGCGATGCGAGCCGAGTGGCGATCACGAGGATAACGGGCAGCAGTGCCAGCCAAGCGGCAAGGCTGGTTCCTTCGAGCACCCATGCCTGCCACTGCGCAATTGGTTGCCCCAGCGCGCGGCGCTGGTCGATCAGACTTGCGGCATTGACCGCCATGTAAAGCAATCCGAACCCCGCAAAGGTCAGCGCAGTTATCGCGCGCGGATCACGCAGCAGGGGCACATTGCCCTGCTTGCCGCTCAGCCCTTGATCGCCGCCGCTCGTCACAACCGGCCCCGCCCTCCGTCCCTTCGGCTCCCCCGTCTGTCACCCGTGCCGCGACACTGCGGTTCATGGGCAGCAGATATCGGCCAAAGCTTAGATGCGATGGAGACGTGACATGCAAGCCACCACTGCAATGACCGGGCGCCAATACGGCCTCGACTGGCTGAGGATAGGTGCCTTCGCGCTGCTGATCCTCTATCATATCGGAATGTTCTTTGTGCCGTGGGGCTGGCACGTCAAAGCCGCTGCGCCGGTGGAATGGGCGATTTGGCCGATGCTGGCGGTCAACCCGTGGCGGTTGTTGCTGCTGTTCGTGATCTCGGGCGTGGTCTCTCGGGCGCTGCTCGCAAAGCTCGCCGCGCCGCGCGCCTTCGCTGCAAGCCGGTCAGTACGGCTGCTGGTGCCCTTGTTGGCAGGAATGGTGGTCTTCGTCGCGCCGCAGCCCTGGTTCGAGCTGCGCGACCAGGGCGCTTACGACGCAGGCTTCGCGCATTTCTGGCTACACGATTATTTCGAGTTCGGATCGAGCCTTGGCATCGTGCTGCCGACTTGGAACCACCTGTGGTTCGTGGCTTACCTGTGGACCTATTCAGTGGCGCTGGCGGGGCTCGCTGCCCTGCCTCGGCGGGTGCGCGCAAGGCTGCAGCACCGCTTCGACCATCTGTTTTCGGGCTGGCGGCTGGTGCTGCTGCCGATCGCATGGCTGGCGCTGGCACGGCTGATGCTGCAACCGGCGTTCGGCGAGACCCATGCGCTGCTCGATGATCCCTATGCCCATGCGATTTACG
Organism: Sphingomonadales bacterium; assembly: GCA_019750455.1. Lineage (GTDB taxonomy): Bacteria > Pseudomonadota > Alphaproteobacteria > Sphingomonadales > Sphingomonadaceae > Erythrobacter. The sequence goes on along the minus strand of JAIEOM010000163.1, from coordinate 1,057 downwards.
GCTTTGGCTTTTTCTTCGGCGTTGCGTTGGCCCGCTCGACAACTGCTTGGGGGACGATACTCGGACACTGGCGCCCACTGGGCGGCCTTGCCGCTCTCGCCTGCGCTGCGATGTTCGCAGCGCATGGTCTGAGCGACGGGACACCAATATGGGAAACCGCTCGCTCTCTGGCGCGTGCGGTGCTGGCATGGAGCGCCATCCTTGGGTTGCTCGGCTTTGCCCAGATGCGATTGCACCACGACGGCCCTGTCCGGCGCTACCTGACCGAGGCGATCTTTCCCTATTACATCGCGCATCAGACGATCATTATCGCGGCAGGCTTTTGGCTCAAGCAGACCGGAGCGCAGGCAGAACTCGCATTCGGCGTGATCCTGCTCACGACCGTGTTCGGTTGCGCACTGACCTACGAGGTCGCACGCCGGGTAGCCTGGCTGCGACCGTTGCTCGGTCTGAAGGCTTTGCCAGTCGTGACCCAGCCCGCCGGCTGGATCGCGAAAGTTCGGCACAGATAACGCAGGCTCTACCGGGGACCATCCGACGATTTGCAGCGAGAGAAACTGAATGGTGCTGCATGCAGACATGGTTCTAGCTCGGCCCAATCGAAGGCCGGGTGTCAGCCTCCAGCCGAATCAGACGTGCAATCTGGCGATCGTGAACGACCGGAGCCGGGTCGATAATTGCGCCGTAGTGGGTGACGACCGGCGCGAACAGAGCGCCGCGCAGGTCGCGGGTTGGCTCTGAGGCGTGGCAGGCAGTGGCGACAGAATAGCGGAACACCGCGCCCGCCAATTGCACAGTGCGGCGGGCGCTCTCCAATAGACCCTTCCGCTCAATCTTGCGGACGGCCGCCGGCACATCAGCGGACTTAATGTCGGTGCTCGGCAAGCGGGAAGAATAGGGACCGTCTCGGACGACCGAAGGCCCAAATCCCTCTGATTTCTAAGGGTTTTATAGACTTTCCGGGGCTGGCGGAGAAAGGAGGGCTGGAGCGGGTGAAGGGAATCGAACCCTCGTCGTAAGCTTGGGAAGCTTCTGCTCTACCATTGAGCTACACCCG
>JAIEOM010000169.1 GCA_019750455.1 Sphingomonadales bacterium | reverse complement strand
CGCCTTGCCCCGTTTCCTGCTGCGAACCGGCACACTGCCGGCACGCAACAGGAGCATGTCGTGACCTCTCGCAACCCCCTGACCCGCAGAATGCTGCAAGCCATCGTGCTTTCGGTGCCCGTGGTCTGCTTTGCTACCGCGGCCTTGGCCGAAACCGCCGAGCCCGACGCCTCGGAGCAGGGCAGCGGCATCGAAGACGAGACCGAAACCAGAGCCGAAACGGCTGCGCGGTCCGGCGCCGGCTGGCGGATCGATCCCGGCCTGCGCCTCACTGCGCGCGGCATCACCGCGCGTTCGACCGCGCCGGGCGAGGACGAGGTGATCGATGGCAACGCGCTGGCCGCGGTCATCACCCCCTCGCTGGTGCTCGCCAAGGACGATGTCACCGTTACGCTGCGCAACACGACGACCCGGCTCGAATTCGAGGATGCAGGGCGCACCGACCGCTGGCAGAATGCCGCGCGGCTTTCGGTTGCCTACGATCTGCCCGGCGGCACGCGCCTTACCGCTTTCGGCGAGCGCAGCGACAATATCCTCGCCGCCGAATTCACCTCGACCGACGAATGGGAATTCGGCGGGGAAATCACTCGCAGCCTCGACGCGGCGAACCGCATCGCGCTTGGCGCAAGCTGGCGGGAGCGCAGCTACGACGATGCGGCAGGGTCACGCGGTGACGGCGTCCGCATCGACGGCGAATACCGCTACCGCTTCGGCGCCAATCACTATGCCTTCCTGCGCGGGCGCTACGACGAGATCAACTCGCCCGAGGCGCGGCGCAACCTCAGCCGCTGGCTGGCCGAGGCGAGCTACCAGCGCCCGGTTGCACGGGACCTGCGCCTGCGCGGCGAGCTCAGCTACCAGCGGCTCGATTTCGGCGGCCGTCCCGTCGCAGGCGGCGGCGTGCGCGAGGACGATCTGTTCTGGCCCGAGCTGACCCTGATCTGGAGCCCCGGTCCGTGGCGCATCGCCGGCGAGGCGCGCTACATTGTCCGCAATTCCACCGATCCGGCCTTCGACCGCTCGGGCTACCGTTTCGAAGTGGAGGTTTCCCATGCGTTCTGACGACCTCCGGCTGCCGGGCGATATCGCCCTGCTGCGCACCGGCTACGCACTGACAGCCGTGATCGCTGCCACGTTCGGGGCGATTGTCTGGACCCTGTTCGACCGGTCGGACAATGTCGTCACCAGCACGGTGATCGCCCTGTTCGGCGATCCTTCGCGGCCATGGGATCTGCCGGGCATGCATCTGCTGCTGGTCATGCCGATGGGGGCCTGCGTGGTGGTGTTTGTGCGTTCTGTGCTGGGGTGGAAGACTTTCGGCCTGTTCACCCCGATGCTGCTGGCGCTCGCCTATCTGCAATCCGGCCCCATCGCCGGGCCGGTGATTTCGACCACCGCCATCCTGATCGGCATGATGGCCGTTCCCCTGTTGAAGTCGCTGAACCTGTCCCGCGTCGGCTTTCTCGGCACGCTCATCGCGATCGTTGTTTCGGCGCTCGGGGCGATGGCGCTGGAATTCCGCCAGCCGGCCCTCGTCAGCGCCTTTCCCGTCGTGGTAACCGCGCTGATTGTGGAGCGGTGGTGGAACGCCTTCGAGGCCGATGGCCCGAAAAAGGCGGTACGCATGACTGCAACCACCCTCGCGGTCGCACTGATGATCCAGGGTCTCGTGGCCGCGCCGCCGGTGGTGTGGCTGGCCTCCGAGCGCCCGCTGGCCCTGCCGCTGGCGAGCATCGTCCTGATGATCGTGCTGGGCCGCTACCAGGGCCTGCGCCTGTCCGAACTTTCGCGCTTCCGCGCCGCCAATCATGGAGCATGAGATGACCATTCTCGGAATGAACCGCCGCAATGCCCTGATCGCCCGCCTCAACCCGCGCGAGGCGATCAAGGGCGTGAACCAGAAATTCGAAACCAAGGAGCGGCTGGCCGCATCCGGAGTGCCGGTGCCGCCCACCCTGGCGTTGATCGCCAGCGAGACCGAAGCTGCGACATTCGATTACGCCCGCCTTCCTGATGCCTTCGCGATCAAGCCCAATCGCGGGCGGCGCGGGGAAGGGGTGATCCTTGTCGATGGCCGCGTTGAAGGCGGCTGGCGCAAGCTCAATGGCGAGGTGCTGACCGAGCGGATGCTGCGCGCGCATGTAACGCGCATCCTTGCAGGCGAGCTGTCGCTGGAGGGCGGCAATTCGGACGCCGCTTTGATCGAGCCCCTGATCCGCACCCATCCCGATTTCGCGCGGCTGGTGCCCTTCGGCCTCCCCGATATCCGCATCATCTGTCTGGGCGATGTGCCGCTCATGGCGATGACCCGCCTGCCGACGGTGGAAAGCGGCGGCCGCGCCAACCTGCATCAGGGCGCGGTGGGCGCTGCCATCGACTTTCGCGACGGGGCGATCTTTCGCGCGGTTCTGGGGCAGGACGAGGTCTTCGATCACCCCTCCACCAATGCCGCACTGATCGGGGCGGTCTTGCCGTTCTGGCGCGAGACGGTGGATGCGGCGCGGCGCTGCTCGGGCGCACTGGGGCTCGGCTATGTCGGGGTCGATCTGGTGATCGATGCCACCAGAGGCGTGCAGGTGCTGGAGTGCAATGCATACCCCGGCCTCGAAATCCAGAACGTCAATGCGGCGGGGCTGGGTGCGCGGATCGAACTGGTGCAGCGTCAGCAGCGTGCGAAAGCGCGAAAGACGCGGGGGACAAGGCAGGCCCCCGACAGTCTCGCCGGGCTGCGGCCCTTCGGCAGTGCCGGCACCGTGCTGCGCGATGTCGGGCGAGAGATGGCAGGCCGGGTGGCTGGCGCTCTGGCAATCCCCGCGCCGCTTGCGGCGTGATTGCAGCCTGATCGCGGGGCCGGGCGCCCTCCGCGCGTCCCGGAGCCGCGATTGCCCGGTGCCGGCCTTTTCCGTCGTTCGCTGACCTGGTCGACACGGTTGCTTTGTTGTCCTTGCTGGACAAGAGATGCTCGCGATGAGTGTGGCATATCCTCCAGCGTGGCGCTTTGCAGTCGATCGGGGCGGAACCTTCACCGATGTGGTCGCCACCACGCCTGACGGGCGGCTGGTGACGGCCAAGCTGCTGTCCGAAAACCCCGCGCACTATGCCGACGCCGCGTCCGAGGCGGTGCGGCGGTTGATGGCGGAGCACGGCGAAGGCCCCATCGCCGAGCTGCGGATCGGCACCACGGTCGCCACCAATGCGCTGCTGGAACGGAAGGGCGAGCGGCTGGCGCTGGCGATCACGCGGGGCTTTGCCGATGCGCTGAGGATCGGCACGCAGGCGCGGCCGCACATTTTCGCGCGGCATATCGTCCTGCCCGAACAGCTCCCCGCAGCGGTGATCGAGATCGACGAGCGTGTCGCCGCGGACGGCACGGTGCTGCGCGCGCTGGACGAGGACGCCGCCCGCGTGTCCTTCGAAGAGCTTCGCGCTGAGGGTTTCGATGCGCTCGCCATCGTGCTGATGCACGGCTGGCAGCACCGCGCGCACGAGGCGCGGCTGGCGGCAATCGCGCGTGAGGCCGGCTTTGCGCAGGTCAGCGTCAGCCACGAGATCGCACCGCTGATCCGCCTCGTCCCGCGCGGCGATACGACCGTGGTCGACGCCTATCTCTCGCCGGTGCTGCGGCGCTACACCGATGCGCTGGCGGCGAGCCTGCCCGCTGCGGGCGCGCTCAGGTTCATGCAATCGAACGGCGGGCTCGCCGAAGTTGGCGCGTTCCGGGGCAAGGACGCGATCCTTTCAGGCCCGGCGGGCGGCGTGGTGGGGATGGTCGCGGCATGCGAACCGCTCGGCCACACGCGGTTGATCGGCTTCGACATGGGCGGGACCAGCACCGATGTCGCGCATTATGCGGGCGAGGTGGAGCTGACCGGCGACAGCGTGGTCGCGGGCGTGCGGGTCGCCGCGCCGATGATGCAGATCCACACCGTGGCGGCGGGCGGAGGATCGATCTGCCGCTTTGACGGCGCACGCTTCCGCGTCGGCCCGGAAAGCGCGGGCGCGGAACCCGGCCCCGCCTGCTACCGCAAGGGCGGGCCGCTGACTGTGACCGATTGCAACCTCTTCCTCGGGCGGATCGACCCGGCTTTCTTCCCTGCGGTGTTCGGGCCGGGAGGGGATGAACCGCTTGACCCGCAAGCCGCCCGTGCGCGGCTGGAGGAGGTCGCCGCGCTGCTGCCCGAAGCGCGGCCTCTCGAAGAGATCGCCGAGGGCTTCCTCGCCATCGCCATCGACAACATGGCGGCGGCGATCCGAAAAATCTCGGTCGCGCGCGGGCATGACGTGACGGCCTATGCGCTCGCCTGCTTCGGCGGTGCGGGGGGGCAGCACGCCTGCCGCGTCGCGGACGCACTGGGGATGGACACGGTGCTGGTCCACCCGCTCGCGGGGATGCTTTCCGCCTATGGCATCGGCCTCGCCCCGGTGAAGGCGATCCGCGAGGTGACCCTCATGCGCCCGCTCGGCGAGAGTTTCGCGGAGGAACTGGCGGTGCTCGAAAGGCAGGCGCGCGGCGACCTGCTGGCGCAGGGCATCGCGGAAGAGGCGATACGGCTCGTGCCCTCGGCAAGGCTGCGCTTTGCCGGAAGCGACAGCCTGCTGGCGATCCCCTGCGACGCGCCCGAAGCGATGGACGCCGCTTTCCGCGCGCTCCACCGCCAGCGCTTCGGCTATTCCGATGCCGAGGGTGCGATCATCGTCGAGGCGCTGAGTGTCGAGGCGCTGGGGCAGGCGGGCGGTCTCGCCCTTGCGGGGAGCATGCCCGAAACCGCCGCCGCCACCGCCGCGCTGCTCCCCGGTGACTGGCCGGTCATGGCCCGCACCGCGCTGGCAGCGGGCGAGGCGGTGCGAGGCCCCCATCTGATCGTCGACCCCGGATCGACCACCGTGGTTGAGCACGGCTGGCAAGCGCGGTTGGCAGAGGAGGGCAGCATTGTCCTCACCCGCATCGCGCCACTCACCCGCGAACGGGCGGCTGGCACGGCGGTCGATCCGGTGCGGCTCGAAATCTTCAACAACCTGTTCATGGCCATTGCCGAGGAAATGGGCGTGGTGCTGCAATCCACCGCAACCTCGGTGAACATCAAGGAGCGGCTTGATTTCTCCTGCGCGCTGTTCGACCGCCAAGGCGCACTGATCGCCAACGCGCCGCATATTCCGGTGCATCTGGGCAGTATGGGGGACAGCATTGCCCGGGTGATCGAGGCCCGGCGGAGCGTGCGGGACGGGCGGGGCTTCCGGCGGGGCGATGCCTACGTCCTCAACGATCCTTATCGCGGCGGCACCCACCTGCCGGATATCACGGTGATCGTGCCGGTGTTTTACTCGGGCGAGGGCGAGGAGCCGGATGCCTTCGTCGCGGCGCGCGGCCACCATGCCGATATCGGCGGGATCGCGCCCGGTTCCATGCCGCCCGAAAGCCGCACCATCGCCGAAGAGGGTGTGCTGCTCGACAATGTGCTGCTGGTGGACGAGGGGCGCTTTTGCGAGGCCGCAATCCGCGCGGCACTGGCGGCGGCGGACTACCCGGCGCGCAATCCCGACCGCAACCTCTCCGACCTGCGCGCCCAGCTGGCCGCCTGCACGCGCGGCGCGGAGCTGCTGGCGGGCGCGGCGCGCGAACATGGCGCAGACGTTCTCGCCGCCTACATGGACCATGTCCTCGCCAATGCCGAGGAAAGCGTGCGCCGCTTGCTGGGCGGGCTGGAGGACGGCGCGTTTGCCTACCCGATGGACAACGGCGCGGTGGTCAAGGTGGCGATCCGCATCGACCGCGAGAGCCGCTCGGCGGTGTTCGATTTCACCGGCACCTCTGCGCAGCTCCCGGACAATTTCAACGCCCCCAAGTCGATCACTCGCGCCGCCGCGCTCTATGTGCTGCGCACGCTGATCGACGATGCGATCCCTATGAACGACGGGTGCCTGCGGCCGGTGACGCTGGTGGTGCCTGAAGGCTCGATGCTGAACCCCCGTCCCGGCGCGGCGGTGGTGGCGGGCAATGTCGAGACCTCGCAGGTGGTCACCGACGCGCTGTTTGCCGCCACAGGTCGCCTCGCGCCTGCCCAAGGCACGATGAACAACTTCACCTTCGGCAACGAAGCCCACCAATATTACGAGACGATCTGCGGCGGGTCGGGCGCGGGGGCGGATCATCCGGGGACGTGCGCGGTGCAGACCCACATGACCAATTCGCGCCTGACCGATCCCGAGATCCTCGAAACGCGCCTACCCGTGCGGCTGGAGGAATTCGCGATCCGGCGCGGCTCCGGAGGCGAGGGGAAGCATCGCGGCGGCGACGGGGTGGTACGGCGCGTGACTTTCCTTGAGCCGATGCGCGCCAACATGCTGGCCAACCGCCGCAAGGTCGCGCCGCGCGGTCTGAAGGGTGGGGGTGACGCGCTGCCGGGACAGAACTGGGTCGAGCGTGCCGATGGCAGGCGCGAGGAGCTCGGCGCGACCTGCTCGGCGCAAATGCAGCCGGGCGACACATTCGTGATCCTGACACCCGGGGGAGGGGGCTTCGGCGCATGAACTACTGGCCGCTGGCGGGGATCGCCATCGTCGTTCTGGGCTTCGCGCTGCGGTTCAATCCGCTGCTGGTGGTGGTGAGCGCCGCGCTGGCAACCGGCGTGCTGGCGGGGCTTGATCTGCTCGCCGTGATCGAGGCGTTGGGCAAGGCCTTCAACGATAACCGTTATATCTCGGTGACGTGGATCATCCTGCCGGTGATCGGGCTGCTGGAGCGATACGGCCTCCAGCAACGCGCCCGCGCCGTGATCGAGGGGATGCGCGGGGCGACCATGGGCAAGCTGCTGGTCGCCTATCTCGCCTTCCGCCAGATCGCCTCGGCCTTGGGGATGAAGGACATCGGCGGGCACCCGCAAGCCGTGCGCCCGCTGGTCGCGCCGATGGCCGAGGCGGCGGCGGTCAAGACCCACGGCGATCTGTCCGAGGAAGCGCGTGACGAGGTCAAGGCGATGGCTGCCGCGACCGACAATATCGGGCTGTTCTTCGGCGAGGACATCTTCTTCGCCATCGCCTCGATCCTGCTGATCCAGGGCGTGTTCGAGGCGGCAGGCTACCCGCTCACCCCGCTGCAACTATCGGTCTGGGCAATCCCGACCGCGATCTGTGCCTTCGCGATCCATGCGTGGCGGGTGCTGGCCTTCGACCGGCGGCTGGGGAGGGCGCAGCGATGATCACCTATGAATGGCTCTACATTCTGGCGGGCAGTGCCTTTGCGGTATGGGCGGCGCTGTCGCTGAAAGACGGACGCTGGGGCAATGCGGCGTTCTGGGCGCTGCTTTCTGCAAGCTTCCTGCTGGGCAGCCACCTGTCCGATCTGGCGAATGGTATGCTGGTGCTGGCGATGGTCGGCATTGCCGGGCTGGGCGGTCTGAAGCGCAGCGATCCGCCGACGACCACGCCGGAAGAGCGGCAAGCCCATGCCGGGCAGCTCGGCAACCGCCTGTTCATCCCGGCGCTGGTTGTGCCGCTGACGGCAGTCGCGGGGACACTGTTCTACAACTACACGCCGCTAGGGGAGACCGGGCTGTTCGAGGCGCGGCGCGAGACGCTGATCCTGTTCGGCATCGGCGTTCTCGCGGCGCTTGTCGGAGCGATGGCTTGGCTGCGACCGCCCCTGCTGGCTCCGGCGCAGGAAGGCCGCCGCCTGATCGACTCCATCGGCTGGGCGGCGATACTACCGCAGATGCTCGCGGCATTGGGCGCGGTGTTCGCGCTTGCTGGCGTGGGCGACATCATCGGCGGCGTGGCGCGCGGGGTGATCCCCGAGGGCAGCATCTTCCTCACCGTCGTCGTCTTTGCGCTCGGCATGGCGGGCTTCACGATGATCATGGGCAATGCCTTCGCCGCCTTCCCGGTGATGGCCGCTGCAATCGGCATTCCGCTGCTGATCCAGCAATATGGCGGGAACCCGGCGGTGATCGGCGCGGTGGGGATGCTCGCGGGCTTCTGCGGGACGCTGCTCACCCCGATGGCCGCGAATTTCAACATCGTCCCCGCCGCGCTGCTGGAGCTGAAGGACCAGAACGGGGTGATCCGCCAGCAGGTCGGCACGGCGGTGCCGCTGCTCCTGTGCAACATCGCGATCATCTATGTGGGAGCCTTCTGGCTGTGGAGCTGACTGAGGACACCGCCCGCCGGTTTGCCCGCTTGGCACTGGGCCATGTGGCGCGGGCCTTTCCTTACAAGGACGACCACGTCTTCACCGGTCCCGAAGACCTGCGCCTGCCGCAAACCGCGCACCCGGTGTTCTTCGGTAGCTTCGACTGGCATTCCTGCGTGCACGGCTGGTGGACCCTGCTGACGCTGCGCCGATTGTTTCCCGCCATGCCAGAGGCCGCGCAGATCGAGGCGCTGGCCGAGACGACCTTCACGCAAGAGAAGCTGGCGGCGGAACTGGCATATATCGACCGGCCCTCGGCAAGGGGTTTCGAGCGGCCCTATGGCTGGGGCTGGCTGATGTATCTCCACCACGAGGCCGCCCGGCATCAGGACAAGGCCTGGGGCGCGCGGCTCGAACCGCTGGCCCGCGCCTTTGCGGGCCGCTTGCGCGATTACCTCGGCATCCTCACCTATCCGATCACCGTCGGCACGCACTTCAACACCGCCTTCGCGCTGGTTCTGGCACGGCGCTGGGCGGTGCGGCGTGATCCCGGACTCGTGATGCTGATCGACGACTGGGCAAGCCGCGCCTTCGCCCACCGCCGCGACTATGCGGGCTGGGAGCCGGGCGGTGACGAATTCCTCTCCCCCGTGCTCACCGCCGCGTTGCTGATGAGCGAGGCCACGCCGCATCTTGCCTTTGCCCCGTGGTTCGAAGGGCTGGTGGAGAGCAATGGCTGGCTGGCGCGCGAATGCCGCCCCGTCACCGTCTCCGACCGTTCGGACGGCAAGATCGCCCATCTCGACGGGCTCAACCTCAGCCGCGCATGGTGCCTGCGCGACATTGCCCGCAAGCTGGGCCGCACTGCTGCCGAAGACCCCTTGCAGCGCCTCGCTGATGAACACCTTGCCGCCGCGCTCCCGCATGTGGAGGGCGACTATATGGGCGAGCATTGGCTGGCGAGCTTTGCCCTGCTGGCCCTCTTGCGCCCGTAACGGAAGGCATTGACGGGCGCGGCAAGTTGACCGCGTCCCCCGCTCTGTTAGCCTCCCGCGCAACAAACACCCACAAACGGGTGGCAAAGGGGAGAGAACCTTGCGCCAATTGCAGGGAATGGATGCGTCCTTCGTCGCGCTGGAAACGCGCAATTCGCCGATGCATATTGGCTCGATCCTGGTCTACAATCCGGAAACCGCGCCCGGCAGCTTCGTGCGCTTCAAGGATATCCTGCAATTCATCGGCGAGCGTGCGCAACTGAGCCGCACCATGCGCCAGCGGCTGGTGCGGGTGCCGTTCGATCTCGACTATCCCTACTGGGTCGAGGATCCGGACTTCGATCTGGAATATCACGTCCGCCACATTGCCCTGCCCAAGCCGGGCGACTGGCGGCAGCTGTGCATTCAGGCGGCGCGCATTTTCGCCCGCCCGCTCGATCTCGACCGCCCGCCATGGGAATTCACCGTGGTCGAAGGGCTCGACAATGTGCCCGGCGTTGCCCCCGGCAGCTTCGCGATGGTCACCAAGGTGCACCATTCGGCCATCGACGGGATGAGCGGCATCGACCTGATGGAGGCGCTGCACACCCTGCGCCCCAATGATCCGCCGCCGAGCAAGCCCGATACGTGGAAGCCGGAGCGTATCCCCAACCCCATCGAACTGCTCGGCAAGAGTTACTTCAACGCGGTCACCAATCCGCTGAAGCAGCTGGAAGTCGCCGCCAAGGCCGCGCCGGGACTGGCGAAGGCGATCAAGGGACTGGTGGTCAAGGACTTCACCGTCAGCGCCGATATGCTCGCGCCCAAATCGCGCTTCAACCGCGCGATTTCCCCGCACCGGGTGGTGGAAGGGCGCAGCTTCAAGCTGGCCGACATCAAGGCGATCCGCGCGTTGGCAGACGGCGCGAAGGTCAATGACGTGTTCCTTGCCATCATCGGCGGAGCGATGCGCCGCTATCTGCTGGCGAAGGACGATCTGCCCAGGAAAACCCTGACCGCGATGGCCCCGATCTCGGTCCGCGCCACCGGCGAGAAGGGCGACATGGGCAATCAGGTCGCCGCGATGATCGCGCCGCTCGGCACCCATATCGAAGACCCGGCCGAACGCCTCGCCTTCGTCTATTCGCAGACCGCCAATTCCAAGGCCATGTCCGACGCCATCGGCGCGCGCAATATGACCGAGATGAGCAAGGTTTCGCCCGCCCTGTTCATGGCCTTGGGCGCGCAGCTTTATACGCGCCTTGGCCTCGCCAATCGCGGGGTCGCGCCGCCGTTCACCACGGTGGTCACCAACGTGCCGGGCCCGCCGGTGCCGATCCATTTCACCGGCGCGCGGCTGGAAAGCATGATGGGTCTCCTGTGCCTCACCGACGGCCTCGGCCTTGGCCACGTGGTGCAATCCTATTGCGACGAGGCGACCATCGCCTTCACCGCCGATCGCGAGCTGCTCCCCGATCCTGATTTCTACGTAAAATGCATCGAGGATAGTTTCGCCGAGCTGCTGTCTGCTACACAGGCCGCAGCCAGCCCTCCCGCCAAGGCGGAAGCCTCTGGCCCGAAGCGCAAGCGCGCCCCGCGCAAAGCCAAAGCGGCATGACCGCGCGCAAGCCCCGCACCACAAAGGACGACAGCATGGCCACAATGGCAGCCGTAGAAGCCGAATTCGACAAGATGGCCCGCCCGCCGCACCGGTTCTGGACCCTCGCCGAAGGGCGCGCGATGTTCGAACTTGGCGCTTTCTACATGAGCCGCCCGCTTCTCGCGAACCTGCCGAAGGGCGATGGGCATGCGGTGCAGGTGCTCCCCGGCTTCATGGCCACCAATACCTCGACCGTGCCCCTGCGGCGGCTGCTGGCGGACCTCGGCTATGACGCCCACGGCTGGGACAGCGGGCGCAACATCAAGGTCGACAATGCGCTGATTGCGCGGCTGGAAGCGCAGCTTGCGCGCCTTAACGACAAGACCGGGCGCAAGGTCTCGCTGGTCGGGTGGAGCCTCGGCGGCGTGCTGGCGCGCGAGCTGGCGAAGCTGCATCCCGATCGGGTGCGGCTGGTCATCAGCCTCGGCAGCCCGATTTCCGATGATCGGGGCCACACCAGCGCCGCGCGCCTGTTCGAACTGCTGAACGGCAAGGAGCCCGAAGCGATGAAGGGCGGGCGGTTCCGCGGGCTTGATCAGGCGCCGCCGGTGCCCACCACCTCGATCCTCACCAAGACCGATGGCATCGTCCACTGGCGCGGATCGGTGCAGAAGCCTGCCGCGACCCCGACCGAGAATATCGAAGTCTATGCCAGCCATTGCGGGCTGGGCGTCAACCCCAGCGTGATGATCGCGATTGCCGACCGGCTGGCGCAGGGCGAGGGAAAGTGGCAGCCCTTCGATCCCCCGCTGGCGATGCAGTGGATGTTCCCGCGGACTTCGCTGGACTAGCCCATTCATTTGACAGGGTGAGTGCCGAAACCTAGTCTGCCGGCCATGCCCAGACCGGACCTCCTCACCACCAGCGATGGCCGCCGTGCGCGCAGCCGGTCGAGCCGGGCGAAGATCGTCGCCGCGATGCTTGATCTGGTCGCGCGCGGGGAAGTGTCGCCGGGCGCGGCGCAAGTGGCCGAACTGGCGGGGGTGGGCCTGCGTTCGGTGTTCCGCCACTTCAAGGACATGGACGCGCTCTACCGCGAGATGGCCGAGGCGATCGAGGCGGAGTTGCTGCCGATCCTGATGCGCCCGCCAGAGGGTGCGACATGGCAGGACCGCCTGTTCGATATCGCCGCCCGCCGCGCGGTGATCTTCGAGACGATCATGCCCTATCGCATCTCGGCCAATCTCCGCCGCTTCGAATCCGCCTATCTGATGGAGGGCTATCGCCGCCAGCTGCGGCTGGAGGCCGAGGCGCTGGCCGCGCACCTGCCGGATAGCGTGCGCGCCGATGTGACGGGGGCGCAGGGGCTCAACATCATCCTCGGCTTCGGCACCTGGCGCTCGCTGCGCCATGACCAGAACCTCCCCCCGGAAGAGGCGGCGGCGGTGGTGCGGCGGATGCTGGGCGATGCGCTGGCGCGCTGGGCGCAGGGGTGATGCGCGCGGCGCTGGCAATCACCTTCTGCGCGCTGCTGGCGGCGTGCGGGACGGAGGAACAGGCCGGGCCGCCACAGGCGAACACCTGCACCGGCCTGACACAGGACGCGATGGTGTGGGTGCCCGGCGGGACCTTCACCATGGGCGAAAATCCCCGCTATCCCGAGGAAGGCCCGCCCCGACAGGTCACGGTCGAAGGCTTCTGGATGGATGCGCACGAGGTGACGAACGCGCAGTTCGAAGCCTTCGTTGCGGCGACGGGCTATGTGACCATGGCCGAGCGCGCGCCGCCCCCGATCCCCGGCGCGCCGCCCGAAATGCTCCAGCCCGGCTCGGCCGTGTTCCGCGTGCCGACACCCGATAACCCCGCGTGGTGGCGCTGGGCGGTGGGGGCGCAGTGGCGCGATCCGGCGGGTGACGGGGCGGGAATTGCCGGACAGGACCGCCGCCCGGTGGTCCAGATCGCCTATCAGGATGCCGCCGCCTATGCCGCATGGGCGGGCAAGGCGCTGCCGAGCGAAGAGCAGTGGGAATACGCCGCCCGTGCCGGCGCGTCCGCTGTGCCCGAGCCGGTGGACGCAGGCGGCAAGCCGCAGGCGAACTATTATCAGGGGGTCTTCCCCGCGCGCGATCTTGGGGAGGACGGGTTCACGGGCCGCGCGCCGGTGGGCTGCTTTGCCGCCAACGCCTTTGGCCTTCACGACATGATCGGCAATGTCTGGGAGTGGACCACCACCTCCGGCACCCGCGCCGATGCGGCCGAGCCGGTCGGCGTCATCAAGGGCGGGTCATTCCTGTGCGCCGCCAATTACTGCGCCCGCTACCGCCCCGCCGCGCGCCAGTTTCAGGAGCGCGGGCTGGGCACCGACCATATCGGCTTCCGCCTGATCGACACTAGGCGCCCGCCGCCCGAGGATTGACGCGCTCTCCCGATAATGACATTCTTTGTGTCAATTGAATCGGGGAAGGGGAGATTGCCGTGAAGGTGCTGCGCACGCCGGAGGAGGCCTTTGCCGGCCTGCCCGACTTTCCCTTTGCGCCGCATTATGCCGAGGTGCGCGACGCGGCGATCGGCACGCCCTTGCGCGTCCATTACATCGACGAAGGCCCGCGCAACGCTCCGGTGGTGCTGATGATGCATGGCGAGCCGACATGGTCCTATCTCTACCGCCACATGATCGGCCCGGTGGTCGCGGCGGGATATCGCGTCGTCGCCCCCGATCTGGTCGGCTTCGGCAAGTCCGACAAGCCGGCGGCCAAGGCCGACTATTCCTATGCGCGCCATGTCGACTGGATGCGCCAATGGCTGGAGGGGCTGGACTTGCACGACATCACGCTCGCCTGTCAGGACTGGGGCTCTCTGATCGGGCTGAGGCTCGTCGCCGCCATGCCGGAGCGGTTCCGCGCCGTCGCGCTGTCGAATGGCGGGTTGCCCGAAGGCGGCCCCGCACCGCGCGCCTTTGCGATCTGGCGGGCCTTTTCGAAATGGAGCCCGCTTTTCCCGATCGGCAAGATCATCGCCAAGGGCACCAAGCGCCCCCTCTCGGATGATGAAATCGCCGCCTATGACGCGCCGTTCCCCGATGCGCGCTACAAGGCCGGGGCGCGGATCTTTCCGAGCTTCGTGCCCTTCGAAGGCAACCCCGCCGTGCCCGACCAGAAGGCGGCGTGGGCGGTGTTCGACCAGTGGCACAAGCCGTTCCTCTGCGCCTTTTCCGATGGCGATCCGATCACCCGCACCGGCGAGTCGCGCTTCATCGGCCGCGTCCCCGGCACGGCGGGGCAGGCCCACCGCACGTTGCGGGGCGGGCATTTCATTCAGGAGGACGACCCGGAAGGGTTCGTCGCCGCAATTCTCGATGCCGCTGCCGAAGGAGCGCCGCAATGATCGTTACCAACGCGCAAGCCCCCAGGGCCGAACAGGCAATGGCCTTCTTCGGCGCGGATGACGGGCAGCCTATGTGCATGGTCAACCTGCTCAAGTTCAAGGACAAGGCGACCTATGCCGACGGCTCGGAGCCGGAGCTTTCGGGGCGCGAGGCCTATGCCCGCTATGCCGCCGGCGTCACCGCCTGCCTCGCTGCCGTGGGCGGCAAGGTGCGCTTCAGCGGGGCGGTGACAGGCCTGCTGCTCGGCGAGGTCGAGGAGCTGTGGGACATGGTGGCCATCGCCGAATACCCTTCCAGAAAGGCGATGATGGCGATGGTGCAATCGCCCGAATATCAGGCGATCACGAAGCACCGCGAGGCCGGGCTGGCGGGGCAGCTCAACATCTGCACGAAATCGAGCATCGGATGAAGGCCTGGCACAGGGGGCTGCTCGGCACGCTCGCCGGGCTGGCGGTGCTGGGGGCGGGCGCCTATGCCTTCCGCGTCGAGCTGACGCTGGCACTGGTGCGCTGGCGCAGCGCGCAGGACATCGCCGCGAACCGCCCCGTGCCGTGGCAGCAGGGGCCGGAGGCGGCTGCGCAAAGCCCCGCCGAACGCCCGCCCAACATCGTCTTCATCCTGTTCGACGATCTCGGCATGAACGACCTCAGCACCTTCGGCGGCGGCGTGGCGGATGGCCGGATCAAGACCCCGAACATCGACAGGCTCGCCGCAGAAGGGGCGATCTTCACCCAGGCCTATGCCGGCAACGCCACCTGCTCGCCATCGCGCGCCCAGCTGATGACGGGGCGCTACGCCACGCGCACCGGGTTCGAATTCACCCCCACGCCCGCAGGCTTTCCGCGGATCGTGCCGATGGTGTGGAACACCATCCACCCCGATCGCCCGCCGATCCTCACCGACCCCGCCGCCGCCGAAGCCGCGCCCCCCTTCGAGGAGCAGGGCCTGCCCTCCGAGGAAGTCACGATTGCCGAAGTGCTCAAGGCGCGCGGCTATCACACGGTCCATATCGGCAAATGGCATCTGGGCAATGCGCCGAAGTTCCATCCCAACGCGCAGGGCTTTGACGAAAGCCTCAACATGGACGGGCTGCTGCACCTGCCCGAGGACGACCCGCAAACGGTCAACGCAGCCATCGATTTCGATCCCATTGACCGCTTCCTGTGGGCTTCGGCCAACTTCGCCACCAGCTACAATGGCGGCGAGAAATTCGCGCCCGGCGGATACCTTGCCGATTACTGGACCGACGAGAGCCTCAAGGTGATCGAGGCGAACCGCAACCGGCCCTTCTTCCTCTACCTCGCGCATTGGGGCGTCCATTCGCCCTTGCAGGCGACCCGTGCGGATTATGACGCGGTGGGCGATCTCGGTTCGGAACGGCTGCGGGTCTATGCCGCGATGCTCCGCGCGCTGGATCGCAGCGTCGGGCGGATCATGGCCAAGCTTGAGGCCGAAGGGCTGGCAGAGAACACGCTGGTGGTGCTCTCCTCGGATAATGGCGCGCCCGGCTATGTCGGCCTTCAGGGGCTGAACGCGCCGTTCCGGGGGGGGAAGGGCAGCTTCTTCGAAGGTGGCATCCGCGTGCCGCTGTTTGCCCGCTGGCCCGCGCAGGTGGCGGCGGGATCGAAAATTCCGCTTCCTGTCGGGCAGGTGGACCTGATGCCGACCTTTGCCGCCGCCGCCGGTGCGCCGCTGCCTGCCGGCGTGGCGATCGACGGGCGCAACCTGCTCGCCGCGCTGACCGGCAAGGGGCCGCCGCTCAGCCCCGATGCCCCGCTGTTCTGGAACAGTGGCTATTACAAGGCGGTGCGCAGCGGTGACTGGAAGCTCCAGATCAATGGCCGGCAGGGCAAGGTGTGGCTCCATAACCTCGCCGCCGACCCGACCGAACAGCGCAACCTTGCCGCCAGTCAGCCTGCGCAGCGCGCGCGGCTCGAAGCCCTGATCGCCGCGCATGAAAAGGGCCGCAAGCCGCCGCTTTATGCCAGCACTTTCGAAACGCCGGTGTCGATCGACCGCACGCTCGACCAGCCCTATCGCAAGGGGGACGAATTCATCTACTGGCCGAATTGAAGGGTGACGGGAAAGCGGGCTTTGCACCACGCGTTGCCCATTTTTCACATTGACAATCATTCGCAATAGCAGGACAGGCGGCGCTCCATTTTCGCACCGATCCGGAGTCCCGATGTCCTCTCGCCTGCCTTCCCTCCGCACGCTCGCCGCTGCCCTGCTTGCCACCACTGCCGCCCCGGCGCTGGCGAGCGCCGAAGCGCCCGAGAGCGATCCGCAGGCCGCCGGGTCCACTGCCTCGCAGGCGACCTCGATCATCGTCACCGCCGGGCGGGACAGCGACCGCCTGCCCGACGAATCCGGCACGCTGATCTTTGCCGGCAAGCTGGGCGACATCGCGGTGCTCTCGGACATCGCCCCGGTGCCGAGCCGCAACCTGCGCGTCGCGCTGGCCGACATTCCGGGCCTGTTGGTCTCGGAAGTGTCGAACGGGTCGTGGGCCTCGATCTCGTACCGGGGTCTGGGCGAGCCGCATGAAAGCTGGAATATCCTCACCCTTCAGGATGCAGTGCCGGCTGTGCCCGACATGTATTCCTACCCCGCGGCCTATTTCATCCCGCCGCTTGAGCTGGTCGAGCGGGTGGAATTCATCCGCGGCGCATCGGGCCTGCTCTATGGTCCGCAGCCGGGCGGGGCGATCAACTACGTGATGCGCGGCCCGCGCCGCGAGGCCGGGGCCGAGGGTCAGGTGCGCCTCACCGCAGGAAGCTGGGATGCGCGGCAAGGCCTCGCCAGTGTGGCCCTGTCGGATGGCAAGTTCGCCGCTGACGGCTTCATCCAGTATGCGGAAGGCAATGGCCCGCGCCGCCTCAACAGCGATCACGAACAGACCACCGCCCGCCTGCGCGGCCATGTGATGGGCGACAACATCACCGCGACCCTCGCGCTCGATTACTATCAGGGCCGCTTCGGCGAGCCGGGCAACCTCACCCGCGCGCGTCTTGCCGCCGACCGGCGCGACAGTTCCACACTGCGCGATCGTGCCCGTTTGGAACGGTTTGCCCCCACCTTGGCCATCGATTGGCAGGCCTCAGACAGCACCCAGATCACCGCCCGCGCCTTCTACAGCCGCTTTGAACGCGAAAGCTGGCGGCAGGCAGGCGGCAGCTTCGGGCAGGTGACGCCCGATGCCAACGTGCTGATCCGCCAGCTTCAGGTGTTCGATACCGCCGGGCTTGACCTGCGCGCGCGCCACGATTTCGGCGGCCAGAGCCAGCACAGCCTCACGGTTGGCGTGCTCGGCCACACTTCCGACGCGCCGGTGTTCGTCGACAAGGGCGCCAGCAACAGCGATTTCCTCGGCACCGCGGGCGCGCTCGCCCGGGCGCAGCGCAGCGGGGATACGCTGGCCGTGTTCGGCGAGCTCAAGCTGGGTCTGGGCGATGTCCAGATTGTGCCCGGCTTCCGTCTGGAGCGCCTGCGCCAGCGGGTTGTCGAAACGCTCGACCTGTCGGCAGGCAGTGCCACTGGCGGCGCGCCCGGCGGGCCCAACGGCGCGCTCGGCAATCGCGAGGAAACCAGCGCCGTCCCGCTCTACGGGATCGGGGTGACATGGGATGCCGCGCCCAACCTGCGCTTTGTCGCCAATGCCAGCCGCGCCTTCAAGCCGCTGCTCTATAATGATGGCGTGACCTTCCAGGCCGGGATCGACGCGGCGGGAACGTTCGACGCCTCCTACGCCTTCACCATCGAAGGCGGCGTGCAGGCCGAGCCGGTGCCGGCGGTGCGTGTGGATGCGAGCCTGTTCCGCGTCGAGTTCGAGGATCAGGTCGGCTTCCTCGCCGGTCCGCTGGCGGCCTCGCCGCCGTTCGGCGCGGTGGGTGCGGGCGGTGCGCGGCGGCAGAATGTCGGCTCGATGCGCAACCAGGGCGTGGATCTGGCGCTGCGGCTCGATCTGATCGGGCCGGAGGGCTTCGCGAAGGGCGACAACACCCTGCGCCTGTCCACCAACCTGCAACTGCTCGATGCCGAATTCACCAGCGGCGCGGCGGCGGGCTTCACCCCACAATATGCGCCGGGGCACCTGCTGCGTTCTGTGCTGGCGTGGATCGGCAAGGACGGATCGCGCGCCTCGCTGACCTTCACCTCGGTGGGCGATCAGGAAGGCGCGGACAACAACGTCGCGGACTTCTTCCTGCCGGGTTACGAGGTGGTCGACGCGGCAGTGGAATGGCCGGTGGCGGGCGGGTTCACGGTCGGGGCGGGGATCAACAACCTGCTCGATGAAACCTATGCCAGCCGGGTGCGCCCCGGCGGCGGGGGCGGCTTCGACCCGGGCGCGCCGCGCAATGTCTTCGTCTCGATCGGGTGGAAGGGCTGAGCCCTTTCCTACAAGGCCGGGGCTGCGATAGGGTATTCGGGCGCGAAAAAGCGGGGTGAACCCGCCGCTTCGCGCCGGAATGCCGCAGTTTTTTAGTAATATGTTGAATTTTAATGATTACAGTCTGATTTCAAGTCGTTCCAGACCCCGTCTTGCCCCCCGTTAGACCCCTTTTATACTCCGGTTAGACCCCCTCTACACCCCCGCTAGCGCGGATCAGAAGGGGTCTTGCCTCAGGCGCGGTCTGTAGGAGCCCCGATCACGGCCAGCGCCTCGGCTTCGGAGATGACCTCGGCATATTTGGCCTGAAGGTCGAACAGGTTCGCCTCGTGTGGCGCCGGATGGCGGTCGGCACAGGCCTCGCGCACCACCAGCGGGACGAAGCCGTATTGCATCGCATCGAGCGCCGAAGCGCGCACGCAGCCCGATGTCGAATAGCCGGTGATCAGCAGGGTATCGATGCCCTCGGCATGAAGCGCCTCGGCAAGGCCAGTGCCGAAGAAGGCGGAGGGGTATTGCTTGGTAAACACCCGTTCGCCCGGCAGGGGGGTGAGTTCAGGCGGGAAGGCACCGAGGGGGGAGCCTTCGATGAACGCCTTCAGCACCGGCGCCTTGCGGTAGAACACGCCGCCGTCCGAGCCATCGGCCTTGTAGGCCACGTTGGTGAACACCACCGGCACGCCCGCCGCCCGCGCCGCCGCTGCGAGCCGCGCATTGCAATCGCGCGCGGCGGCGGCGGTCTCCATGAACAGCGCGGAGCCTTCGGTCAGGTAGGCCGCCACGACATCGACGATCAGCAGGGCAGGGCGGCTGCCGGGTTGGAGCCGCCCCTCGTATACCCCTGCATAATTGTCGGATGCCGAGGGGCCGGCCATCAGATGATCCCCGCCGCCGCCAGCCGCTCCAGCTCGGCGCTATCGAGGCCCAGCCGTTCGGCGAAGACCTCGGCATTGTCCTGCCCGGGCGCGGCAGGCGCGGGGCGGCGGATGGTGCTGGGGGTTTTGGAAAGCTTGGGAAAGGCGTTCTGCATCTTGATCTTGCCCCGGTTCTGGGTCTCGACCTCGATGATCGCCTGCCGCGCCTGAAAGTGCGGATCGGCAAGCATTTCCGGCGCGCGGTAGACCCGGCCTGCGGGGATCGAATATTCGATCATCAGCGCGTCAACTTCGTCAACGGTGAGTGTCCCCGTCCAGTCGTTGATCAGCGCGTCCAGCTCGTCCTGATGGATGCCGCGGGCGATGTGGGTGGAGTAGCGTTCGTCGCTCGCCAGTTCGGGCCGCCCCATTGCCTGACACAGCCGTGCGAAGATCGCATCGCCATTGCCGCCGATCATGTAGGAGCCGTCCTTGCAGGTGTAGACGTTGGAGGGCGCGATGCCCTTGAGCACCGAGCCCGAGCGTTCGCGGATCACGCCGTTGCGGTCATATTCGGGGACGAGGCCCTCCATCACCTGCAACACCGCCTCGTAGAGCGCGGAGTCGACCACCTGCCCCTCACCGGTCTTTTCGCGGTGGTGAAGCGCGGCGAGCACGCCCATCGCGCCATAGGTAGCGCACAGGGTGTCGCCGATGGAAATGCCCATGCGGCTGGGCGGCCGGTCAGGCTCGCCGACGATGTAGCGCCAGCCGCCCATCGCCTCGCCGATCCCGCCGAAGCCCGCGCGGTCCGAATAGGGCCCGTCCTGCCCGTATCCCGACATGCGGGCGATGATGAGGCCGGGGTTCACCGCGTGCAGTTCCGCAGGCGAGAGGCCCCAGCGTTCCAGCGTGCCGGGCTTGAAGTTCTCGATCAGCACATCGGCCTCGGCAATCAGCCGCTTGGCCAGCGCCTGACCTTCGGGCACGCGCAGGTTGCAGGTGACCGAGCGCTTGTTGCGCGCGATCACTTCCCACTGCACCTTCTCGTCGCCTTGGCCCCAGTTGCGCATCGGATCGCCCGCGCCCGGCGGCTCGATCTTGACAACGTCGGCGCCCATGTCGCCGAGCAGCTGGCCGCAGAAGGGGCCGGCGAGCAGCTGGCCCATTTCGACAACCTTGATCCCTTGAAGCGCGCCGCTCATTCCGCGGCCTCCCGCAAGGTGGTCCAGACCGGCTGGACGGGGGCGGGGAGGCCGGTCTCCGCCTCGCAATTGGCGCGCAAGGCGTCGATCCCCGGCCCGTAGTCGAAAAGTGGGAGTTCTCCGCGGCTGGCGGACATTTCCGCCCGCAGCGCCTCGGTTGCGGCGGCATCGACCACGCCGTCACCATCCGCGACCACGCCATAGGCGCGCGCGCCTTCGGGGGTGACGAGGCCCTGCCGGATTTCGAGGCCGACCAGCTCCGGATCGCGCGCCAGCGGGTCGCCCCAGCCGCCGCCACCCCAGGTGATGAAGTGCAGGAGATCGCCCGCCTTGACCGCCACGCTTTCCACCTTGTTGCCGACGATGGTCTGTGTCCCGTCAGCGCGTTCGAGCACCTTGCGCGCCCGCGCGCCCGGATGCCCGCCGTTCACGCCCCAGGGCGGGACGAACCAGCGGTCGTCATGGATCGCGATCTCGCCATCGGCGAGGAAGCGGTAGGTCATGTGGATGCCGTTGCCGCCGCGATGCAGCCCCGCCCCGCCGCTGTCGGGCGCGGTCGAATAACGCTCGATCCGCAACGGAAAGTAGCGCTCGAGGAATTCGTTCGGCACGTTGGTGAAGCCCGGCCACAGCGAGTGCCCGTCCGGCCCGTCGCCCAGCGGGCGGCCGGGAATGCCGCCAAAGCCGATCTGGAACAGCTGGAACCAGTCGCGCGTGCCATCCTCGCGCGCGTCCCACCCGGAATAGAACAGGTGGGGGCTGGAGGAGAAGCCGGCGGCGTTCAAAAACTCCGGCGTCTTCTGGCCGAGCAGCCCGCCCAAGATGTCGAAGATGCGCCCCAGCGCATGCGTGCGGCCCGAGAGCGCGGCGGGGAAGTGCGGCTTCAGCAGCGAGCCTGAAGGAATGCGCACCTCGATCAGATCATAGAACCCGTCATTGAACAGGATCTGCGGATCGAAGACCATGATCATGTAGATGCCGAAGAACATCTTGAACATGTTCTCGTTGAGGAAGAAGTTGATCGAGGCCGCCGACTGCGGATCGGTGCCCTCGAAATCGAGGATCACGCGGTCCCCGTCGCGCCACATGGTGCAGCGGATCTTGTAGGGGCCGTAGCCCTTGCCGTCGTCGCAGATGTAGTCCTCGAAGCTGACCGGCTCCTCGGCCACGGCCATCGCCAGCAGCGACTTCATCGCGCGGTGGTTGCGCGCCAGAAGCTCCTGCGTGGCCGAGACGTAAACGTCATCGCCGAAGCGGTCGGCCATCTCGATCACGCGGCGTGCGGCGACGCGGCACGAGGCGATCAGCGCGTTCAAATCCGCCTGGCACCAGTCGGGCTTGCGGGTCTGGTGCATCACCAGCTTCATCAGGTCTTCGTTATATTCGCCGCGCTTCCAGATCTTCACCGGGGGGATGCGCACGCCCTCTTCGAAGATCGAGGAGGCGCCGATCGGCATGGAGCCGGGGACGCTTCCGCCGATGTCGCTCTGGTGGCCGAACATCGCGGTATAGGCGAGCAGGCGGCCGTCCTTGAACACCGGCAGCAGCACCAGCCAGTCATTGGAGTGGCTGACAGCCCCGCCGCAGGAATAGGGGTCGGACAGGAAGATCATGTCCCCGTCCTCGATGGTGCCGTCATACTGCTTGAGGAAGCCGTCGATGAAACTGCCGAACTGGCCGACGATCATCTTGCCGGCGGGGTCGGAGATCAGCGGGAAGGCGTCGCCCTGTTCGCGGATGCCGGGGCTCATGGCGGTGCGCACCAGGGTTGCGTCCATCTCGATGCGCGCGTTGCGCAGCGCGTTCTCGATGATGTCGAGCGTCACCGGGTCGATCGCGACTTTCGCGAACGGGGTGGTGTTGGGTTCGATGATCTTGGCGGGCATCGTCTTATCCCTTCGCCTTGAGAGTGATGAGAATGTTGCCGACGGCGTCCACGGAGGCGCGGCAATCGTGTTCGACCAGCGTGGTCGAATCCATCTCGGTTATGATCGCGGGGCCTTCGATGATGTCGCCCTGCTTGAGCTTCGCGCGGTCGTAGATCACCGCGGGGCGCTCCTCGCCGCCGATCCACATCACGTGGTCGCGGATCTTGGCGGCGGCGGGGTTGCCGTCGCCCTTGGGCAGCTCGGTGGCTGGCAGGGCAGGGGCCTGCCCCTGTGCCACGGCGCGCAGGTTCACGATCTCGTGGGGGGTGTCCATGTTGAAGGTGAAGAGGCGCAGATGCTCCTCGTCGAAGCGGGCGAGGATGCCTTCGATCCCGTCCTTCTCGAGAATGTCCTGCGTGATGGTAAGCGGCACTTCGAAGGCCTGTCCGGCATAGCGAACGTCGATTTCGAACAGCGAGGTGATCTGGTCTTCGGGGATGCCGTCGGCCAGCAATTCGCCCCGGGTTTGCGCGGCCATCTCGTCGAGCACAGCGACGAGATCGGCGATGGTCGTGTCCTTGGCGAGACGCGAGAAGCTGCGCGCGGTTTCGGTCCGCATCCGCGTGGTGGCATCGCCCAGCGCGCACAGCACGCCGGGGGAGACCGGCGAGATCGCGGGCCAGCTGCCCATCAGCCGCGCGACCGCGTTGACATGCAGCGGCCCCGCTCCGCCAAAGCCCATCAGCGCGAATTCGCGCGGGTCATAGCCCTGCTGGACCGAGATCATGCGCAGCGCGCCGAACATGTTCTCGTTGACGATATCGATGATCCCGCGCGCGGCCTCCATCAGCGTCACGCCAAGCGCATCAGC
>JAIEOM010000006.1 GCA_019750455.1 Sphingomonadales bacterium | reverse complement strand
CGGAACAAACGCCGCAAGGGCGAGGACGAGCTTGGTGTGCCAGGGCAGGGTTTTCATGCCCGCAACCATAGCGCCCGCGCCGCATATGGCAATCTTTGTGCATACCCGGAAACCCTTTGCCGCGCCGTGCGTTGGAGCGGTTGCGGGAACTTGGGGAGAGGGCTTGCGCACGCGTGAACTCCCGCTTTCCATGCCCCGGAATCTGGTTTATGTCCCGCTGGGATGCGGGAGGAACAAGTTGTTCAGAGGACAAACGACCATGAAGCGTAATTTCCTGATGGGTGCGGCTGCACTGGCAGCTCTCGCCACGCTTTCGGCTTGCGGTGGCAAGAAGGAAGAAGAAACTGCGGCACCGGCCGCGACCGAAGAAGCGGCCGCTCCGGCCGAGACTCCGGCTGCTGCCGATACCCCGGCTGCCGCAGCGGCTCCGGCCGGCGGCGCCGTGACCTATGCCAGCTTCACCGGCGATGCCGCTGCGGGCGAGAAGGTTTTCGCCGCATGCCGCACCTGCCACGTGTTCGATGAAGGCGTGAACCGCGTCGGCCCGTCGCTGCACAAGGTCGTCGGCCGCAAGTCGGGCTCGGTTCCGGGCTTCAACTATTCGGATGCCAACAAGAACAGCGGCGTCACCTGGACGCCGGACGTTCTGTTCGATTACCTCAAGGACCCCAAGGGCTTCATGCCGGGCACCAAGATGGCCTTCCCGGGCGTGAAGGACGACCAGAAGCGCGCCGACCTCGTCGCCTATCTGGAAGCCCAGTCGAAGTAAGGGTTGGCCAAGTAAGGCTGGCCCACAAGGGACAGGAAAAAACGGGCGGCGCGGGCAACTGCGCCGCCCTTTTTCATGCCCGTCCCGCAGGCGCGGATCAGGCCGCCGCCAGCAGGCGCTCGTCAACCGGGCAGTGGCGGGCGAGGTATTCTTCATGCGTCGGCAGGCTCGCCACCGCGCGCGCAGTGATGGTCCGGAGGTTGGCGAGGAATTCGGCAAGCTGCGCCGGGACGACCAGATCGGCCATCGGATCATAGCCCGCAGGCGTGATCCCCTGGCCCAGCATCACCTGCACCCAGCTGGCATCGCGGAACAGATCGTCCACATCCCGCCCCACGCGGCCCGATGCGGCGAACAGCGCCATCTTGTGCGTGAGGCTTTCGGGCACGTCCATGTGCTTGCAATAGCGCCAGAACTCCGAATCCTCGCGGTCCGTGCGGTGGTAGTGGAGGATCAGAAAATCGCGGATCTGCGCGAACTCCGCAGCACAGCGGCGGTTGTATTCCTCGCGCTCCACCGCCGCATCGCCGCCGCCCGGAAAAAGCTGGATCAAGCGGCTGACATGCGACTGGATAAGGTGGATCGAGGTCGATTCCAGCGGTTCGAGGAACCCGCCCGAAAGCCCGATCGCCGCGCAGTTGTGCGCCCAGAACGCCTCGCGCCGGCCAGTGGTGAAGCGGATCGGGCGCGGATCGCCTAGTGCTCTGGTATCGAGGCCCGCCAGCAGCGTCTCGGCGGCCTTGTCGTCAGAGGTGAAGCCGCTCGAATAGACATGGCCGTTGCCGGTGCGGTGCTGCAAGGGGATGCGCCACTGCCAGCCCGCATCCTTCGCCGTCGCGCGGGTATAGGGGACGAGGGTCGGCAGCCGCTCGCTCGGCACAGCCAGCGCGCGGTCGCAGGGGAGCCATTTGGACCAGTCCTGATAGCCCACCCCCAGCGTCTCGCCCAAAAGCAGGGCGCGAAAGCCGGTGCAGTCGATGAAGAAATCGCCCGCGACCTGCTTGCCGCCCATAAGTGTGATCGCGGTGATGTCCCCGCTTTCGCCATCGCGCTGGACGCTTTCGACGATCCCTTCGGTGCGGACCACCCCGCGCCCCTCGGCATAGTCGCGCAGGAACAGGGCGTAGCGGCTGGCGTCGAAATGGTAGGCATAGGCAAGCCCCGTCATCGCCGTGTTGCCGACCCGGTCGAGCTTGCCGAAGCGCGCCTGATCGGCGGCCATCTGGTGCAGCGAGTAATCCCACAGCCCTTTGGGGTCCGGTGCGTCGCCCGCGCTGCGCCGCCAGTAGTGGTGGAAGGCGACATTGCCGAGGTTCATTCCCGTATCGCCGAAGGTGTGGAGATAGCGGCTGCCCTTGCGGCCCCAATCCACAAACTCGATCCCCAGCTTGAAGGTGCCCGATGTGGCGCGCAGGAAGGCGTGTTCGTCCAGCCCGAGGATCGCGTTGAGGCGGATGATCTGCGGGATGGTCGCCTCGCCCACCCCGACGGTGCCGATCGCCTCGCTCTCGACCAGCTCGATCTGGAGGCGCCCCCCCAGCAGCCGCGCGAAGGCCGCGGCGGTGATCCATCCGGCGGTGCCCCCGCCGACGATCACCAGCTTGTTTACCCGAGGTCTGTCCATGTCGTGTCCCCTGGCCCTTTCAGCCCGCCGCAGGGCGGAAGAAGGCGTTGATCGTCAGCCGCCCCTCGCGGGGGTCGGCGCTCAATGGCGCGTCATTGTCGATCACGCCGCTGTGGAGGATGTTGCCGCGATAGAACACCGCGCGGTTGAAGAGCCCCTCGGCCACGTGGATGCGCTCGAAATGGGGTGCGCCGTCGGTCGGGTAGACGGCGGGCGGCAGGCCGGTGCGGCCATATTCGGCCTGCACTGCCGCGGCATAGCGGGGGTAGGTGTCGGCGGTGAGCGAATCGAGGCTGGTCGAACGGTGGCGGAAGAAGGCGGTGCCTCCGTGCCCGGTCCGGTGGAGGTAGAGCATCATCGCGATCTGGCGCGGGTCGGTGCCATCGACATGCGGCAGGCACTGGATCGGGGCGAGGCTTTGGGGCGAGGTCGTCACCAGCGAATACCATGCCTGCATCGCCCAGGGGCGTCCATCGCCCCCGAACCATTGATTCAGCAGCGGTGCCAGCTGCCCGAGCCACGCGCGGCACACCCCCGGATCGAGCGCCGCGCGGATCCCCGGATATTGCGGCGTGATTTTTGCAAAGTTTTGCAAAGAGGCCTGCAAAATGGCGTGATCGGGCGTCACGAGAAAGTTGTCCAGGCTGACAAGTCGCTGATCGGACGATGAAATCATCTCGTCGCAGGGATTGCCGAGGGCAATCGCCCATCCATCGGGCGCAGCGTGGCGTGGAGAGGCGGGGGCGGCGATCATCGGCGGGAGCCTAACAAAGTCCCGTAAACTGTCCAAGGCCGATAACCAAGGCGCTGTTTTATAGAGATATTAAAGGGCGGAATCGCCAGAACGGGGCTGCTGCGGCGCAATCGGAGAGAAGGTGGCGGGCATGGCTGGCTGCAAAGCCGAGAAAACTGTGACAATCGCGCAACATTGGCCCGACTGAGAACGTTCACTCCGGCAGGTCTGCACGTCAATATCGCCAATAAGCATCGGAAAAATCGCAAAATAACAAGAATTTTGGGTACGCGGATCAGAGGTGACGTTTGCCGATTTACCTGCGGTTCAGGATCAGCTATGAAAAAAACTGCAAAAGCATCCGCCAAAGGCTGCTTGCGGGAGGGGACTTCTGATGAAAACGAATGGGATCAATGCAAGCGCGCGCCTGCTGTGCGGGGCCGCGACCTTTCTGGCGCTTGCCGTTACCGGCGCGCCGGTCATGGCTCAGCAGACCGGCGAGCAAGCCGCTGCAACCGTAGAAGGCGAGGGCGAGGACGCGATCGTCGTCACCGGGATCCGCGGCTCGATCCAGTCCTCGCTCGATGCCAAGCGCGAAGCGACCTCGATCGTCGAAGTGATCTCGGCCGAAGACCTCGGCCTGCTCCCCGACCTGTCGATCGCCGATACCTTGGCGCGTCTGCCCGGCGTGACCGCCCAGCGCGTGCGCGGCCGTTCGCAGCAGGTCTCGATCCGCGGCCTCGGCCCGGACTTCTCGCTCGCGCTGCTCAATGGCCGCGAAGTCGTGTCGGCAGGCAACAACCGCGGCATCGAATTCGACCAGTTCCCCTCGGAACTGATCGGGCAGGGCGTGGTCTACAAGACCGGTGATGCCCAGCTTGCCGCCATCGGCATCGCCGGTGCGGTCGATCTGCGCACCGTCAAGCCGCTGGACTCCAAGAAGGGCCAGCTCACCGTTTCGGGCACTTACACCATCAACGACAGCGGCCAGCTGAACCCCGATTTCGCGGCGGACGGCTATCGCTTCTTCGGCAGCTACATCGACCAGAACGAAGCCGGCACCGTGGGCTGGGCACTGGGCGTCACCGTGCAGTCGAACCCGACCCAGTTCATCAGCCGCGAGCTGAAGACCAACCAGTTCCAGACCGCCCGCACCGCGCAGGGCGTGATCTACCCCGCCGACAACCCGCGTCAGGGTGCGGTCAGCCGTTCGTTCGAGCGCACCTCGGTCGCCGGGACGCTCCAGTTCGAGCCGACCGACCGTTTCTCGCTGACCCTTGACGGCTTCTACACCGACACCAGCGACAGCGGCATCTTCCGCGGCACCGAAACCCCGATCGCTTCGTGGAGCGGCGCGACCTTCGGCGGCGCGACCGGCAGCGGCCCGTTCGCCGACAGCGCGACCTACAACGCGGTCGTGCCGATCCTGCGCACCGACACCGAGGGCGCCGAAAGCGAGATCTTCGCGCTGGGCGGCAACATGGAGTGGAAGGCGACCGACAACCTCGGCTTCGTGCTCGATTACGGCTATTCGACGCTCGATCGCAACGACATCGACTATGAAAGCTATGCCGGCACCGGCCGCGCGCGCTCGGGCGCACAGGATCGTCTGACCTTCACCTTCCCGGCAGACGGCCAGTACACCATCGCCAGCCAGCTCGATTACACCAACCCCGCCAACGTCCTGCTCACCGATCCGGGTGGCTGGGGCCAGGTCGGCTTCATCAAGCAGCCGCAGATCAATGACGAACTGCACCAGCTGCGCGCCGAGACCTATTGGGAGTTTGACGGCGGTATCCTCGACAAGATCACCGTGGGCTGGCTCTACACCGATCGCCAGAAGGACTTCGATTCCAACGAAAGCTTCCTGCGTCCCACCGCCGCCTTCGGCAATGGGCTGCGCGTGCCGACCGGGGCCATCGTCGGATCGACCGACACGGGCAGCCTGGGCATGGACATCCTCGCCTACAACCCGGCGAGCTTCCTGACCGATGGCACCTATCTGGTTGAAAAGGCGACCTTCGACACGCAGTGGGTGGTGGAAGAAAAGGTCCACAACTTCTACATCCAGGCGGACATCGACGGCGATCTGGGTTCGGTTCCGGTGCGCGGCAATATCGGCTTGCGCTATGCGGACACCGAGCAGGGTTCGACCGGTACGATTGCGGGCGGCGTCAACACGGTCGAACACAGCTTCTCGAACTGGCTGCCGAGCATGAACCTCAGCTTCGAGGTCATGGAAGACACCTTCATCCGCGTGGCCTTTGCGCAGACCATCACCCGCGCGCGGCTTGACCAGATGACGGCGAACCAGAACATCGGGTTCAACACCCAGAGCTGCGTCGACACCAACAACGACCAGCGCCCCGATCAGGTCGTCGCCTTCAACCCGCCTTCGGTGGTGTGTTTCAACCTTGGCGGCGGCAACCCCAATCTGGAACCGTACAAGTCGACCGCCTACGACATCAGCTTCGAAAAGTACTTCAGCCCCGGCACGGCGATCATCCTCGCCGCGTTCCACAAGGACCTGTCGGACTGGGTGATCGACTTCAGCGAACTGCGTGACCTCACCCAGTCGATCCAGAACTTCGGCGCGGGCGGGATCCTGGCTTCGAACCCGCAGGTTGCGACCGGCGTGTTCAGCGGTCCGGTCAACTTCGCGGACGGCACGATCACCGGCGTGGAAGGCACGGTGCGCCTCAACTTCGGCGACTTCAGCGATACGCTGGACGGGTTCGGCGGCTTTGCCAGCGTGACCTATGCCGATGCCGAGGTGCAGAACCAGAACTTCAACGCGATCGCGATCCCGGGCTATTCGGATGTCACCTGGTCGGGCGACATCTTCTACGAAAAGTACGGCTTCCGCGCCAAGCTGGCGGCTCGCTATCGCAGCGGCTTCCTGTCGGAGGTGCAGAACTTCGACGGTTCGCTCTCGGGTGCCAATGCGCAGCCGGAAACGATCCTCGACGCGCAGATCGGTTACACCTTCGAAAAGGAAGGCAGCTTCCTTAACGGGGTGCAGGTGCTCGCCGAAGTGTTCAACCTGACCAACGAGCCCTTCGTGACCGAGAACGACCTGTTCAACGCCACCGGCCAGACGATCGGGACCTTCCCGAGCCGTCACGAGCTCTACGGGCGGACCTTCAACTTCACGATCCGCAAGAACTTCTGATCGCGATCACACGATAACCGCCCTCGGGTCGTACCAGGGTAGCAGGGGGGCTCGCCAGCGATGGCGGGCCCTTCTTGCGTCTGGGGTGGGGTCAGCGACCGCTTGGGGCGGGCCAGACCCCGGTTAGACCCCGGGCAGACCCCCTCCAGACCCCGGCTACACCCCTCCTGCCGCGATGTTCCACGTGGAACATCGCGCATGGCGGGCAATGGCCTGATGGTCAGGGGTTGAGCGAAGGGGCGGCGCAGTGGCGGGCGATGAATTCGCCGTGCGACGGCATGGCCGCCACCGCCTCGTCCATCGCGCTGCGGATCTGCCGGAGCCTCTCGGCGACCGGAACGCCGCTGCGCATCTGCGCCAAGGCCGGAGCGCGTTCGGGGACGATACCCTGCCCGAGGTAGACCGCGATCCAGCTGGGGTTGGCGAACAGTTCCTGCCCGTCCGCGACAAGCATTCCCGAGCTGCGAAAATGGTCGATCTTGTATTGCAGGCTGTCGGGGATCGGCATGGCGGCGCAATAGCGCCACAGCTCGGAATCGTCCCGTTCTGTCGCCTTGTAATGGAGGATCAGGAAGTCCCGGATCAGCTCGTATTCCCTTGAAGTCTGGGCATTATATTCGCGCGCCAGCAAGGGGGACATTGTGTTGTCGGGCAGCAGGGCAATCAACCGCATGATGCCATACTGGATGAGGTGGAGGCTGGTCGATTCCAGCGGCTCCATGAACCCGGCGGACAGCCCGATGGCAACGCAGTTCCTCTCCCAGAACCGGCGTCGCTTGCCGGTCACGAAGCGCAGCGGGCGCGGGTCGGCCAGCGCCTTGCCGTCGAGGTTGGCGAGGAGAGTCCGGGCGGCCTCGTCCTCGGAGATGAACTGGCTGCAATGGACATAGCCATTGCCGGTGCGGTGCTGGAGCGGGATGCGCCACTGCCACCCCGCCTCGCGCGCGGTGGAGCGGGTGTAGGGGGTGAATTCGCCCCTTTCGCAGGGCACGGCCACGGCGCGGTCGCAGGGGAGCCAGTGCTGCCAGTTGTCATAGCCCGCGTGTAGCGCCTCTTCGATAAGAAGCCCGCGGAAGCCGCTGCAATCGATGAAGAATTCGCCCGCGATCTGCTCGCCATTGTCGAGCGTGACGGCGTCGATGAAGCCGTCCTCGCCGCGCAGGGCAACGTCCACCACCTTGCCCTCGACCCGGCGAACGCCCCGCGCTTCGGCGTAGCGCCGCAGGAAGGCAGCATAGAGCCCGGCGTCGAAGTGGTAGGCGTAATCGAAAGTCGACTGGATGAGCCGCCGGTCGGGGGAAGGGGGGGTGAACTTCCCCGCCCTGGCCATCGCCCAGCACATCGAGAAATCGTCAATCGGGCCTTCGGCGCGCCCCTCCAGATGCTCGCGCATCCAGTGGTGGTAGAAGGGCACGGTGTCGAACTCCGCGCCGTATTGGCCGAAGGGATGGAAGTAGCGGTGGTGCTTGCGGCCCCAATCCACGAACTCGATGCCGAGCTTGAAGGACCCCTGCGTCTCGCGCACGAAGGTCGCCTCGTCGATGCCGAGCCGCTGGTTGAAATGGCGGATCGGCGGGATGGTCGCCTCGCCCACGCCAACGGTGCCGATCGCCTCGCTTTCGATCAGGGTGACGGCACAGGACCCGCCGACCGCCTGCGCGAGCGCTGCGGCGGTCATCCAGCCCGCGCTGCCGCCGCCGACAATGACGATGGATTTGAGCGGGGCAGGCTGCGTCGTCATCCCCCGCAACTCTCGCGGATCAGCAGGCTGGTTTCAAGCCGCTGGGAAATCGCCGGGCCATCGCCCTTGTCGATCAGTTTGGAGACCAGCATGCGGCCCGCAAGATTGGCGTCCTGATCGATGGTGGTGAGCTGCGGGGTTACCAGCCGCGCGGCGGGGATGTTGTCGTAGCCGACCACCGAGACATCCTCGGGCACGCGCATACCCGAACGCGTCAGCGCGCGGATTGCGCCGATCGCGATCAGGTCGGATGCGGCGAACACGGCGTCAAACCGCAGGCCCCGGGCAATGGCGCTGCGCACCGCGGCCTCGCCCGAATGGACCTCGAAATGGGCGGGGACGATCAGGTCCTCGTCCAGCCCGATGCCTGCCTGGTCGAGCGCCTGCCTGTAGCCGCGGAACCGCTGCTCGGCCTCGGGCGCTTCGGTGTCGCCGAGGAACAGGATGCGCCGCCGCCCGAGCCGCGCGAGGTGTGCCGTTGCCCGCCGGCCGCCCGCGACATTGTCGGAACCGATCACGCAATATTGCGCATCCGGAAACTCGGCGCCCCACACCACGAAGCGGTTATCGCGCGCGGCGAGATCGTTGAATTCGTGATGCAGCGAGGACTGGCCGATGAAGATCACGCCCGTCGCCCGGCTGGTGCTCATCGCGTAATCGAGATCGCCGCCGGCGCGCGGGGAAAGGTGGCTGATGATGAGGTCCGCGTTCCGTTCGCGGGCGGCCTCGGCAATCCCGGCGAGCAGTTCGAGGAAGAACGGGTCCGACACCCGGCTGTCACGCGCTTGCGGGGCAGGGACGACGACCGCGATGGTGGCGTCCGCGCCGATCGGGCCGCTCGGCATGCTGGCGCGGAATTCGTAATCATGGGCGCGGGCGATCTGCCAGATCTGCTGCTTGGTGCGCCGCTTGACCGAAGGACTATCGTTCAGCGCGCGGCTGACGGTCGAGATCGATACCCCCGCCTCGCGCGCGATATCCTCGAGTGTCGCGCTGCGCCGGGATGCGGGAGTGGTGATATCGTCCATCTGCGCCTAACTGCCTGCGACCGCCCAATAGCCCGTTCCGGGGGGCAGGGCCACAGGCACTTCGCCGCCGCCCACCGCGCTTTCGGTGGCGATCAGCGTCAGCGGGCCGAGCGCTTCGGGCGCGGTCCAGTGCCCGGGCTGTTCACCGAGGTTGAAGACGCACAGCACGCGGCTGCCCTCACCCTCGCGCAGGAAGGCGAGGATATCCTCCGGCGTGTCGAGCAGGGTGATCCCGCCCATCACCAGCGGCGCATGCTGCCGCCGCGCACCCAACAGCGCGCGGGCATAGGCGAGGGTGGAGACCGGGTCGGACGCTTGCTTGTCCACCGCAAAGGCGGTGTGGACCGGATCCAGCTTCAGCCAGGTGCGGTTCGCGCTCGAAAAGCCGGCTTGCGGCGCATTGGCCGCCCAGGGCATCGGGGTGCGCGCACCATCGCGGCCAAGGGTGTGCGGCCAGTTGGTGATCGCCTCGGGGTCTTGAAGATCCTCGAAGGCGACCTCGCCCTGCGGCAGGCCAAGCTCTTCGCCCTGGTAGATGATCGGGTTGCCGCGCAGTGCCAGCAGCAGCAGCAGGTTGAGGCGGGCGGCGCGGGCCATGTCGCCATCCAGCGTCCAGCGGGTCACGGCGCGCGGGGCATCGTGGTTGGAAAAGGCCCACGAAGGCCAGCCCTCTCCCGGCTCTCCGCTCCACTGCGAGAGCGAGGCACGCACCAGCGGCGCGGTGAGGCGCGGCGCGTAGAGGAAATCGAAATTATACGCGCTGTCCAGCCGCTTGCCGCCTTCGGTGAAGGCCTTCATCTCCGCGAGCGGCTCAGGCCCGCCAACCTCGGCAACGGTGAAGCGGCCCGGAAACTCGTCAATCGTCGCCCGGATGCGTTCGAGGAAGGCGACGATATCGGGGTGCGACTGGTTGTACTGCTTGACCTGCATGTCGAAGGGCCGGGTGACCAGTTCCATCGGCGTGCCGCTCGGCGGATTGTCGCGCAGTTCCGGATCATGCATCGAGAAGTTCAGCGCATCGAGGCGGAAGCCGTCCACGCCCCGTGCCAGCCAGAACCGCGCCACATCCAGCAGCGCGTTCTGCACATCGGGGTTGTGGACGTTGAGATCGGGCTGCGATGTCAGGAAGTTGTGCAGGTAATACTGCTTGCGCGGGCCATCCCACTGCCAAGCCGACCCGCCAAACACCGACTGCCAGTTCGACGGCGGCGGGCCATCGGGCTTCGGATCGGCCCAGACGTACCAGTCCGCCTTGGGGTTGGTGCGATCCGCACGGCTTTCCTTGAACCATGCGTGTTCATCGGAGGTGTGCGAATAGACCTGATCGATGATCACCTTCAGACCGAGCGCGTGGGCCTTTTCAATGATCCGGTCGAAATCGGCAAAGGTCCCGAAGCTCGGGTCGATCCCGCAGTAATCGGCCACATCGTAGCCGAAATCCTTCATCGGCGAGGTGAAGAAGGGCGAGATCCAGATGCCGTCCACGCCCAGATCGGCGATGTAATCGAGCCCATCGGCAATGCCCGCAAGATCGCCGATCCCGTCACCATTGGTGTCGCGGAACGAGCGGGGGTAGATCTGGTAGATGACAGCGCCGCGCCACCACGCCAGCGGGGTGGTGGTGGCAGGGGTAGTCGCGGCAAGAGCGGTTGCCATCAGTCTTCGGTCTCCAGAATGCAGGCGGCAAAGCCGAAGGCGGGCAGCGTGATCTTGGCCGATCCCGGCGCGGCGAGCGCGGCGGGGCACTGGCCGATCAGCGGCGCTACACGGCGCGCCGCGTAGCTGACCTCGATGCTTTGCGAAAGTGGGGTTTCGCCGGTGTTGAACACCGCAAGAATGCGCTGTCCGGTTTCGGGATCGTGCCGCTCGACCGCCAGCAGGCCGGGGCCGGTTTCGCTGAACGCGCGCACCCTGGTCAGCCCGCGTCGCAGGGCAGGGCTGGCGGTGCGGGCCTTGGCCAGATCGGCGATCAGGCGGTAGAGCGGATGGGCGGGGTCGAAGTTGCTCTGCGCGGTGGTCGCGTCCGATCCGATCAGGTTGTTGTCGTTATAAAAGCCGACCTTGCTGGGGAACATGTCCTCGCGCGCCAGCTGGTCGTTGCCGTCGGAGATGAAGCCCTGTTCGTCCCCGTAATAGACGGTCGGCACCCCGCGCAGCAGGAACATCATTGCATGCCCCAGCTTCATGCGGGCGAGCAGCTTGGCCTCGTCCGCGTTGCCGCTCATCTCGCGCACGAACATCGCAAAGCGCCCGAAATCGTGGTTGCCGAGGAACGTCGGCAGGCCCAGCGCGGTCTGTGCGCCGCCCGGATAGATCGCGTCCTGCTGGAGGAATTCGGCCATCAGCCGCGGGCTCGCCTTGCCGCTGGCGACCAGCTGCGCGGCCTTGGCGAAGCCCATGTCGAGCGCATAGGGCAGGCCGCTTTCCGCCATCACCTGCGCGGCGAGGGTGGCGGTCGGTTCCTCGTAGGCGATCTCGCCGAAGATGTGGAAGTGATCGATCCCCCTGGCCTTGGCGCGCGCCTGCATCGCGGGGACGAAGACCTGCCAGAATTCGGGGTTCACATGCTTGGCGGTGTCGATGCGGAAGCCGTCGATGCCATAATCGTCGATCCACTGGCCGAAGATGTCGATCATCCCCGCCACGACACGCGGATGTTCGGTCGCAAGGTCATCAAGGCCGGAGAAGTCGCCATAGACCGAGCTCTCGCCGATCCAGTGCGAGTTGCCGCGGTTGTGGTAGAGCGTGACATCATTCAGCCACGCGGGCACCTTCACGTTCCTCTCCGCCTCGGCCACCACCGGGGTGTAGGCGAAGGCGGGGTCGGTCAGCTGTGCCCAGTTGGCGGGATCGGGGTTGTCGTCACCGGCAAAGCCTGAATTGATCGCCTTGCCGCCCGGCCCGCCGTTGCGCGAGAAGGGATATTCGCCCTTGCTGCGGTAGCGGTATCCGTTCGCCTCACCCTCGGCATAGTCGATCACGTCGGCGGTGTGGTTGGTGATGATGTCCATATAGACCTTCATCCCGCGGCGGTGGGCGGCATCGACGAAGGCCTTGAATTCGGCATTGGTGCCGAAATGCGGATCGACGCTCGTGAAGTCGGTCACCCAGTAGCCGTGATAGCCCGCGCTTTCCTCGCCCGGGCGGCCCTGCACGGGCTTGTTCTTGAAGATCGGCGCGAACCAGATCGCGGTGACCCCCATGTTCTGGATATAGTCGAGCCGCGCGGTCAGCCCTTTCAGGTCGCCGCCGTGGTAGAAGCCCTTGTGCGCCGGGTCGAAGCCGTGCTGGAGCGGGCCGCCTTTCAGCCCCCCGCGGTCGTTGGCCGGATCGCCGTTTTCGAAGCGGTCGGGCAGGGCGAAATAGATGATCTCGTCTTCGAGCCGGCGTTCGCTGATGGGAGGGGCGACGGCCGGGGCGGGGGCATCGGCAGCGGTCGGCCCACCGGCTATGCCAGTGCCGGACAAGGCGGTGCCCGCACATAGCACAGCCGCAAGCCTCACGAAGATTCGCGTCATCATCCAACTCCCTCCGGCCAGAGTTGTGACAGCTTGGGAAAAATTTTGCAAATCTTTGTGACGGCCTCGAATTGGGCTGCGTCATGCGCCTAAACAACGAAAGATAAATACAAAATTCGATCTTCTATGAGGTTTGTCGCGATTTTTCGTCCGGCAGACCGCAAAGTTTCTTGCAAATTTTTGCAGAGCATCCGAGACTGTTGCAGGGCAGCGTCCAAAGCCTCACCGGTCGCCAGAACCGGGATGATACGCGCTGCCGCTAGCCGCGTCACGCCTGCACGGGCGGCGCGGCGGGAGAGGGATGAACGCTATCATGACGCAAGCCGGCCACAAGCCTGCGCTGAACCCTGCGCAGATCTGGAACATGAGTTTCGGGTTCCTCGGGATCCAGATCGGGTTCGAGCTCCAGAACGGCAATGTCAGCCGCATCTTCCAGACGCTGGGCGCGGATGTGGGCGAGCTGGCGATTCTGTGGATCGCAGCGCCGATGACGGGGCTGATCGTGCAGCCGATCATCGGCCACCTGTCCGACAAGACGTGGAGCCCCCGCTTCGGCCGGCGCCGGCCCTTTTTCCTGATCGGCGCATTGCTGGCGACCTTCGCGCTGTTCGTCATGCCCAATGCCCCCGCGCTGTGGGTGGCGGCGGGGATGCTGTGGATCATGGACGCCTCGCTCAACATCACGATGGAGCCGTTCCGCGCTTTCGTGGGTGACAACCTGCCCGATCGCCAGCGCACCATGGGCTATGCGATGCAAAGCTTCTTCATCGGGGCGGGCGCGGTGATGGCGGGCGCGCTGCCGTGGGTGATGACCAACTGGATGGGCCTCAGCAACACCGCGCCGGAGGGTATGATCCCGGAAACGGTGCACTGGTCCTTCTACATCGGCGGCGCGGCCTTGCTGGCGGCGGTGGCGTGGACCGTGTTCACGACGAAGGAATATTCTCCCGATGAACTCGCCCGCTTCGAAGCCGCACGGGGTGAAAGCCCGCGCACCGGGCACGCCGCTGTCACCCGCAGCGCAGCCCAGTTCACCAGTGGCGGCCTCGCGTGGGTCATCGCCGGATTGCTGATCGCCGCGCTGGTCGCCTTCGCCCGCAGCGACAGCCGGCCCGCAATTCTCGGCTCGATCGAGATTGCCAAGGACATCTATGTCCTCGCCGGGCTGGTAGGCGGCTTCGGGGTGATCCAGCTGATCGCCGGAATGCTGCGCGGGCAGGGACGTGAGGCGAGCGGCTTCATGGAGGTGGTCACCGATCTTTTCGCCATGCCCCGAACCATGCGCCAGCTGGCCGTGGTGCAGTTCTTCAGCTGGTTCGGCATGTTCGCGCTGTGGATCTACGGCACGCCGGGCGTGGCCGCCTATCATTTCGGCGCGAGCGACGCGGCCAGCGCCGCCTATCAGGACGGAGCCGACTGGTGGAGCCTGATGGGATCGGTGCGCAACGGCCTTGCCGCCGCGGCGGCGCTGGGCTTCGTGCTGGTCGCCGCAAAGATCGACCGCACCCGTCTCCATGCGATCAATCTGGGAGTAGGCGCAGCGGGTTTTGCCGCGATGCTGCTGGTGCGCGATCCGGCCCTTCTGTGGGTGCCGCAGATCGGCATCGGCATCGCCTGGGCCTCGATCGTCTCCATGCCCTATGCGATCCTCGCAGGCTGCGTGCCGCAGGAAAAAATGGGCATTTACATGGGGGTGTTCAACATCTTCATCGTCGTGCCGCAACTGCTGGCCGCGACGCTGCTGGGCTTTCTGGTGACCAATCTGTTCGGTGGCGAGGCGATCTATGCCTTCGTCATTGCCTCGGTCAGTTTCGTGCTGGCGGCGGTGGCAACGCTGTTCGTGGCCGATGGCGCGAATGCCGGTGCGCCGATGCTCAAGGCGGAGCAGGCGTGATGCGGACGCTCGCAAGCCTGCTGGCAGGGGCGCTGCTGGCCACACCCGCGCTGGCCGAGCCGGACTATGCGCCGCGAGACGTTGTGCAAGTGCAGAACGCGGAGTGGACGCGCGACGCCGTGCTCTACCAGATAAACACCCGCCAGTTCACGCCGGAGGGCAATTTCAAGGCGGCGCAGAGGCAGCTCCCGCGCCTTGCCGCGATGGGGGTCGACATCATCTGGCTGATGCCGATCCACCCGATCGGCGAGGCGAACCGCAAGGGCAGCCTCGGCAGTCCCTATGCCGTGCGCGATTACCGTGCGGTCAATCCCGAGCTGGGCACCGAGGCGGAGTTTCGCGCCTTCGTGGACGAGGCCCACCGGCTGGGGCTGAAGGTGATCCTCGATTGGGTGGCGAACCATTCGGCCTATGACAATCCGCTCACGCTCCAGCACCCCGAATGGTACACCCGCACGCCCGAAGGTGCGTTGACCAGCCCCGCAGGCACCGACTGGTCGGACGTGGCGGACTTCGATTATTCGCAGCCGGCCCTTCGCCACTACATGACCGAGAGCCTCGCTTTCTGGGTACGCGAATACGGGATCGACGGGTTCCGGGCGGACGTTGCAGGTTATGTCCCGACCGATTTCTGGGAAACCGCGCGGACCGAGCTGGATGCGATAAAGCCCGTCTTCATGCTCGCCGAATGGGAGCAGCGCGATCTCCACGCCCGCGCCTTCGATGCGACCTATGGCTGGGGCTGGAAGGAGGCGATGCAGCGCCTTGTGAAGGACGGCAGCGGGGCAGGGGCGATCCGTGGTTACTACGCCGGACAGTCCGAGACCTGGCCCCATGCCGCGATGCGCATGGTCTATACCGAAAACCACGACCAGAATTCGTGGGACGGGGTCGCGGCAGAGATATACGGCCCGGCCTATGAAGCGGCGATTG
Source organism: Sphingomonadales bacterium (assembly GCA_019750455.1). GTDB lineage: Bacteria > Pseudomonadota > Alphaproteobacteria > Sphingomonadales > Sphingomonadaceae > Erythrobacter. The sequence goes on along the minus strand of JAIEOM010000006.1, from coordinate 7,820 downwards.
CGCTGTCCTTCACCGGATCGGGCCTGCCGCTGATCTACAACGGGCAGGAGGCCGACAACGACCGCCAGCTGAAGTTCTTCGAGCGCGATCCGATCGTGTGGAAGGAAGGCCGCCATGCCGCGCTGCTGGGCAAGCTGATCGCGCTCAAGACCACCACGCCCGCGCTCCACAACGGGCGCTTCGGCGCGGGCATGGTGGAGGTGCCGACGAGCGAGGCGAGCGATGTCTACGCCTTCACGCGCGGCGACAAGGGCGGCCGGATGTTCGCCGTGTTCAACCTTTCGCCCCGGGCCCACAAGCTGACTTTCGACAAGGCGCGCCACCACGGGACCTATGTGGACGCGCTGACCGGCGAGCCCGCGACCTTCACGGGCGGCGAGGCGCTGGAACTGCCCGCATGGGGCTTCCGGATTTTCAGAGAGACCAAGTGAGGCGGCACCCCCGGCCGCGAGGAGAGGACGAATGACGAAGCACTGGAAACCGCTCGTGGCGATGGCCGCAATCACGTGGGCGGCAATGGGGGCAGCCGCGCCTGCCGCCGCCGAGAGCCTCACGCTGGCCTCGCCTGACGGCAAGATCACCGTCACCGTCAGCGACGATGGCGGCCGCGCGACCTATGCCGTCGCCTTTGACGGCGAGCAGGTGATTGCGCCTTCGCTGCTGGGCATGCTGTTTGCCGAACATCACGGCTTCGAACGCGGCATGGCGATCGCCGGATCGACCCGCGCTTCGCAGGACACCACGTGGGAGCAGCCCTGGGGCGAGCGGCGACTGGTGCGTGACCAGCACAACGAGCTTGCCGTCACCTTCCGCACCGAAACCGATGGCCCCGCGCGCGACATCACCGTCCGCTTCCGCGCTTTCGACACCGGCATCGGCTTCCGGTACGAACTGCGTGAACAGCCCGGGCTGCAAGGCGATATCGCCATCGTCGAGGAGCTGACCGAGTTCGGTGTCGGGGACAAGACCACCATGTGGTACACCCCGTCGGACGAATTCAACCGCAACGAATACATCTACCGCGTCGCCCCGGCGGGCGAGGTTGACGATGCGCATACGCCGTCAACCTTCCGCACACCCGGCGGCATCCACATGGCGATCCACGAGGCGGCGCTGGTCGATTACTCCTCGATGTCGCTCGATCAGCTTCGTCCCGGCAATTTCCAGGCGAATTTGCGCAACTGGGCGGGCGGGCCGAAGGTAAAAACCAAGGCCCCGTTCAATTCCCCGTGGCGCACCATCCAGATCGCGCGCGATGCGGTGGGCCTGATCAATTCCGACATCATCCTCAACCTCAACGAGTCGAACAAGCTGGGCGATGTGTCGTGGGCCAAGCCGGGCAAGTATATCGGCATCTGGTGGGCGATGCACATCAATGACCGGACCTGGGCGAGCAACAAGTACCACGGCGCCACCACTGCCGAGACGAAGCGCTACATCGATTTCGCCGCCAAGCACGGCTTTTCGGGCGTGCTGGTGGAAGGCTGGAACAAGGGCTGGGACGGCGACTGGTTCAACAATGGCGACCTGTTCAGCTTCACCGAGAACTACCCCGATTACGACATCAAGGCGCTGAGCAAGTATGCCGCGTCCAAGGGCGTGCAGCTGATCGTGCACCACGAGACGTCGGCCAACCTCACCAACTACGAGAACCAGCTCGAAGCCGGGCTCGATCTCGTCAAGGCCATCGGCTCGAACTACGTGAAGACCGGATATGTTTCCGATGCCGGCGATGCGGTGTGGGTGGATGACAAGGGCATCCGGCACTATGAATATTACGACAGCCAGCGGATGATCGATCACCACCTGAAGGTGATCAAGGCCGCCGCCGAGCGTCAGATCGCGATGGACACGCACGAACCGGTCAAGGACACGGGCCTGCGCCGCACCTATCCCAACTGGATGACCCGCGAGGGTGCGCGGGGGATGGAGTTCAACGCCTGGGGTACGCCGCCCAATCCGCCGAGCCACGAGCCGATGCTCGCCTTCACCGCGCTGCTGGCCGGGCCGTTCGACTACACGCCCGGCATCTTCGACCTGCGCCCCAACGAGCGCGCTCCGGTGCGCCCCGACATGCCGCGCGGCGACCCGAAGAACCGCCCGCAGACGACGCTGGCCAAGCAGCTTGCGACCTATGTGACGATCTACTCGCCGCTCCAGATGGCCGCCGACCTGCCCGAGAACTACGAAAAGCGCCTCGATGCCTTCCAGTTCATCAAGGATGTCGAAGCCGACTGGGAGCAGTCGATCGCGCTGGCGGGTGAGGTCGGTCAGTATGTCGCGATGGCGCGGCAGGGGCGGAAGTCCAAGGAATGGTTCCTCGGCGCGGTGACCGACGAGAACCCGCGCGACCTGTCGCTGGCGCTGAGCTTCCTCGAACCCGGCAAGAAATACCGCGCACAAATCTACCGCGACGGCGCGCACGCGCACTGGGACTACAACCCCTATGACATCGTGATCGAGGAGAAGGTGGTCACGGGCGGCGAGACTTTCGCTGTCCGCCTCGCTGCCTCGGGCGGGGTCGCGGTGCGGTTCATTCCGGTGAAGTGAGAGCGCCTGCCGGACCCTTTGCCGGGCCGGACCAAACTTGGCCGAGTCAGACGAATAGGGGCCGAAAATGATCCGTTTCACAGTGTCGCGGGTGCTTGCGATGGCGCTCGCCACCGCGGCGAGTAGCAGCCTGGTGCCAGCCACGCTGCAAGCCCATGATGAAACCGCGGATCGTGAAGAGGCCGTCGACCCGCGATGGCGTGCTTCGACGGTCTACTTCCTGCTGACCGACCGGTTCGCCAACGGCGACCCCGCGAATGACCGGATGGTCGGTCGCAAGCGCGATGGCGGACCGTTGCGCAGCTTCGAGGGCGGCGATCTCAAAGGGCTGACCCAGAAGATCGAACAGGGCTGGTTCAACGATCTCGGTGTTGATGCGATCTGGACGGCCCCGGTGATCGAGAACGTCCACGGCTTCGTCGATGAAGGCGAATGGGGGCTGACTTATGCCTATCATGGCTATTGGCCCAAGGATTGGACAGCGATTGACCCCAATCTCGGCACCGAAGCCGATTTTGCCGCGATGGTGAAGGCGGCGCACGGCAAGGGGCTGCGGGTGATCGTCGATGTGATCGCCAATCATGCGGGGCCGGTGACGCCGCTCGATCCGCGCTGGCCCGAAACATGGGTGCGCCGCCAGCCCCCGTGCGACTACCAGAGCTATGCGGGCACGGTCGATTGCGAACTGTCCTTCACCTTGCAGGACATGCGCACCGACAGTGAAGCACCGGTGGCTTTGCCCGACTTCCTGATCGCCAAATGGCGCAAGGAAGGGCGGCTGAAGCGCGAGTTGGCCGAGCTCGACAGCTTCTTCGCGCGGACCGGCTATCCGCGTGCGCCCAGGTATTATTTGGTCAAATGGCTGACCGACTGGGTGCGCGATTACGGTATCGACGGGTTCCGGGTCGATACAGCCAAGCACGTCGATCCCGAATTGTGGGGCGTGCTCAAGCGGGAAGCCGCCATTGCCCTTGCCGATTGGCGTGCGCGCAACCCTGCGCGGATCGGCGGGGATCGCCCGTTCTACATGGTCGGCGAGGTGTTCAATCACGGCCTGCTCGCCAATGGCCAGACTGTCGGCGCGGCTTATGACTACGGCGACCGGGTCGTCGATTTCCGCGACCACGGTTTTGACGGCACGATCAATATGGGTTTCCCTGCGCACCTCAAGATGCCGCTTTCCGCGCTTTACCGCGCCTTCGATGCCGAGCTGGCGACAGGGGCCTTTGCCGGACGGGCAACGCTCAACTATCTCGCGTCCCATGATGACATGGGCCCGCACGACCCGGCCCGAGCCGTTCATTTCGCGGCAACCGAGGCGCTGTTGCTCGCACCGGGCGGAGCGCAAATCTATTATGGAGACGAGATCGCCCGGTCGCTGGTGGTTCCCGGCACCAAGGGCGATGCGACCTTGCGCTCGGTGTTTGACTGGCAGCAGGCCAGTACCGAGCCCGGGCAGGCGATGCTCCGGCACTGGCAGAAGCTGGGCCAATTCCGCGCACGCCATCCGGCGATCGGGGCGGGGCGGCCTTACGAGCTCGGCATCAGGCCCTACACTTTCGGGCGCATAATCGCCGAGGCGGGGATCGCCGACCGGGTGGTGGTGGCGATGACTGCCGGACAGGATGGTCCGGTCACTATCAGGACGGGGACGGTCTTTGCCGAAGGCACAGTGCTGCGCGATAGCTACAGCGATCAAGTGGTAAGGGTATCCGGCGGGGCGGTGCAGATCGCAAAGCCCGGCCGCATCGTGTTGCTCGAACCGGCACCTTAGCTTTTCGGACAAGGGCAAGTGAGGCCCTGAAAGCAAAGGAGGGCGGACGCCACCCCCATGGCATCCGCCCTCCACTCCCGTCCAAGGGAGAGCCTGTTAGCGGTTGGTGTTTTCTGGGTGCATGGCAAGGCGCTTGGCGGCGGTTAGACCCCCTTCAGACCCCTCTTAGCCCCCTCCTAGACCCCTGTCGGACCGCGTTTCACGTGAAACATCGGGCTTACGCCGCCTGTTCCATCCGGGCGAGTTCGCAATGCGACCAGATCTCGGACAGGGCCTTGATCAGCCGGTCGATATCGCCGTCGCTGTGCACCGGCGAGGGCGTGACGCGCAGCCGCTCGGTGCCGACGGGCACGGTCGGGTAATTGATCGGCTGCACATAGATGCCGTGGTTGTCCATCAGCCAGTCGCTGATCATCTTGCACTTCTTCGCGTCCCCAACCATCACCGGGATGATATGGCTCGGGTTGTCGAGGTGCGGGATGCCCATGATGTCGAGCGCACGGCGCACCTGCGCCACCCGCTTCTGCTGAAGCTCGCGCTCGGCGCTGCTCACCTTGAGGTGGCGGATGCTCGCTGCTGCGCCCGCCGCAACGGCGGGGGGCAGGGCGGTCGAGAAGATGAAGCCGCTGGCGAAGCTGCGCACGAAATCGACGAGGTTGGCGCTGGCCGCGATATAGCCACCCATCACGCCGAAGGCCTTGCCCAGCGTGCCTTCGATCACCGTGATGCGGTCCATCAGGCCTTCACGCTCGGCAATCCCGCCGCCGCGCGGGCCGTAGAGGCCGACCGCATGAACTTCATCGATATAGCTCATCGCGCCGTGTTTCTCGCACACGTCGAGGATGTCGGCGATGGGGGCGATGTCACCGTCCATCGAATAGACGCTCTCGAAGGCTACCAGCTTGGGCACTTCGGGCCCGTACATCGACAGCAATTCGTCGAGATGTTCCGCATCATTGTGGCGCCACACCTTGTAGGGCGCGCGGCTGTGGCGGATGCCTTCGATCATCGAGGCGTGGTTGAGCGCGTCCGAAAACACGACGCAGCCCGGGATCTTGCTCGCCAGCGTGCCAAGGCCCGCCCAGTTTGACACGTATCCACTCGTGAACAGCAGCGCGGATTCCTTGCCGTGCAGGTCGGCCAGTTCGGCTTCCAGTTCGACATGATAGTGGTTGGTGCCCGAGATATTGCGCGTGCCGCCGGCACCCGCGCCGCATTCGTCAAGGCAGGTGTGCATCGCTTCGAGCACCGCAGGATGCTGGCCCATGCCGAGATAGTCGTTCGAACACCACACCGTCACGGCCTGGGTTTCATCGGCGATGAAACGGGTGGCATGCGGGAAGCGGCCGCGGTGGCGCTTGATGTCGGTGAACACCCGGTATCGGCCGTCAGCACGCACTGCATCGAGCTCGCCGGCGAAAAAGGCTTCGAAGTCCATCGGGGTTCCCTCTGTAGTCGTCATTGTCGTCAATCTCGTCTGGTCGCAGCCGCCGCGCGGCGCTTCGGTAAGGCCCAGCCCCACAGCATCCCGTCACGGAAGGGGAGGGCCAGAAACAGGTGTTCAAGCACGCCGAGCAGGGCGAGCGTGGTGAGCAGGCTTGCTCCCACCATCTCGGCGCTGCCCACTGGCGCGGCGAGGGCGAGTTTGGCGAACCACACCGTCACACCGGCGATCGCGGCGATCGACAGCGGCAGCAGCACGGTCAGCCGGTTCGCGCCGAAATAGGTCTTCAGATAGGCGAGCTGCTCGGGAAGCATCTCCGAGGTCGAATTGGGCACGCCCACGAAGAGGTTGATCTTCGAGACCAGCCGCATCGCGAACATCAGCACGAACACCGTCGCGCCGATCTGGTTGGGCACGTCCCATGAAAGCGAAATGAGCAGCAGCGCGGTGACCGCGAGCGCGACCTCGTGATGCATCACGGTCGCGGCGGCCTGGCGGAAGCGGGCGATGCCGGTCAGCGCCGGATTGCTCGGGCCCCGCCGGGGACCTGCGGATGCGCCGGTGAGGAAGGAAAGCTCATGCCACCCCCACACCATCAGCGCGCCGATAAAGGACAGGTAGACCGCCCACATCTCGGTCGAGAGCGAGGAGACGAGGATCACCAGCAATCCGGCGATCCCGGCAAGGCTGCCCACCATCAGGCTGGTCGAGAACGTGGCGCGTTCACGGTTGTCCGCCCAGGCGATCAGCCCGGTCGCGACGAACCAGATCGCCACCGTCACGATGAACGGCACAATATGGCCGCTCCAGCTTACCACGCGGGTTGCAGACGGATCGAGCGGGGGAGGGCGTTGGCCTTGGGCCGCTGGAGGTACATCCGCGCAAAGGCGAGGCCGGCACCGGCCATGCCCGAAGCTCGCGTGATCATCCCGCCGATCCCGCCGCGCGCCTTGCCTTCCTCTATGCGTTCAGCGGCGAGCCGCAGCTTTTCCATCTGGCGGCGGAAGGCCGGGCTGTCGATGTCGAGTTCGACCGGGAAGACCTGCCGGGCGATCTGGTTGGTGATCGCGAAGACCTTGTAATCGTACTCGGTCGGATCGACGCCCAGCGCGGCGTGGAACACCGGGCGGTTGTGATCGCGCACATACATCGTCGCGTAGACCGACAGCAGGAAGAAGCGCACCCACAGCTTGTTCGCGCCTTCCAGCAGCTTGGGATCGGCGCGCAGCAGCATGGCGAAAGCCTCGCCGTGGCGGAACTCGTCGTTGCACCATTCCTCGAACCAGTCGAAGATCGGGTGGAACTTGTATTGCGGGTTGCGCGCCAGATGGCGGAAGATCGTGATGTAGCGCGCATAGCCGATCTTCTCGCTGAGATAGACCGCGTAGAAGATGAACTTCGGCTTGAAATAGGTGTATTTCTTGGTTTTCGTCAGATAGCCGAGATCGACGCCGATCCCGGCATCCTTCAGGCTTTCATTGATGAAACCGGCATGGCGGCTTTCATCGCGCGCAAGCAGGCGGAAGAGTTGCTTCACATCCGGGTTCTTGGTGCGCCGGGCGATCTCGGCATAGAGCACGCAGCCGGAAAACTCCGAGGTCATCGAGCTGACGAGGAAATCGGTGAACTCCTGCCGCAGCGAGGGTTCAAGCCCTTCGATCACGCCCTTGAAGCGGTCCGAATGCTTGAAGTGCAGCTTGTTGGGATCGCCCACCATGTCGGCAATCAACTGATCCCATTCTGCGCGCACCGGGCTGACGTCGATCGCATCCAATGCGTCGTAATCGGTGGTGTAGAAACGCGGGGTCAGCATCGTGTCCTGCGTCGCGATTGCCATCGCTTCTTCGCTGGTCATCGGCTTGTAGGCGTTCATTTGATCCTCCCGGCGTTGAAGCTCACTTCATAGAGTTCGCTGAGGTCGAAATAGGCGGCAATCTTGGTCAGACCGCGCATCAGCGGGCTGGCGCGGGTCACGGTCGCGCGGCGCTCGAATACCTGACGGGTGCCGAAGGGAATCTGGATCGGTGCGCCGTGGACGCGCACCTTGTCGCC